>NZ_CP169638.1:3383270-3722406 GCF_042134605.1 Flagellimonas alginilytica | reverse complement strand
AGAAGTTTTTCCTTGTTTTAATGGTTAGCTTATAATTTAAGAGTAAGCATTTATAGGGTTATTAAATGCTTATTGGATGCGACAAATATGTGAACAATTCTTTTAAAAAAAAAATCAAATAGTCATTGAAAGTTCTGTTTTTTTTTCGCATGTTACTCTCAAAATCAACGAGCCTCTAAATATATAATTTTTAAGTTAAAAATGGGTTTAAATTCACATTCTTTTCGGGTCCGATATGCAGAAACCGACCAAATGGGAGTCGTTTATCACGGCAATTATGCACAGTATTTTGAGATGGGCCGGGTGGAGTGGTTAAGGTCCTTGGGAATTACCTACAAAAGTATGGAGGAGAATGGGGTTATGTTGCCCGTAATTTCCTTACGTATTGATTACAAAAAGTCTGCGCTTTACGATGACCTTATTACGGTTAAAACAAAGCTGAAATCCAAACCCATGGTCAAGATAGAGTTCGATTACGAGCTGATAAATGAATCTGGTGAGCTGTTGGCCGTTGCAAATACAGTTTTGGCCTTTATGGACAAGAAAACGGGAAGACCCATTAAGTGTCCGGAATATATCTTGGAAAAACTGAATGATGGATTCTTAGGTGAACCGTAGGAGGAATTCAGATGTCAGTAATGGGTAGAGGCTTTGAGTTACTGGATATTTTATCAATTATGTAATGGGCGTTATGGCCACAGCTTGCATTTCATCGAAAATTTGAAACACGTCTTCGGACTCACTTAACCGGACAGAAATAACAAAATCACAATCCAGCTCCATTTTTTGTGAAACAATGTCCAGATTTTTCTGTTTGATGATACGCATTACCTTATCCATGTCTGCATAACCAAATTGCAACCGGTATTGCGACTTAATGATCTTTTTTACGATCTTGGAATTTTCCAGGGCCATTTGTGCTGCAGTTTTGTAAGCCTGTATCAATCCTCCGACCCCAAGTTTGGTGCCGCCAAATATCCGGGTCACGGTGATGAGTACATTGGTAACATCAAAAGATTGTATTTGGCCATAAATGGGCATGCCGGCCGAGTTGTTCGGCTCCCCATCATCATTGGCCCTATAGATTGGATTTTCCGTTCCCAATTGCCATGCATAGCAAACATGGTTGGCCGTATGGTATTTTTTTCTCAGCTCCTCTACGATGGGTTTTACATCATCTTCGGATCTAATGGGGAAAACCTGTGCATAGAATTTACTCTTTCTATCCTTATATAGTATCTCCTCGGAAGGTCGATGTAAAGTTTTGTAGGTATCCGGTCGCTCCATTAAAACAAAGCTACCAATATTATACTCAAAACGGAGAGTGCTACACCTGCCCAGTTTTTAGGTGTAAGTTTTTCCTTGAACAGTAGAATACCGATCAAGGTAGATAGCATAACGATCGCCACATTGTTTATGGTAAATATAGCGGCACTGCTTAATAGGTCCGACCGTAGCGCACGGATAAGAAAATAGATGGAAAAGTAATTGGGTATGCCCAAGGCAACTCCGCCCAGTACATTTTTCATGTTCAATTTCATTTCCTTTTTGTTGGGTCTAATAGCGATAAATACCAATCCCGATAAAGCTGCGAACCCAAAGATCATGGACGAAAAAATTGGAATTTCAGGGTCCGATAAATGTTCTTCTTCAAAATACTTAATGCTGGAATCAATAACCCCGGAACCTAAAAACACCAATATGGGCAGTATTAAATGTTTACGGTCCACATGGATTCCCTTTCCCTTACCGGACACCAAATACACTGCGGCCAATGCCAACAGGATACCTATGGTCTCGAATGCACTTAACTGCTCCCTATATAATAGAACGCCTAGCAATACCGGTATTACAAGCGACATTTTTGTGGCCACAGATGCTACCGATACACCGGCAACCTGCGATGTTTTTGCCATTAAATTAAAAATAGTGATGAAAAGCACCCCCATAAATATGGGTCCCCATATCCAAGATGCGCCCAAAATTTGTTGTATTTCCAATGGTTGGTCGTACAGTAATAATCCAACCGAGCAAGCCGTAAAGTAATTCACTATAATGGCGATCAGGGTCTGTACTTTGTACACATCGTACAGTTTAAATACCACAAAAATCCAAGTGGAACTCAGTACACTAAGGGCTAGGTAGAGCATTTATAATTTCGATTTTAATTGGATTATGTCCTCTTTCCCTACAGCTATGTTCCAAGTGTTTATGCCCAATGCGGCGGCGGCATCGGTATTCTCGCTCACATCGTCCACAAAATAAGTTTCTTGGGGCACTAGGTTGTTTTCCTGCAATACAAATTCGAATATTTCGCTGTCCGGCTTTCGCATACCGATTTCGTAGCTCAGGTAAAACACATCAAATGCATTTTTGAACCTATTATAGCGTTCCATCCCCATTTCTTGCTTTACACATTCTATATGTAAGTCGTTCGTATTGCTCAGCAATAACAGTTTGTATTCGTTTTCTGCGGCCAACTGCTCAATAAAGTTCAGTCGCTTTTCGGGAAAATCCAATAATATGGAGTTCCAGGCATCCACTAAGTATTCCCTGCTGGCATTTGGGAAATAAGAGGAAACACTGTCCAAAAACTCCGAAGAACCCAATAGTCCTTTCTCATAATTCTGAAACAGCTGTTCCAAATCTGGCGTTATGCCACTAAAACCATGTTGGACCATGGCTTTTGCGGTGGCAGGTTTATCCAAATTAATAAGTACATCGCCAAAATCGAGAATTATATTTTTAATCATTTATATATATGGATAGGGTGTCGGTTAAAATTTGTGTTCTTTTTTGCAATATTCCTTGATGTTTTGGTGCGGGCAATCCATTTTTAAAGCGAACGGAACCTTTAAAGACCCGTGCTTCGTCCCATAAATTTTCATCTATAAAGGTTTGAAGTGTTCGTGAGCCTCCTTCAACAATTACACTAATGATGTTGTGCCTGTATAGAGCATTGCAAATTTGTTGAGCCAAAGGTTTTGAAAAATCAACCAAGGTGTAATCCACTCCTTTAATATTTTTTTTCCCATTGGTAACCTCGGTCAGTACGATTGTTTTTACGGAGGCATCCAATACGTGAAAACGTTGGTCTAATTTTAAATCACGGTCCAATACCACACGAACCGGGCTTTTACCGGACCAATTGCGAGTGGTCAAACTTGGGTTGTCTTCCAAAACGGTTTTTGTACCTACCAGAATTGCTTGCTCTTGACTTCGCCATTGGTGCACCAACTGTTTGGAATGGGCATTGGTGATCCAAAAAGGCTCAGGGTTGTCACTTCGCTTAGCGGCATCGGGAGCTAAAAAGCCATCATCGGAAGCGGCCCATTTTAGAATTATGTAAGGCCGTTTTTTCTCCATATAGGTCAGAAACCGCTTGTGGTGTGCCCTACATTCGTTTTCAAGAATGCCGACCGTAACCTCACATCCGGCAGCTTGTAATTTTTTGATGCCTTTTCCGGCTACTTTATCATGTGGATCCTGTAACCCAATAAAAACCTCTTTGAGTTTATGTTTAGCAATTAAATCAGCACAGGGGGGTGTTTTTCCATAGTGGGAACAGGGTTCTAAAGTAACATATAACGAGGCTTCTTTCAGCAAAGTTTTGTTCTTCACCGAACGTATGGCGTTTACCTCTGCATGTGGACCACCATAAGGATCGGTAAAACCCTCTCCAATAATTTTGTTATTATGCACGATAACACAGCCCACCATAGGGTTTGGCGCTGTAGTTCCCAGACCTTTTTTGGCCAGTTCAATGCAGCGAAGGATGTATTTTTGATGTATCTTCACCCGGCAAAAATAGAACAATAATAGCACAAAATGGGAGATACGGCGATTCGAGAAATAACCCCCGACGACAACCCTCAGGTGGCCCAGGTAATACGAAAAGTTTTTGAAGATATGGGAATTCCCAAAGTGGGCACTGCCTATGCCGATAAATCCTTGGATGATATGTTTTCAGCTTACAATGTGCCCAAAGCAGCTTATTTTGTGGTGGAGCACCAAGGAAGGATTGTCGGATGCGCCGGTGTAGCACAACTGGACAACTACGATGGCAACGTATGCGAGTTGCAAAAAATGTATTTTTTGGAAGAGGCCAGAGGGAAAGGGTTGGGCGCGCAAATGATCCATGTATGCTTGCAAAAAGCAAAGGAGTTCGGTTTTGAGGCATGTTATCTGGAAACCATGCCTTATATGGAAGCAGCGCAAAAACTTTACAAAAAGAACGGATTTGACTATATCGACGCCCCAATGGGCAGTACGGGACATTATTCCTGTCCGGTCTGGATGCTTAAAAAATTATAATGCAACTAAAAGAAGTCAAAAACATTTTCCATAAGGAATTGGGCGACATTTACCCAAAAGAAGAGATCGATTCTTTTTTTTACTCTTGCATAGAGCATTATCTAAATCTGCAACGTTTTGTTTTGGCCATACAGCCCGGTTTAACCGTGTTAAAGGAAGAGGAGCAGCTGCTTTTTGAAGCTTTGTCCGAATTAAAAATGGAGAAACCCATACAGTATATATTGGGAACTGCCCATTTTATGGACCTGGAATTACAAGTAAATAAAAATGTACTGATTCCACGGCCCGAAACAGAGGAATTGGTTGGGTGGATTCTGGATGATTTTCTAGTGAAAAAACCGTCTAAAAAGGACGCTGGGCGAAGTCGAAGCGTAATTTCGACCCCGCTCAATGACCGTTCGTTTAAAATTCTTGACATTGGAACAGGAAGCGGGTGCATTGCAATAGCATTGGCCAAACATCTACCGGGTGCTAAAGTATATGCACTGGATGTTTCCGAGGGAGCGTTGAGCGTTGCTCGAAAAAATGCGGAAAAGAACGAAGTGGATATTACATTTTTGCACCATAACATTCTGAATCCTGGACTTGAACTTGAGCCTGAACTTGTGTTTGATGTAATTGTATCCAACCCGCCCTATGTCAGAGAGTTGGAAAAAAGTCAAATCCATAAAAACGTGAAAGATTTTGAACCCCATACGGCGCTATTTGTCCCAGATAACGATCCGTTGGTGTTTTACAGGGCAATTACAGATTTTGCTGAAAAATATTTATCAAAAAAAGGAAAGTTGTATTTTGAGATCAATCAATATTTGGGAGACGAGACCAAAGCGCTTTTCCACACCCAGCACTTTTCGGAAATTGAAATGCGCAATGATATTTTTGGTAACCCGAGAATGTTAAAAGTTGATAGAAAATGAACATCCAAGAACAAATAGCATCGCTTCGTAACGAACTTCGCGAACACAATTATAAATATTATGTGCTCGACGAGCCTTCCATTTCCGATTATGAGTTCGATATGAAGCTCAAGGAACTCCAAAAATTGGAAGAAGAACATCCGGAATTTTATGATGCCGCATCACCAAGTCTGCGAGTAGGTGGTATGGTGACCAAAAATTTTGAAACCGTTGCCCATGAACATCGTATGTATTCTTTGGGCAATTCGTATTCCAAGGAGGATTTGGAAGATTGGGAAAAACGTATCCAGCGGATTTTGGGCGATGTGGAAGTAGAATTCACATGTGAACTCAAGTATGACGGGGCCTCTATCAGTCTAACCTATGAAAATGGAAAATTGGTCAAAGCCGTTACCCGTGGCGATGGTTTTCAGGGGGATGATGTAACTAACAACATCAAGACCATAAAATCTGTTCCCTTACAATTAAAAGGGGATTATCCATCAAAATTTGACATTAGGGGAGAGATTATTTTGACACTCGAAGGTTTTGCTAAAATGAACGCCGAGCGGGTGGAAGCGGGCGAGGACCCTTACATGAATCCAAGGAACACGGCTTCCGGCAGTTTAAAATTACAAGATAGTGCTTTGGTGGCACAGCGTCCGTTGGAATGTCTGTTGTATAGTGTGGTTGGCGACAATTTGGGAATCAATTCGCAGTTCGAGATGTTGGAGAAAGCGCGTTCTTGGGGATTTAAGGTCCCAACCGTGGCCAAATTGTGTAAATCTACCGATGAGGTGCTTCAATTTGTAAATCATTGGGACACAAACCGTCATCATCTGCCCTACGAAACGGATGGTGTAGTGGTCAAGGTGAACAGTTTGCAACAACAAGAGGAATTGGGTTATACGGCGAAGTCGCCCCGTTGGGCCATGGCCTATAAATTTAAGGCTGAGCAGGCCGTGACCATTCTCAATAAGATAACCTATCAAGTGGGGCGTACCGGCGCGATCACCCCTGTTGCCAATCTTGAACCGGTTTTGCTGGCAGGGACTACGGTAAAGCGCGCATCCTTGCACAATGCGGACCAAATAGCCAAGTTGGACGTTCGCGAAGGGGATACCGTTTTTGTGGAAAAGGGAGGAGAGATTATTCCAAAAATTGTGGGGGTTGATTTTACCCAACGCAGTCCAGACTCAAACCCCACCCAGTATATTGCCCATTGCCCTGAATGCGGAACGGAACTGATCCGAAAAGAGGGCGAAGCCCAACATTTTTGCCCCAATGATGTAGGTTGCCCGCCGCAGATAACCGGCAGGATCCAACATTTTATTTCGAGAAAAGCCATGGATATTGAAGGTTTGGGGGGAGAAACCGTGGAATTATTGTTTAAGGAGGGTTTGATTCAGAACTATGCTGACCTTTACACGTTGACCAAAGAACAAATTCTACCATTGGAACGAATGGCGGATAAATCTGCTGAAAATTTGGTGAATGGAGTGCAAGCTTCAAAAACCATTCCGTTTGAACGTGTCCTTTTTGCTTTAGGAATTAGATATGTTGGAGAAACCGTGGCCAAAAAATTGGCAAAGGCATTCAAGGATATTGATGCTTTGATGACTGCTTCTCACGAAGAGCTTGTGGCTGTGGATGAAATTGGGGATAGAATAGCGGAAAGTGTACTCGATTTTTTCTCGGAACCTGCAAATGTTGAGGTGGTAGATCGATTAAAATCTTACGGTCTTCAGTTTTCGTTGTCCGAGGAGCAATTGGAAAATCAAACAGAGTTGCTAAAGGGGCAGACATTCGTTGTTTCTGGAGTATTCGAGACCATTAGCCGAAACGATTTAAAGAAGATGATAGAGGATAACGGAGGAAAAGTCTCTTCTTCCATTTCTTCAAAAACCAGTTTTTTGGTCGCAGGCGATAAAATGGGGCCCAGTAAACGAACCAAAGCGGAAACCTTGGGTGTGCCCATTATATCGGAACAGGAATTTTTGCAAAAATTGGAAGTATGAGGCCAAAGACTTTTAAGCAATTTGCATCTAGCTTAGATTTGGATGTGCCGCCAAACGATTGGCCCGAAGCTTTACAATCTTTATGGTTCGACGCCAAGGGAGATTGGGAAGCGTCCCATAATATAGCCCAAGACCTCCCTACGACCATGGGTAGTTGGATCCATGCCTACTTGCACCGTAAGGAAGGGGATAAGTGGAATGCCGGATATTGGTACGATAGGGCAGGCCGTTCTTTTCCAAATTATAGTTTGGAGGAGGAGTTAGAAGAGTTGGTGGAGGCTAATCTATAGCCTTATTTGTTCTACTGATTTTCCTAAACCCTAATACTCACTCCCTTGGCAGAGGCTTTACTATCGGCATCAAAATAAAAATCGATTCGCCCTACATTGATACCGTAGCAGCCCACTTGGTTCACCAGTACTGAATTGCCGTTTTGGTTGATACGCACATCGGGCTGGTCCAAAAAGGTGTGGGTATGCCCGCCAATGATAAGGTCGGTGTGGTACGTTTGCTGTGCCAATCGAGTATCGCACGGTCTATCCGGTTCTTTGTAGTCATAACCCAAATGAGAGAGGCAAACGATCAAATCACATTGTTCCTCCTCTTTGAGTTTTTTTTCCATGTCCAAGGCGATATCAAAAGGATCCAGATATTGGGTTTCCTTGTACAGTTTTTTGGTTACCAGACCATCTAACTCTATCCCGAGTCCGTAAACGCCTATTTTTAGGCCATCCACAGTATAAATTTTGTAAGGCTTCACGTAACCATCCATTACGGTATTGGAAAAGTCGTAATTGGCAGAGATCATTTCAAAGGAGGCATTGGGCATTTGGGCCAATAAGCCATCAATTCCATTATCAAAATCATGATTGCCCACCGTGGCGGCATCATAGTTAAGGGCGCTCATTAGTTTAAACTCCAATTTACCACCATAAAAGTTAAAATAGGGAGTGCCTTGAAAAATATCCCCGGCATCAAACAACAGCGTGTTCGGATTTTCGTTGCGAATTTGTTCCACTAAGGTGGCCCTGCGGGCCACTCCGCCCAAATTAGGATATTTGGAATGGGAATTGGGAAAAGAATCGATATGGCTGTGCACATCGTTGGTGTGCAAAATCGTGATATGCTTTTTGCCCAGGTTGGTGCATGAGGCCAAGCTAAGGCCGCCAAGCCCCACCAATGTGGAGGCAGCGGTGGTATTGGTTATAAAATCTCTTCTTTTCATTTAATCCAATTGTTTTATGCGGTCGTCTACTTCAGATTTTAGGGTATCCACTTTTTTTAGGTGGTCGATGATGGCATTGCGCAGAAGATAATCGATTTCTGTTGTGGAAACGATTTCGTCGAAAAAGCCAACGCTCGGACCTCCATTTACCAAGTAATCGGAGGTGGCCACGTAGTAATTTCGACTTTCATCAAAAGGTTGCCCTTTAATATTTACGGACTCCAAGGAACGGTTTTTGTCCGTTAAAATCTGTAATCGGGAAACGGGGTGGGGTCTCGAAGATTTGGCTACAAAATCAATAAGTTTCCTAGCGGCCGAACCGCTCAGTTCTACCACCACGATATAGTTTTCAAAAGGCATTACTTCATATGCGTTTCTTGCACTTACGTTGCCCTGCGAAATTATGGAGCGAACACCCCCGGCGTTAAGTACAACAAAATCCAGTTCTTTTCCGGTTCTGGAATTAAATATGGGCGCAGTTTCTTCAAAAACGATATCCGCCATTAGGTTGCCCATGGATGTGTTGCGTTTCCCATCGTTCAATAAAAGAGGTTGGGGGGCGTAGGCCAATGTACTGTCCAGTACTTCATTTATCCTACTTCGGAAAGGAGCAATATACTTTTCAATGGAGTCGTTTCCGGTATAGGTGGTGTCCACAGGAATCTGCTGTCCCTTGATTTCTGTTAGTTGGACAGCATCATTTTTGCATGAAACCACAACAATCAATGTTATAAATATAACAAAGTGTTTAATTTTTAAAATCTTCACAAGCGTATCTTTGTTAAGTCGTCTTGGTATAATATTTACCTTTGTAAAAATCATCAAAAATATGTTTTTGAAAGGACTCCAAGACAAATTTAAAGTTAAATCCGGGCTAAAATATTTAAAGGAGGAAATGGAAAAACCTCCTAAGTCCGTGACCAGGGAGAAGGGAGTTGCCAGCATTGGCTGTATAGTGGATGTGGACAATTTCTCCAAAGCGGAGGTCTTTTATGAACTGATCGAAGAGTTTTCGTTAAGGCCCAATGCCATTAAGATCATAGGCTATAAAAGTGAATACGATAAAAACTCGCCCTACGCCATTCAAATGTTTTCGGACAAGGATCTTGGCTGGAAAGGGCAAATAGAAAATGGCTATGTTCTTGAGTTTTTGGGACGGGAGTACGATATCCTTATCAATTATTACGAAAGAGATAGTTTAATGATGAAGCTGTTGTCCGTTAAAACACCTGCCCGGCTAAAGGTCGGTCTCGCTGCCCAAGACCCCAAGGTCAACGATTTGATTTTAAATACACCCTTGAACGATTTTGAATTGTTCAAGAGCGAATTAAAAAAGTATTTAAAGGTCTTAAAAGAAATTTAATAAAATGGAGCAGTTTGTTGGAACAGGTGTGGCCTTGGTCACTCCTTTCAAAGATGATTTTTCGGTGGATGCAAATGCACTGGCAAAAATTGTTGAATACAATATTCAGGGCGGCACGGATTATTTGGTGGTATTGGGCACAACGGCCGAAACGGCCACACTTTCCCCGGCCGATAAACAATTGGTGGTCGATGTTGTAGTGCGGACCAACGCGGGTAGACTGCCGTTGGTTTTGGGTGTTGGCGGGAACAATACAATGGCTGTGGTCAAAGATCTGCAAATGTTAGATCTTTCCGATTTTGATGCGATCTTATCTGTTTCGCCCTATTACAACAAACCAACACAGGAAGGGATTTATCAACACTTTAAAAAGATTGCCAGCACATCGCCCGTTCCAATAATCCTCTATAATGTACCCTCGAGGACAGGAAGCAACATGTTGCCAGAGACAACGTTGAGATTGGCACAGGATTTTCCCAACATTGTGGCCATAAAAGAAGCATGCGGGGAAATGGCTCAGATAGATAAGATCATTCAACAAAAACCAGAGGGATTTTTGGTGATCTCCGGAGACGATTCCACGGCTTTACCTACCGTTCTGGCAGGTGGGTCCGGTGTGATTTCCGTTTTGGGCCAAGGTTTGCCCTCCCTTTTTTCTGAAATGATACAATTGGGATTGGATGGTAGCGCCAAGAAAGCATTCCAAATCCATCATACATTATCTCCGTTGATGGGTCAGATTTTTGAAGAAGGAAACCCGGCAGGAATCAAAAGTATCTTTGAACATAAGGGAATCTGCACAGCCGCTGTTAGGTTGCCATTGGTCGAAGCCTCCCAAAACCTTAAGGAGAAAATCAACAATTCATTGAAAAAACTGGACAAGGCCGCTGTTTAAAAATAGTTAAATGTTGCACAAATTGTTGTGTGTTGGCCAATGTACCCTTTACATTTGAGAGGTAAAATTCATTTTTTATATCCATTCAATATCACTAATTTTGCAAAATGTTTTTGAAAATGAGGTCAATACTTCTCTTCTGTTCAGTAGCAGTTTTTCTCGTATCCTGCAGCGAGTACCAAAAGGTACTTAAGGAAACCGATGTAAAGGCCAAGTACGATATGGCCGAAAAACTTTATAACGAAGGTGATTATAAAAGAGCGGTGCGTCTGTTCGAACAGATAGCGCCAAAGTATGTGGGCAAACCACAAGGGGAGAGGGTTATGTTTTTCTTTGCGGATTCTTATTTCAAGAACAAGGATTATTATTTGGCCGGATACCAGTTCGAACGTTTTGTAAAGTCGTATCCACGTAGCGATAAAATCCAAGAAGCCAGTTTCTTGGGCGCAAAAAGCTATTATATGCTTTCCCCAAGGTATTCGCTGGATCAGTCGGAAACAGATAAGGCATTGGCAAAACTCCAGACATTCATCAATAATTATTCGGAATCGGAGTATTTTGAGGAAGCCAATACAATGGCCAAGGAGTTAACGGCGAAAAAAGAAAAGAAACAAATTGAGATTGCCAAGCAGTTCAATAAACTGGGAGAATTTAACTTGCCGGTTTTGGTTTCCGCCATCACGGCATTCGACAATTTTATCACAGATAATCCAGGTTCCATTTACAGGGAAGAAGCGCTATACTACAGGATAGAAGCTTCCACCCTGTTGGCATTGAACAGTACGGAGGATAAGAAAAAGGAGCGCTTGGAAGACGCGCTCAGTTCCTATAAAAATTTAATGCGTTATTTTCCAGAAACGCAGTTTAAGAAAGAAGCTGATAAGCTCGCGGAAACAGTTCGAGAAGAATTGAGCGCTTATCAAAATACCACATTGTCCAAATAAAAATTAGTTTTTAAACCACTGCACATGCAAGATTTGAAAAACACCAAGGCACCGGTTTCCACTGTTACTCTTAACAAAAACGAGTTCGACGCAAAGACCGAAAATGTTTATGAAGCCATTTCGATTGTGGCAAAAAGAGCGGTTCAGATCAACTCCGATATTAAAAAAGAGTTGTTGGAAAAGCTAGAGGAATTTGCCACCTACAGCGATAGCTTGGAAGAGGTATTCGAAAACAAGGAGCAAATAGAGGTTTCCAAGTTTTACGAGAAACTGCCAAAACCACATGCGCTTGCCGTACAAGAGTGGTTGGAAGATAAAATCTACCATAGAAACACAGAGAAAGACTCTTAAGTAATGCTGGGCGGTAAAAATATCCTTTTGGGAATTTCCGGGGGAATTGCCGCGTACAAAACCACATTTCTGGTAAGGTTACTGATCAAAGCTGGTGCACAGGTCAAAGTTGTTATGACCCAGAGCGCCAGCTCTTTTGTTTCTCCACTTACGCTTTCCACCCTTTCCAAAAATCCAGTCTTGCTCGATTTTATAAATGAGGAAGACGGGAGTCTGTCATGGAACAACCACGTGGAACTTGGCCTTTGGGCGGATATCATGATCATAGCCCCGGCCACGGCCAATACCCTTTCCAAAATGGCCAATGGAACCTGCGACAACCTGTTGTTGGCCACATATTTATCAGCTAAATGTCCGGTATATTTTGCACCGGCGATGGATTTGGATATGTACAAGCACCCTTCTACCGAGGCTTCTATAAAAAAACTGGAATCCTATGGAAACAGTTTGATTCCTGCCGAGTCCGGTGAACTTGCCAGTGGTTTGCATGGCGAAGGCCGAATGGCAGAACCTGAAAATATAATTTCTTTTGTTCAAAATGATTTAAGCAAAGGACTTCCTTTGTCTGGCAAGCAAGTATTGATTACCGCAGGACCAACACACGAGGCAATCGACCCTGTTCGCTTTTTGGGCAATCGTTCTACTGGCACCATGGGTTTTGAATTGGCCAAGAAAGCGGCCGACTTGGGGGCAAATGTAATTTTAGTGTCAGGTCCAACGCATTTGAACGTAAATCATAATAATATCCAATTGATTCGGGTGGCCTCTGCACAAAATATGTACGAAGCCTGTCACGAACATTATGGGGATGTCGACATTGCTATATGTGCTGCCGCGGTGGCAGATTATCGTCCTAAGTCCATTGCTTCGGAAAAATTGAAGAAGGACGACGATTTAAATATTGAACTGGAACGTACACCGGATATTCTAATGTCGCTTGGAGAGGCCAAGACCACCCAGTTCTTGGTAGGTTTTGCCTTGGAGACCCAAAATGAGCTTGAAAATGCCAAAAACAAACTCAAAAGAAAGAATTTGGACGGCATTGTGCTAAATTCATTAAAAGACGATGGTGCGGGATTTGGGGGGCACACGAATAAAATTACCTTTATAGATAAGAATTCGGGGATAAAAACGTTTGATTTGAAAACGAAGCCCGAAGTAGCTTCCGATATTTGGGAAGAAATCATCTCCAGAATCCATGCGTAACATACTTTTTGTCATTTTTCTTTTGTTTGCTGTCTTAAGGACCTATGCACAGGAACTCAATTGTCAGGTCACTGTAAACTCGGACCAAGTAGGGCAGACCAATCAGCAGATATTCAGGACACTGGAGCGTTCGCTCAACGATTTTGTGAACAAGACCAAATGGACCAATAGGGTGTACAGGGAAAACGAACGGGTCAATGCCCGTATGTTCATCACGGTTACCCAATACGAATCGGACCGTTTCGAGGCCAATATCCAAATACAGTCCACCAGACCGGTGTTCAATACATCTTACGAAAGCCCTGTTTTTAATTACAAGGACAATGCCTTTAATTTTCAATATCAGGAATTTCAGCCTTTGGTATACAACCCAAACTCATTCGATTCCAATTTGGTTGCGGTAATCTCGTATTATGTTTATGTTATGTTGGGTTTGGATGCCGATACTTTTTCTTTGGAAGGGGGCAACGATTTTTATCGTAGGGCGCAGAATATCGTAACTCAGGCACAAAGCTCCAGCTATAGTGGATGGAGTCAAGAAACCGGGGATAGGAGCCGTTTTGAACTTGTGGACAATCTTTTGAGCAATTCTTTCAGGGAGTATCGGATTGCCATGTACAATTACCACAGAAAAGGACTCGATATTTTGGCGGACAATAACAGTACGGGAAAACAAATCATTATGGGGAGCCTTCGCCTGTTCGAAACATTGATCAGTAGAAGACCGAACGCATTTTTGATTCAAACCTTTTTCGATGCCAAATCCGAGGAAATCCAAAACATCTTTTCCGATGGCCCCAACGTGGACGTTGTAAAACTTAAAGAAACCTTGAACAAGGTGGCCCCATTTTACTCCAGCACTTGGAATGAGATAAAATACTAGGGCAGTTCTATAAAGAGGATTATCTTTACGGATAAATTCTTCAATATTGTTAGCAAATCTTTCCATTCAAAATTATGCGCTCATCGATGATGTAAGTGTGTCATTTTTCGACGGTTTTACAACAATTACCGGGGAGACCGGAGCAGGAAAATCCATACTGTTGGGAGGTTTGTCCCTAGTCTTGGGAAAACGAGCCGACTTATCCTCTCTAAAAAACAAGGAGCAAAAATGTGTGATCGAAGCTGAATTCGATATATCCAAATACCAGCTTAAACCATTTTTTGAGGAAAATGACCTTGATTATGAGGAAACCACCATCCTGCGCAGGGAAATATTGCCCAGTGGCAAATCCAGGGCGTTTGTAAACGATTCCCCTGTTACCCTTGATGTAATGCGATCGTTGGGCGATCAATTGGTAGATGTACATTCCCAGCACCAGACCATGCGGCTTACCGATAACGATTTTCAGATGAAGGTGCTCGATGCCCTTGCAAACAATGCAGAATATCTTTCTAATTATGCCAAGTCCTTGGATGAGCTGAAAAAGGTGTCGAAAGAACTCCAAAAATTAGTGGATTTCCAGTCCGAGGCGTATAAAGAGCAGGATTACAATACCTTTTTGTTGAAAGAGCTTGAGGATGCCAAGTTAAAGGAAGGCATGCAGGAAGAACTGGAGGAGGAGTATGAGCAACTGAACAATGTGGAACAGATTATGGAGCAATTGTCCGCAGGGCATCAGTTGTTGAACGATGAGCAATTAGGGGTCGTTGGGCGCCTAACTGACCTAAAACGGGCATTCCAAGGCTTAGTGGATTTTGGAACTGACTATAAAACATTGTATGATAGAATTCAATCCGTTCTGATCGAGACCGATGATATTGCTTCGGAACTGGAACGATTAAAAGATGGAGTGGAGGCCGATCCGGAACGGTTGGAAGTGGTTAACGGTCAATTGCAACAATTATACGATCTTCAGAAAAAACACCATAGCGATTCGGTAACGGATTTAATCGAAATTCGCGAGGAACTGGCCAAAAAGCTCGAAACCGTGGCCAATATCGAAGATAGTATAGGACAAAAACGAGAAGAGGTAGATATGCTCACGCAAAAAACGGATGCTTGGGCAAAAAAAATAAGTGAAGGCAGAAAAGCTGTAATTCCAAAATTGAACGAAAGGCTGCAAAAAAACCTGGCATCGCTCGGCATGCCGTCCGCTACATTTAAAATTGAGGTAAACTCTTCTAAATCATTTAAAACCAACGGAAAAGATGATTTGGTATTTTTGTTTTCAGCTAATAAAGGTTCCAATTATGGAGAGTTGAAAAAGGTAGCTTCGGGAGGGGAAATGTCCCGTATTATGTTGACGATAAAATCCATTTTGGCGGAATATGAGAGTTTGCCGACCATGATGTTCGATGAAATAGATACGGGCGTCTCAGGTGAAATATCCAACCGAATGGGGGAAATTATGCAACAAATGAGCAGTACCATGCAGGTGTTCTCTATTACGCACTTGCCGCAGGTCGCATCTAAAGGAAGCTATCAATTTAAAGTTTACAAACAAGAAAGCTCGGAAGGTACAAGTACGCACATTAAACAATTGAGCAAGGATGAGCGTATCCAGGAATTGGCAGAGATGTTGGGTGGCAAGTCCTTATCCGAATCCGCCTTGGCACACGCCAGGGAGCTGCTGCAGTAAAACCATGGGATTTATAGAAATTTCACTATCAAAATTGTTGATCACTACCTTGTATTTAGCTCAGGGCCTTATTAAAAAAAAGCATCTGAAGATGTTATATGCACAAACAAGTTGAGTAGGACAGGAATCTAAATACTTGTGCAGGATTAACATTCAATTAGTTTAAATATCTTTGTCGAACAATTAACAATCGCAAAAAATTATGGCATACAATCTTTTAAAAGGTAAAAAAGGAATCATTTTTGGGGCTTTGGATTCGAATTCCATTGCTTGGAAAACCGCAGAACGCGTTCATGAAGAAGGAGGTGAGTTTGTTTTGACCAATGCACCCATTGCCATGCGAATGGGACAAATAAACGAATTGGCAGAAAAGACCAACTCTCAGATTGTTCCTGCAGATGCCACCAACGAGGAAGATTTGAAAAATCTCGTTGAGCAGTCCATGGAAATTTTGGGCGGAAAACTGGATTTTGTGCTACATTCCATCGGAATGTCCGTAAACGTTCGAAAAGGAAGACATTACACGGACGAGAACTATAGCTTTACCGAAAAGGGTTGGGATGTGTCCGCATTGTCTTTTCACAAAGTAATGCAATCGCTATACAAAGCTGAGGCCATGAACGAGTGGGGAAGTATTGTTGCCTTGACCTATATGGCGGCTCAAAGAACATTTCCGGACTATAACGATATGGCCGATAACAAGGCGTACTTGGAGTCGGTTGCAAGAAGTTTTGGATACTTTTTTGGAAAAGAACACAAAGTAAGGGTGAATACCATTTCGCAATCACCGACACCCACTACGGCAGGGCAAGGGGTTAAAGGCTTTGATGGATTTATCAACTATGCGGAGAAAATGTCACCTTTGGGCAACGCATCAGCAGACGATTGTGCAAATTACACGGTATCTCTTTTCTCTGATCTTACCAAAAAGGTTACCATGCAGAACCTATTCCATGATGGTGGATTCTCCAATACAGGTGTAAGCCAAGAGGTGATCGATGAATTTTCAAAGTAAGATTACATTCCAATAAATCAAGATCAATTCGAGCGTAGCCCAAATATTTGTCAAACCAGGCAATGAAATTTTGGATTACGCTCGTACTGATGTTTCGCCACAGAACCTCGCTTTTTGATGAACACATTTTTTTCCATAATAGTTCCGGTTTACAATAGGCCCGAAGAGGTTCGTGAGCTATTGGAAAGCTTGCAATCGCAGAATTATGCCGAGGATTTTGAAGTGGTTATTGTGGAGGACGGATCTGCCGATAGTTCTGAGCAAATGGTAAACTCTTTTCGGGAAAACCTTCAGATTTCCTACTATTTCAAAGAAAATTCCGGGCCTGGCGACTCCAGAAACTACGGAATGGAACGCGCAAAAGGGAATTACTTTATAGTTTTGGATTCGGATTGTATTCTCCCAAAACAATATTTGTCCGAGGTCGATAAAGAACTTAAAAAAGAGTTTGTCCATTGTTTTGGCGGTCCTGATGCCGCCGACACTTCTTTTACTACAATTCAGAAGGCCATCAACTATGTAATGACCTCTTTTTTGACCACAGGAGGGATTCGTGGGGGCAAAAAAGCAGTAGGCAAATTTCAGCCCCGTAGCTTTAACATGGGTATTTCCCGAGAGGCTTTCGAAAAGGCCGGAGGGTTTGGCAGGATTCATCCCGGAGAAGACCCTGACCTTACTTTTCGAATCTGGAAAGCAGGTTTCGATACAAGGTTGTTTCCAGATGCCTACGTCTACCACAAGAGGCGTATCGATTGGAACAAATTTTATATTCAGGTGAATAAATTTGGCAGTGTACGCCCCATTTTGAACAAATGGCACCCCGGAACGGCGAAACCGACCTATTGGTTCCCTACTTTGTTCATATTGGGACTGAGTGTTGCGATCATTCTTTCAATCTTTGGACTTTGGTTGCCATTATTGCTCTATGTATTCTATTTTTCGATCCTGTTTTTGGATGCATTGATCAAAAGTAACAACCTAATTGTGTCATTTTTGGCCATATTTGCTGCTTTAATTCAGTTTACCGGATATGGAATTGGTTTTTTCAAGTCCACAATGTTGCTTAACTTTAGTAGTAAGGAGCCAGAGGAACTGTTTCCAAAATTGTTTTTCAAGAAAAAGTAAAAGTGTTCAAAAGGGTATTGCATGGCCTCAATAAAAAGAAAGTGAAGGTGTTTTCACTTTTCTTGTTATGCTCATTTTTGGCATGGTTTATCAGTAATCTTTCCGAAACCTATGAGTCCCGGACAATTTTTACATTAAATTATCGCAATTTGCCAGATTCATTATTATTGGGTAAGAATACCGAAAATCAAATAGAAGCAAAACTACGGACCAGTGGATTCCAGTTTTTATACTATAAAATTTTTAAACGACGAATTGATGTGGACCTGTCCCAAGTAATTTATAGCAATGGCGGTTATGTTATAGGCGAAGATGCCCTCAAAAAGCAAATGGATCAGCAATTGTCCCAAAATATTTCTCTGTTGGAATTGGGCAGGGACCCGTTGGAAGTAGATCTGTACCAAGTGAATTCCAGAAAAATACCAATACAGCCTAAATTGGACCTTAAGCTTAAACAGAATTATATTTTGGACGGTAAAATCTCAATGTCTCCCGATTCTGTGGTGGTCAAGGGGCCTAAAAATGAAATCGATACTATTCAAACCATAAAAACCGCTATTGTTCAGCTTAGTGATGTAAGCGCGGATTTTTCGAGAACTGTATCCTTGACTTTTCCAAAAGGTCTGGACAATAGTATTTTTTCAATCTCCACCGCTACAATGAGTGGCAAGGTGTCCAAGTTTTCTGAAAAAATATTCGAGGTTCCGATCAATGTCGTTAACGTGCCGGAAGGCTATCAGATTAAAACCTTCCCGAATACCGTCACCATACTTTGTAAGGCCACTATAGATAGATTGAAGGAAATCGCCGCATCTGACTTCGAAGTTGTGGCCGATTACGAACAACTGGCAGGTTCCGGCAGTAGCACCTTGTTTCTGGATGTGGTACAGAGCCCTCTAAAAGTATATGACATTAAATTGGAAGATAACAGTGTAAACTTTGTTTTGGAACAACAATGATGATAGTTGGACTTACAGGGGGTATAGGCAGCGGTAAGAGCACAGTGGCCAAAATGTTCAAGGAGCTTGGAGTGCCCGTGTACGATTCGGATAAAGAAGCCAAAAAGTTGATGGTGGACTCCAAAGAAGTAAGATTCAAAATTGAGCAGTTGTTGGGTAACAATGCCTATGCTAATGGCGGTTTAAACAGACAATATATTGCCGGTAAGGTGTTTAAAAGTCCGGAACTACTTCAAAAATTGAACAATATTGTGCATCCGGCAGTTAGAACCCACTTTTTGGAATGGGCCAAAAGGCAAGAAAGTCCCTATGTAATCCAAGAGACTGCATTGATTTTTGAGAACGGGGCACAAGAAAAATATGACCGTACCATTTTGGTGACCGCTCCGGTCGAAAATCGAATTCAAAGGGTCATCGATAGGGACAATGTGGGCAAGCAAGCGGTTTTGGACCGAATGGAAAATCAGCTGAACGATGAAAAAAAGCAAAGAATGGCCCATTATTCAATAGAGAACCTGGACTTGGAGAAAACCAAGGAAAAGGTTAAAGAACTACACCTCAAACTTTTAGCAATGGCCATTAAATTTTAACATTTATGTTAAGTTTTGGTTAAACGCTCAAATTACTAAATGTTAAATTTTTAATTTTACCCCAATGAACAAGAAGCTATTCGTTCTTCTGGTTGTTCTTATGAGCTTATCCCTTTTGGGGATAATTTTTGTGCAGGTATATTGGATTCGAACATCCATAAACGACAAGGAAGAACAATTCTCAAGAACAGTTACGGACATACTGGATAAAGTAGCGAGTAGGGTGGAGAAACGGGAGATGAAGGAATACTCGGACCGTTTGGCTTCTCTTGCAGATAGTGTTGGTGAGCCAAAAAGTGCCCATTACAAAAATTTTATGTTTGTAGAAAGGGACCTTAATTCGGACGAAATCCTTTTCTACTCACATGGTATCCTGGAAGAAGATTACACAATAACCTCGGCGTTCTTTGATAATGGATTGGGTGGAAACGATTCCACTACATTTAAAAACTTTACCAGCCGAAGAACCAAAAGTGTTTTTAAGGAAGAATTTGGTATTGATGGTAAAAGCTATAGTTTAACTCCAATTGAGAAAGTAACCAATATCGGTAAACTCGACAAAATTGAGTTAGCTGCATGGGAAGATGTGTTTATGGAGTATTCCAAAACACAACCCATACACAAACGGGTTTCCAATCAAGAACTGGAACTTCTCCTTGGTCAAGAATTGAGCAATAGGAATATTGATATCGATTACGAATATGGTGTTTACAGTCAAGGCTATCCTACTAAAATAAGATCCAGAAAGTTTAAGTTCTCTGGCTCTAAAATGTACAAAGCCCCAATTTTCAAGGATAGTGAGGGAGTTTCCAATTTCTCATTGCTGTTAACCTTCCCGAGTATGAAGAAATACATATTCAGTTCGGTGATGGGAATGGCCGTATTGTCCTTTGTGTTCACGTTGGTAATTTTATTGGCGTATTCCAGTGCCATTTACCAGTTGATCAAACAAAAACGGATTTCGGAGATCAAATCCGATTTTATCAACAACATGACACACGAGTTTAAAACGCCCATTGCCACCATAAATTTAGCGGTGGAGGCCATTAGGAACCCAAAATCCATTGAGGATAAGGAAAAGGTGTTGCGATATTTGGGCATGATTCGTGATGAGAACAAGCGCATGCATGCGCAAGTAGAAAATGTCCTGAGAATATCCAAGTTGGAGAAAAACCAATTGGACATAAGTAAAGATAGGGTAAACATGCACGATATTATAACCGATGCCATCGCCCATATCGAGTTGATTGTTCAGGATAGAGGGGGGTATGTAAATGCCCATCTCGATGCAGAAAGATCGGAGGTTTTGGCCAACGATATGCACTTGACCAATGTGGTGGTCAATATTTTGGACAATGCCGTAAAATATTCACCGGAAACACCAAAGATTGATGTGTTTACCGAAGTGGCAAAGAACAGCATAATAATAAAAGTACAAGATCAAGGCTCGGGAATGAGCAAGGCAGTACTCAAAAAAGTATTTGAAAAATTTTACCGGGAACATACCGGCGATATACACAACGTTAAAGGTCACGGATTGGGATTGGCCTACGTAAAACGAATAATAGACGATCATCAAGGCGAGGTTTATGCCGAAAGTGAAAAAGGAAAAGGAAGCACTTTCTTTATAAAACTCCCTTTAATTTAAAAAGCGAACTATGGATACAGAGAAAAAGAAGATACTATTAGTGGAGGACGATCCAAATTTTGGAATTGTGCTAAAAGATTATTTGAACATGAACGACTTTGATGTTGTTCTGGCCAAAAACGGAATGGAAGGTTTCGAAAAATTCAAAAAGGACAATTTTGATGTTTGTATTTTGGACGTAATGATGCCTTATAAAGACGGATTTACCCTAGCACGGGAAATCCGTGAAAAGAACGAAAATGTTCCGATTATCTTTTTAACGGCCAAGACCATGAAAGAAGATGTATTGAAAGGATATAAAGCAGGTGCGGACGATTATTTGAACAAGCCTTTCGATTCTGAAGTATTGCTTATGAAGTTGAAGGCGATTCTGCAAAGAAAAGCCTCTAGTTCCTTGGCCGACAGCAAACAGTTCGAGTTCGAAATTGGAAACTTCCATTTAAACTCCAAACTACGTTTTCTAAAATATAAAGAAGAGGAGCCCATTAAACTATCACCAAAAGAAAATGAACTTTTACGTTTGTTGGCGCTTCATGAGAATGATCTAATGCCACGAGAATTGGCACTAACAAAGATTTGGAGAGATGACAACTACTTTACATCGAGGAGTATGGATGTTTATATCGCCAAGTTGAGAAAATACCTTAAGAAAGACGATTTGGTCGAGATTTTGAATATTCACGGCGAAGGTTTTAGACTTGTGGTAAAAGCCGAAAACGAGCAATAAATAAGGTTTTCATACCAAAAAAAGCCACCTTTTATGGTGGCTTTTTTTATGCAAAGGCATAAATTATAGAAACGGTCAGTACCCCAACAAAAGCCAATATAGTGGTCATTATGGTCCAAGAACGGAAGGTCTGCTTTTCCGTTATGCCCAAATACTGACCGACCAGCCAGAAACCACTATCGTTGACATGCGAAAATATACTGGCGCCGGATGCAATTGCAATAACCAAACAGGCCAGTTCAATAGAGTTTAAACTGCTATTGACCAATAAGGGGGAAACCAAGCCCGCCGCGGTAATCATGGCAACTGTGGACGAACCCTGAACAATACGGACTATAGCAGCACTAATAAAGGCAAAGGCCAAAACAGGAATTCCTGCATTACTCAAAGAGGAGGCTAAAAGTTCGCCAGCTCCTGTATCCGTTAAAACCTGTTTAAAAACACCGCCAGCACCCGTCAAAAGGATTATGGTTCCTGCTGGGGCCAGGGATTTGGTGGATATCTTTAATAGTTGGTCTTTGGTAAATCCTTTTTTTAGCCCAAAAAAGTACCAGGCCAATAAGTTCGCAATGATCAATGCAGAAAATGGATGGCCGACCAATGCGATAATATTCAATAAATTGGTATTTAAAGCTCCAAAAGTTCCCGCAGAAGCCATTGTATTCAACAAAATCAAAACGATGGGCAGCCCTATAATTAGTAATACTTGAGTAATTGGGGGGAGTTTAGGGTGGTTTTCTTCTTCAATTTCTTCCGGTGCTGCAACAAATATCTTTTTCGAAATGTGTTTTCCGAACCATAGCCCGGCGATCAATGCTGTTGGAATTCCTGCGGCAAAGCCCATCAATATTACCCAGCCCAGATCTACTCCAATAATGTCGGCCACTGCTATTGGTCCTGGTGTTGGGGGGATAAAAGCGTGAGTAATAGCCAAACCTGCCAACAGGGGTATGGCATATAGGAGAAGTGATTTACCGGTCCTACGCTGTAGGGCATAGATCATGGGGACCAATATGATAAAAGCTACATCGAAAAAAACGGGAATAGCAATCAGAAAACCTGAAATTACCATAGCTGAAGGAGCTTTTTTTAATCCAAACTTGGCAACCATAAAATCGGCAATGGCCTTTGCACCGCCCGATGCTTCCAAAAATCCACCAAAAATAGCGCCCAAACCTACCACCGTTGCCACAAAACCCAAGGTCCCGCCCATCCCTTTCTGTACCGTTCCGATGATCTGGCCGGCATCCAGCCCGGCAATAAGGCCAACGGTAATACTACCGATCAATAAAGCAACGAACGCGTGAATGCGGAGTTTCAAAATCAGGAATAATAGAATGGCTATTCCAATAAGAACGGCCAACAGTAGATTAATTTCCATGGTTAGTTGAGTTGTTTGAGTATGTCCTTGACAATACTGTCGGGAGACTTGTCAATGGAAACCGAAATTTCGTTGGAAGGAGGTTCCAATGTATCGAACTGTGATTTTAGCAGGTCCATGGGCATAAAATGGTCTTTTCTGGTTTCCAATCTGGACCGAATTAATTCAAAAGTGCCGTTCAAATAAACAAACGCCATACAATTTCCCATTCCTGCTCGTAAGATGCTCCTGTAGTTTTTTTTAAGTGCCGAACATGCTATTATTGCACCGACTTTTTTGTTTTTCAACGCCAATTTATTGAGTTCGATAAGCCATTCTTTTCGATCGTTATCGTTCAATGGGGTGCCGGAGCTCATTTTTTCGATATTGGCTTCGGGGTGAAAGTCATCGCCATCATAAAAAGGCAAGTTGAGTTTTTTTGAAAGCAGTTTGCCGATTTTGGATTTACCGGAGCCACTGACTCCCATAACTACGAGCACGGTTTTATTATGAGGCATAAAGGTCGGTTTTTAATTGGTCTGTAACCATTTGTATCACTTTTTCCGGCTTACCATCAAAAGGGACCCACAAAATAGAATTATTTTTTCGCAGCCATGTTAGCTGCCGTTTTGCAAATCTTCGGGTATTTTTCTTGATTTCAGATACGGCAAATTCCAAAGTGCAATTATCGTCAAGATATTCAAAAAGTTCCTTGTAACCAACAGTTTGCAGTGCATTAAGTCTTTTATGCTCGTGTAGTTTTCTGGCTTCGTCCAATAATCCGGCCTCCATCATTAGATCTACGCGCTTATTTATTCTTTGGTAAATGATTTCCCTGGGGGCATCAATTCCAATATAGAGTGTTTTAAAGGGTCTTTTGGCTTTGGGTCGGTTTAGAAAAGAAGAATAGGGTTGATTGGAAGTTCTGCAAACCTCAAGGGCACGGATCAATCTATGCGGATTTTCCATATCCACTTTTTGGGCGTATTCCGGGTCTCTCTTTTTAAGTTCGGTCTGAAGGCTTTTTAAGCCTTCCTTTTCCAAAGTTTGGTTCAGTGCCAGTCTAATTTCCGGGTCAACATGGGGAAATTCATCCAGTCCGTTGACCACGGCATCCACATACAGTCCACTGCCACCAACCATTACGGCAATATTGTTTTCCTTAAATAGGTGTGTGAGCAATGCAATGGCATCTTTTTCAAAATCGCCTACGGAATAGGGTTCAAAAATGCTTTTATGCTGAATACAATGATGGTTGGCTTCTCGTAGCTCCTCCAGGGAGGGCACTGCAGTTCCGATATTCATTTCCTTAAAAAACTGACGGGAATCTGCCGATATGATTTCCGTATCGAAATATTTGGCCAGTGTAATGCCCAACGCTGTTTTGCCGATTGCAGTTGGGCCAACTATGGCAAGTAGGGTCTTAGTGCTCATAAACCATGTCCGCAGTTATAACAATGCGATGCATCGTCTCTGTGCCCCCCAATACCACAGCATGGACAAGCTTGTGTATTTACGTGGACCATGGGTTCTTTATCAATATCCTTTTTGTCATCTTTACCGCTCTTGGCAATTTCTGCGGTCACAATTCCAGTGGGCACCGCAATAATACCATACCCCAAGATCATAATAACCGTGGCCAAAAACTGTCCTAAACTGGTTACAGGCGTAATGTCACCATAGCCTACGGTGGTCAGGGTAACAACGGTCCAATAGATACTCCTTGGGATACTCGTGAAACCAGCTTCGTTTCCTTCAACAATGTACATCATCGTACCCAGGATCACCGAAAGGATCAAGACCACATAAATAAATACCGCGATTTTGGTTCTACTGGCTTTTAGTGCTTTTTTTAGCTGTGAGGCTTCCCCAATGAACTTGACGAGCTTTAATATCCTGAAAATCCTTAGCAAGCGAAAAGCCCTTACCGCCAAAAGTACTTGTGAGCCGGCCAAAATATAGGAAAGGTACAAGGGAATGGTCGATAAAAAATCTATGATGCCATAAAAACTAAAGATGTATTTCCATGGTTTTTTTATACTGATGATCCTTGCGATATATTCGATGGAAAAAAAGATGGTCACAATCCATTCCATTGCAAGAAGGCTCTTGTGGTACTTCTGATCGATTTCCTGAACACTTTCCAGCATTACCAGAATTACACTGATAATGATCAATACAAAGAGCATCAGGTCAAAAAACTTGCCCGCAGGGGTATCCGCTTCATAAATTATTTCATGAAGGGTATTTTGCCATTTGGGAAGTGGTTTATTGTCCATAAGAAGGTGAGGTGGTTAACGGTATGGTTTTTAGTCGATGGTTTTTTCTTAAGTAGGTTTCCACTATAAAAGTAGTGTTTTCATCGCTACGCAACGGAGTCATAATCGATTCTAAGATATGAATATTATTGATCTGATGATTGAGTTCAACGTACCCAAATCCTTGAAGCTTACCATTTTTAACCAAAACAAAGCTTCGTTCCCCGGTCTCGCGCCCACGATCTGTTAATGCAATGTTTTTATCTTGAATACTGTACTTTTCAAAAACGGACAATATTTTTTTGTTGCAACAATCTGGATTGGATCGATTTTCCTTTTCTTGATTATTAGTTTCCCATCCGAGAGACGCGGGGCACAGGTCAAACTCTTCAGCAACTTTTTTTAGAAAGCTTTTTGCAGCTTGCGTTCCGTTGAATGCCATTTTTTTGTATTCCAAAGCCCTGCTTTTTTCCACGTCCAGAATTATGTGGTCCGTTCCGTTCCGATTAAAGTCTATGGTGTGGGTAAACAGTTTCTTTCTGGAAACATGATTGTACCGTGGTTTGGTTTTCGTTTGCTCTAAATATGCTTTTAGAATGGCAATAAGTTCACTGCCCGTAGTTTCGTAGGTAACCTTTTTGGTTTCTTTTTGCAGTTTGCGAGCTAATTTCCCAACATTGGTAAAATGCTGGTTCACACGCTTTTTAATGTTTTTTGTTTTACCTAAATAGATGATTTCGCCATCCTTGTTGTGCATATAGTACACACCGGTATCGGATGGGAGGTTAAAAACCATGTCCAATTGATTGGGGGATAGTTCTCCGTGGGTTTCTTCACGTATGACTTCGGTAATGATCTTTTTTTCCGAGTCCTTGTTCAGCAACAATTTAAAAAGCTTCAAAGTAGCAAGGGCGTCGCCATTGGCACGGTGCCTATCGCTCATGGGAATACCCAGTGATCGTGCCAATTTACCCAGACTGTGCGATTCCGCTTCGGGTATGAGTTGTTTGGAAAGGTCCACGGTACAAAGTGTCTTGCGTTGAAAATCATAGCCCAATCGCCTAAATTCCGTTCTAAGGATGCGATAGTCGAACTGGGCATTATGTGCCACTAGAACAGCTCCTTCGGTAATTTCAACGATACGCTTGGCCACTTCATGAAATTTTGGCGCCGACCGCAACATTTTATTGTTGATACCGGTAAGTTTGGCCACAAATGGCTGTATTTCCCTCTCTGGGTTGATCAAGCAGATAAATTTATCGACTACCTCGTGCCCATCGAACCTATGGATGGCAATCTCTGTAATGCCCTCCTCGTTATATTTTCCTCCGGTGCTTTCAATGTCGAGTATCGCGTACATGGAAAATTACTGGTTATGAATAGTTTCTAGCCCCAAATATACTGCTTCCGATCCGCACCATGTTACTGCCTTCCTTTATGGCTAATTGGTAATCACCGCTCATTCCCATGGAAAGAATGCCGATGTCGGGCAATTCTGTTTTAAGATCATCAAACGAAGACTTAAGTAGGGCAAATTCCTTACTAACTTGTTTTTTGTCATCCGTAAAAGTTGCCATGCCCATCAAACCAACAATTTTGATGTTTTCCATGGTCTTAAATTCCTCGGAATTGATGAGTTGATCGAGTTCGTTCCTATCAAGACCAAATTTAGTGTCCTCTTCGGCAATATGTATTTGTAGTAAGCAAGGTATTACACGGTCATGCTTTTTTGCCTGTTTGTCGATTTCCTTGAGTAACCGAGGGCTGTCCACCCCATGGATCAAGGAGACAAACTCGGCCATGTATTTTACCTTATTGCGTTGTAGGTGGCCTATCATGTGCCATTCGATGTCCTTGGGCAAATCTTGCCATTTTTGGACCATCTCCTGTACTTTATTTTCTCCAAACACCCGTTGTCCGGCATCATAGGCTTGCATAATATCTTTATTGGGCTTGGTTTTGGAAACGGCAACCAAGGTAACCCCTAAAGGGAGTTCGGATTTTATTTTATCGAGATTATCTTTTATGGACATAGTTTTCTATAATTCATAAATCGCCAGCCCGCTGCGGAGCTTAGGCTCAATATACGTGCTTTTTGGGGGCATTACCAAACCCGCATCGGCAATGGCCTTAATTTCTTCTATGGTTGTGGGAACAAGGCTAAAACCAACGGCAAAAGCTCCCGAATCCACCATATCTTTCATTTGGATCAGGTTGTTTTTGCCATAACCGTAACAAATCCGGTCGTCGTTTCGTAAGTCTGTAATCCCCAAAATGGGTTCCAAAACAGTTTTGTACAAAATTTGAGTGTCCAATTTACTCAAAGCATCGGGAAAAACGTGATTGGTTTTTCTAAAATGAAGGGTATAAAACTCTCCGGCCAAATACATGCTGAACTCATGTTTTTTGGAGGGTTTTCTCAGTCCGTCCATTCTTTTCTCGATACGGAAATGTTCGTCCAACTGGATAAGGAATTCTTTCTTGGAAAATCCGTTCAAATCCTTCACCATTCGATTGAACTCAAAAATTTTCATCTGGGACTCAGGAATCAGATAAGCCATAAAATAATTGTAGGCTTCCTCTCCGGTATGGTTGGGGTTTTCGGTCTTTTTAATATCGGCCAACAAACTGGATGAGGCGCTACGGTGGTGTCCGTCCGCTATGTAGAGCGAGTTTAGGTCTCCAAAAGCACTTTCCAGTTTTTTTATGCCCTCGGGGTATGAAATTTTCCAAAGCTTGTGGTTTACTTTGTCCGTAGTGGTAAAATCATATTCGGGCTCGCGCTGTATTTTTCGTTGGAATATTTCATCTACCAAATCACTGTCCTCGTAAGTCATTAAAACCGGTTCTGCATTAAAACCTACGGTGTGCAGGTAATCTGCAAAAAGTTCTTCCCGGTCTTGTATGGTGTCCTCATGTTTTTTGATGACGTTGCTCCTGTAATCATCCACGCTACATGCACAAAAGAAGCCTAAACTCTTAAAATCATCCTTTTCTATTTGATAGAGATAAAAACTGGGCTCTTCGTCCTTCTGAAAGATGTTTTCTTCCAAAAACTCCAAATACCGATTATGTACAAGTCCAAAACGCTCCTTACCCTTAATGTTTTTATCGAACTTGAATCCTGGATTGATGATATGTAAAAACGAGAACGGGTTGTACTGCAGTACAGCCTTGAGCTCTTCTTTTGAATATTCCTCGTAGGAGCGCGATGCAACAAAAAAAGCTTTGTCCTTTGTGGGGCGAATGGCCTTAAAAGGCTTAACTATGGCCATGAAATTCCTTATATAGTTAAAAGAGGTGCTTCCCTCTAATTATTAATTATCACTACTTAATTTCGAAATACTTGGTCTTCTTTGTCATTTCGAATGTAGTGAGAAATCTCGGTAGTGATTTAAAGTTATGAGATTCCTCGTCGCTTTGTTCTGTTGGAATAACGATCAAATTCTTTTTAATCCTATTTAAATTGTGCGGAAACGTTTTCGGCTTTTCTGGACTCGGAATAATCGTAAAAGCCTTCACCTGATTTTACCCCTAATTTACCGGCCATCACCATATTCACAAGTAGAGGGCATGGGGCATATTTTGGGTTTTTGAAACCATCGTACATCACATTTAAGATGGAAAGACATACATCCAATCCAATAAAGTCGGCAAGTTGCAATGGGCCCATGGGGTGAGCCATTCCCAATTTCATTACCGTATCTATTTCTCTAACGCCGGCGACACCGTTGTACAAAGTTTCGATGGATTCGTTGATCATAGGCATTAAGATCCTGTTGGCCACAAATCCAGGATAATCGTTTACCTCGGTCGGGATTTTGCCCAATTTCTTGGATAGCTCCATAATGGTTTGGGTAACCTCGTTTGAGGTACTGTAGCCCCTTATGATCTCTACCAATTTCATAATTGGAACAGGATTCATAAAATGCATTCCGATTACTTTTTCCGGGCGTTTCGTGGCCGCTCCTATTTGTGTTATGGAAATGGAAGAGGTGTTGGTTGCCAAAATGGTTTCGGGCTTGCATATTTCGTCCAAATCCTTGAAAATCTTTAGTTTGATGTCCAAATTTTCCGTAGCTGCCTCTACCACAAGATCGGTATCGTTTACACCGTCCTTTACATTGGTGTAAGTGGTTATATTGGCCAATGTACCCTCTTTTTTGGCTTCGTCTATCACTTCCTTGGCGATCATACGGTCCAAATTTTTGGTTATTGTGGCCATTCCTTTGTCCAAAGATACTTGGGAAATGTCCACAAGATTTACATGATATCCGTTTTGTGCGAATACATGGGCAATTCCATTACCCATGGTTCCGGCACCGATTACAGCTATTTTTTTCATTGTATTTAGTTTGTATGGCTTTGTTCTCGGAACGGAGAACAACAACTGAGTTAATTTTTAAAGGATTCGATTATTTGAAGGGCCACTCTAAGGGCATTGGCACCTTGCTCCAAGCTCACGATCGGTGTAGTATCGTTGTTGATGGCATTGGCAAAGGTTTCCAATTCGTCCAAAATGGCATTGTTGGCGTCTATTTCGGGGTTTTCAAAATAGATCTGCTTTTTATCGCCCTCGGCATTCTGGAGAATCATATCAAAATCACCAGGATTTTCTGGTGCGTCCTTCATTTTTACAACCTCTACCTTTTTCTCTAAAAAGTCCACGGATATGTAGGCATCGCGCTGAAAGAACCTGGATTTACGCATATTTTTTAAGGAAATCCGACTCGATGTAAGATTGGCGACACAGCCGTTCTTAAATTGGATTCGGGCGTTTGCTATGTCTGGGGATTGACTGATCACCGAAACGCCACTTGCGTTTATTTTTTCGACTTCGGATGGAACAACGCTTAAAATAGCGTCAATATCATGGATCATTAAATCCAAGACCACGGGAACATCGGTTCCCCTAGGGTTAAATTCTGCCAAACGGTGCGTCTCTATGAACATGGGATTGTCGATCTTGTCCTTTACGGCCAAAAAAGCAGGGTTAAATCGCTCCACATGTCCCACTTGCCCTTTTACGCCATGCTGTTTGGTAAGTTCGAGCAATTCTTCGGCTTCTTCAAGTGTGTTGGTGATAGGTTTTTCAATAAATATGTGCTTGCCTTTTTCAATGGCCTTTTTGGCACAATCAAAATGTGAAAGGGTAGGGGTTACAATATCTACAACATCAACGGCATCGATCAATTTATTGATGTTCTCAAAATAATTATATCCAAATTCCGCTGCGACTTTCTTGGCGTTGATTTCATCGGGGTCATAAAACCCGACCAGTTCGTATTTGTCCGATTGGTTTAGGAGCCTCAGGTGTATTTTCCCTAAATGTCCTGCTCCAAGGACACCAACTTTTAGCATATTTCCTGTTTTCGTCAAAAATAAGGATATGATGTCAGTTTCCATAAATTTTTGATCGGAAGTAGAGGGATATTTTTAGGGAACTTTTTAAATTCGTGCCTCCAGACCACAGACCATGAAGGATACGCTCAAACATAGGGGAATGCGCAAGAACTTGGCAGAAGTTGTAGCGGCCAAGGGAATTACCGATCAAAAAGTTTTAGAGGCCATAAAGACTATTCCAAGGCACTTGTTTTTAGATAGCAGTTTTGAAGATCATGCGTATCAGGACAAGGCATTTCCCATTGGTGCGGATCAAACGATTTCCCAACCGTATACCGTAGCTTTCCAGACGGAATTGTTGCAGGTTGAACCCAATGCCAAGATTTTGGAGATAGGTACCGGGAGCGGGTATCAAACTGCTGTTTTATTGTATTTAAGGGCTAAAGTGTACACCATTGAAAGACAATCGGAACTGTTTAAATCCACCCGATTGTTTTTTAATAAAATGCACTATCGCCCCAAGAAGATGATTTTTGGGGATGGATATAAGGGATTGCCGCAAGAAGCTCCTTTTGATGGTATTATTGTTACTGCTGGCGCCCCAGAAGTGCCCAAACCGTTGTTGTCCCAACTAAAAATAGGTGGTAGGCTGGTAATCCCGGTGGGTGTTGACGAGCAGATCATGACACTATTTGTGCGTAAGTCTGAAAAGGAATTCGAGAAAAAGGAATTTGGGTCGTTTCGATTTGTTCCGCTGTTGGAAGACAAAAATTAATTATTGAAACTCTTTTTGATCCGGGAGAGATTGCGCTTATTGTCACGATCCTTTAAGGTTTCCCGCTTATCGTACAGTTTTTTCCCCTTGGCAAGTCCAATATTCATTTTGGCGAGACCTCGATCATTTATAAAAACATTTAAGGGAACAATGGTCAATCCGGTTGTGGCGACCTCTTTTTGAAGTTTTTTCAACTCCCTTTTGTTGAGCAATAATTTACGTTCTGCTTTTGGCCTATGGTTGTAATGCCCACCATGGCTATACTCATCGATCTGCATATTGATCACAAACAGCTCGCCCTTGGGATTAAACTCACAAAAACTTTGCGAAATAGAGGCTTTGCCCAATCGAAGGGATTTAATTTCGGTGCCGCCCAAAACTATACCTGCTGTGTAGGTATCCAGGATTTCGTAATCGAACCGGGCTCTTCTGTTTTTTATGTTGATATTTTTCTGCATTGGGGACAAAAATATAAACTCTTTAGCAAGATTTTTGTAATGTTACGTTAGATTTTACGAATAAGTATCAAAACTCATCTATGAAAAGAATTTTATCCCTGCTCCTCTTAGTTATTGTTATTAGTTGCAAACAAGAACCTAAAAAAGAACTGACCGCCCAAGATATTGTAAATAAATCCATTGAAGATAGCGGGGGTAAACTGTTCGAAACCCATGAAGTGACCTTCGATTTTAGGGATTTAAAATATAGATCGGAAAATATTGACGGTAATCGGGTTTATACGCGTACAAGGGATTTGGACTCGGTAGTCGTAAAAGATATTATGACCATGGATAATTTTGAGCGATACATGAATGACTCCTTGGTAAAAGTCAAGGATTCCATAGCTCAACTTTATACCAACTCCATTAACTCTGTCCACTATTTTGTGCGGTTGCCATTGGGGTTGAACGATGCCGCAGTAAACAAAGAGCTATTGGGCAAGGAGACCATTAAAAATAAAGAATACTACAAGATCAAGGTGACATTCGACCAACAAGGAGGAGGGGTCGATTTCGAAGACACTTATGTATATTGGTTTAACACAGAATCATTTAAACCTGATTACTTGGCCTATAGCTTCCATGTAAACGGTGGTGGACAGCGATTTAGAAAGGCATATAACGAGCGTTATATTGGCGGTATCCGTTTTGTGGATTATGAAAACTATAAACCCAAACAAGAAGGAAGCGATATATTGGAAATTGGCCAGTTGTTCCATACGGACGGGCTGGAACTATTATCCAAAATAGAAACTAAAAATATTACCGTTACGGACGAATCGGAATAAAGCTATCTTTGGTCAATACAATTTTTTTGGAATAGAATTGGTTAATCCATTTTTAGTCGAATGTCGGTTGGGACACCATCGATAAAACGAACAATAAAAAGACTGCTGTTGTCCGAGTCGTCCATTTGATCGTATTTTTCCAAGCCTAAAATTTTATTTACCAGCATGGGGGTGGTATTGCTGTGGCCTACCACTAAAATGTTCTTACCTTCATTAAGAAGCTTAAACTCCTCAATATCCAAAGTTTGTGGATCGTAGTACTCAATATCGATATCTTTTTTGATAGAGGTCGGCGCAGCGGTCATGGATGTGCGCTCGTAATTGGTGGAATACACTTTGTCCAAAGAAATAGGGTCGAAAACTTCTGCCCAGCGAATAGCTCTGTCGAGACCATCTTGATTTAGCTCCGGGTCCGGGTTGTCCGGATCGGTCCTGTCCTTTTCCGCATGACGAATAAAATAAAAGGTGGAGATAACAGGGTCTTCCACAATTTTTGTATCTTTTTTGCATCCGATACTTCCAACGAGTATAATTGCAAGAGCAATTAGCGGTTTGATGGTTCGCATAGTTCTATTCAAAGTTCCCTAGTTTTTATTTATCCGTTTAAAAGTAACGTTTAATTTTTATTTTCTTGTATGCGAAAATTAGTGGTTTGTATTTTGGTACTGGTAAATTTCTGGTTTAGTAGGGGGCAAGAACTTGTTTTGCCGTCGGATTTTAGGCAACATACGCTCACTCAGTTCAATGCCAGTTTGTGGAACCCTACCTATTCCCTGGATTGGAACAGGCCGAACTCACTATCCATTTGGACGCGTTGGCAATGGCAGAGTATCGACGGAGACCCAACATCTATCTTTGTAAATTATACCCATCAATTAAATCCGATGGCCGTTGTCGCAGGTGGTTTTTTGCAACATAATACGGGCTTATTTTTATACACGGGAGGCAACTTGAATTTTGCGCAAACTTTTCAGCTCGATGATGGGGTCGACCTAATGGCCGGACTAAATACATTTGCTTTTAGGCAAACCGTGGCAGATGAGCGGTTTGGGCTGGAAGACGAACTGACCCCTGAGGAACTGGAAGATCTTGAGGGATTTAGGGTCCAATTTTCACCAGCTCTTCGACTAATGGTCAATCGTTTTAGTGTTGGTGTGGCATTTGAAAATGCTGTGGGTTTTAGTGTATCCGGGAATGGCGAGAATATGGATAGTTTTCAGGTGGTTACCGGAACATTGGCCAACGACTTTCCAGTAACGATATCAGATGCTTTTGGGGACAGTTTTGTTCGGCCTGTGGTATATGTAAAATCTGTACCAGAGGGCGATACCCAATATGGCATTAATGGACTTTTGTCCACATCCAAGTTTTGGGTGCAGGGCGGGTATAATAGTTTTTATGGTGCATTCGGAGGGCTGGGTGTTACTATAGCCAATACTTTTTCCGTAGGTGGGCTTATGGAATTTGGAACAGACGATCTATTGACCGATGAAGATCCTACCATAGAAATTGTAGCGTCTTATCACTTTGGAAAAACAAAATTCAGGGAAAAGCATCAAGACCCTGAAGATGACAAAGAAAAATCAAGGCAGCTCGAAGAAGAAATCGATCGACAACGCAAAGAAAAGGAACAAAGGGAACTCCAAGCTAGAAGAGAGATGGAGCGAGAGAAAGATTCGTTGTCCGAAATCCAACGAAAGAACGGGCAATTGGAGCTTCAACGTAAAAAAGATAGTATTGCACGTTTACAGAATCAAACAGTGGAAGTAAAACCCAATGAACGATATGAGGAAGTTGAAAGCGAGGACGGTCTGCAGGCCGGTTTTTATCTGATCGCCAATGTGTACGGCACAAAGAAATATTTCGAGAGTTTTATGGAAACGGTCCGTGAGATGGGACTAGAGCCCAAATCTTTCTACAGAAAATCCAATAGATATAATTATGTATACTTGGAAAGGTATAACACCATGGAAGAGGCCAGAAAAGCAAGGGACAGTAAATTTTATGGTAAATACGTGTACAAAACATGGATTTTTAGGGTGAGAGGGAATTAATTCTATTCAACTATCCATGTTTACCTTAACTTGTAAGTCATCGATAGTGGCGAAAAGGGGGGTATCTGGTCGCAATGCATTCTTTCCTGTCCGAACCATTTTGAAAGCAACCAAAGGATTCGTCTTATTTTCTAAGCTCTTGTTTTATCAAATATTCCAAATAGGTGATGGTGTTCATCAAATATTTGCGATCCTGTGTCATCGTACTCATTGCAATGGCACCTTGGATCATGGTGAATAATTGTTTGGCAAACTGCAGAGGCGGGACCGCAAGTCTGATTTCGTTTTGTTTGGCACCGTTTTCTAGTACGAGTGCGATTTTGCCCTCGACCTCCTTTATGGTTTCTTTAACGGCAGCGGCCAAGAGCTTGTTGTTTCCTTGTGCATCAACACCAACATTTAGCAGTGGGCATCCACCCATGGGCAGTGTAAATACGTCATATTGTTTGTAAAAACCCAGTAAGGAGTACAGTTTATCCAAAGCAGCCGTTCCAAACTCCAGTTTATGGTCTATGGCCGACAACAACAAATTTCTATTGTACTCGAAAGAAGAAAGGGCCAGCGCCTCTTTGTTTTCAAAATTACCATAAATAGCACCTTTGGTCAGGCCGGTGGCCTCTGTAAGATCACTCATACTGGTGCCCACGTAGCCATGTTTGTTGAAAATGGGAGCCACGGTTTCAATAATGTACGCTGTGGTCCTTTCGGCTTTCTTGGTCATTTTAGTAAAGGTTGGTATTGGTGGAAACTAAGATATAAAAAATCAGATACTGTCTGGTATTTTCCAAAACAAAAGCCCCTACTTTAACAAAGTAAGGGCTCGTTTTAAGGGCGATTTAATGTTATTCCACCAATTCGTTCTGATTTCTGAACACCAATTGGTCGTCAAAAGAATCCAGTAGAACAATACTATCCGAGCTAATTTTGCCCGAAAGCAGTTCTTTGGACAAGCTGTTCAATACTTCTTTTTGAATCAATCTTTTGACCGGTCTGGCACCGTATTGGGGGTCGTAACCTTTCTCTGCCAAATAAGCGATGGCTTCTTGTGTGGCATCCAACGTAATATTTTGCTTGGACAACATTTTCTTTAAGTTTTCCAATTGAAGCCCTACAATGTCCTTGATATCCGATTTGCTCAACGGGGTAAACATGATAATGTCGTCTATTCGGTTCAAAAACTCTGGCCTAATGGTTTTCCTTAGTAATCCCAGCACCTCTACTCGAGCTGCATCGGAAGCACTTTCCACATCCACGGCATCTTCGAATTTCTCTTGGATAATGTGGCTGCCCATGTTACTGGTCATTATAATAATGGAGTTTTTAAAATCTGCCACTCGACCTTTGTTGTCGGTCAGTCTTCCCTCGTCCAGCACTTGCAAAAGGATGTTGAACGTATCTGGGTGTGCTTTTTCTATCTCGTCCAACAGGATTACCGAATAAGGCTTCCGCCGTACGGCTTCCGTTAATTGTCCACCTTCATCATATCCTACATACCCCGGAGGGGCCCCGACCAACCTGCTGACGGAATGGCGTTCTTGGTACTCGCTCATATCGATCCGTGTAATTGCATTTTCATCATCGAACAAGTATGAGGCCAGGGTTTTTGCCAACTCGGTTTTACCTACCCCTGTTGTACCTAGAAATAGAAAAGAGCCTATAGGTTTTTTGGCATCTTGCAATCCGGCCCTACTTCTTCGGATGGCATCGGAGACGGCAATTATTGCCTCATCTTGGCCCACTACGCGCTTGTGGAGTACATCTTCCAATTTTAAAAGTTTCTCTCTTTCGCTCTGCATCATCTTGTTGACCGGGATACCTGTCCATTTGGCAACTACTTCCGCAATATCCTCATAGGTTACTTCTTCTTTGATCAGAGTACCAGCGGTTTGCTGCGTTGCAAGCTCTTCTTGTAACTTGTCCAATTTTTCCTGGGCTTCTTTGATCTTGCCATACCGCAATTCTGCTACCTTACCGTAATCGCCGTTGCGTTCGGCACGTTCGGCCTCTACTTTATAGTGTTCGATATCCTCTTTGGTTTTTTGGATATTGTCCACCACGGTTTTTTCACTCTCCCATTTGGCGAAAATTTCGTTACGGTCTTCCTTAAGGTTGGCCAGTTCCAAATTCAACGACTTTAGTTTGGTCGTATCGTTTTCTCGTTTAATGGCTTCGACCTCAATTTCCAGTTGCATGATCTTTCTGTCTAAAACGTCCAGTTCTTCGGGTTTGGAATTAATTTCCATTCGAAGTTTGGAAGCGGCCTCGTCCATAAGGTCGATTGCCTTGTCCGGCAAAAAGCGATTGGTAATGTAGCGTTGAGATAGTTCCACGGCACCGATTACGGCATCATCCTTAATTCGGACCTTGTGGTGGGCTTCGTACTTTTCCTTTATACCTCTAAGTATGGAAATGGCACTTTCGGTATCGGGTTCGTCCACGATTACCTTTTGGAACCTGCGCTCCAGGGCTTTGTCCTTTTCAAAATATTTTTGATATTCATCCAAAGTTGTGGCTCCTATGGCTCTGAGTTCACCACGTGCCAACGCAGGTTTTAGAATATTTGCAGCGTCCATTGCACCCTGTCCGCCACCTGCACCTACCAGTGTGTGAATTTCATCTATAAATAGTACAATATTGCCATCGGAGGAGGTAACTTCCTTGATTACGGCCTTAAGGCGCTCCTCGAACTCCCCCTTGTATTTTGCTCCAGCAATAAGGGCACCCATATCGAGCGAATAGATTACTTTGTCCTTTAGGTTTTCCGGTACGTCTCCTTGAATAATTCGGTGCGCCAGACCCTCCGCGATCGCGGTTTTACCTACCCCGGGCTCACCAACGAGCATGGGATTGTTTTTTGTTCTACGGGATAAAATTTGCAGTACCCTTCGAATTTCTTCGTCCCTCCCGATTACGGGGTCCAATTTGCCGCTATCGGCCATTTGGTTAAGGTTGTTTGCATATTTATCCAAGGAATTATAGGTGTCCTCGGCACTTTGCGAGGTAACCTTTCCACCTTTTCGCAGTTCTTGAATGGCAGTTTTAAAATCTTTCTCCGTAGCACCCTGATCTTTTAAGATCTGGGCAATTTTACTTTTGGATTTAAAAATGGCCAATAGCAAATGCTCGACCGAAACATATTCATCGCCCATGTTCTTTGCAATGATGCTGGCCTCGTTCACCGTTTTACCTGCTTCTCTGGATAGCATTGTTTCCCCTCCCGAGACCTTGGCAAAACTCTGCAGTTCCTTGTCCAATATTTGGTTGATGAGGTTGGTATTGACGTTCAATTTTTTTAGTATGAAAGGCAATACGTTTTCATCGACTTCGGCAATAGCCTTGAACAAATGCTCGTTTTCGATTTGTTGATGCCCAAATTCTTGGGCCAACTGTTGAGCCCTTTGAATGGCTTCTTGTGATTTTATGGTAAAATTATTAAAGTTCATAGTTGTTGTTTTTTTTGAATTAAGTCAACAACCTTACCATGAAGAAGATACCGTCAAAATGTCTGTAAAACTCAATAAAAATAAGACATTTAGTCAGTTGTAAGCTTTTTGTTCCCCGCCGACTTATCCTGTAAATTTGTAATATGGGATTATTTGACAGTGTTTTCGGAAAGAAGGAGAAAACCAATACGGAAAAGAAGGAATTGCCCTGGGTTCCATTGGAATCATTGGAGCAATTGGAGACGATTAAGGAGAAATCAAAAGCGAGACCCCAAATTGTTTATAAGCATTCCAGTACATGCGGTATCAGCAGAATGGTATTGGGCATGTTTACCGAAGGATATGATATGGATTTGGAGGTCGATATTCATTTTTTAACGATTCAGCGCAATCGGGATGTATCGAACGCGATAGAGGACCAGTTCAAAGTACGGCATGAGTCGCCACAATTGCTAGTAATCAAGAATGGCGAAGTGGTTTTCCATACATCCCACGGAGCTATTTCGGATGTAGATTTGAAACAGTACCTGTAGGTTTTGGATAGGTTTCGACTCGAGCGTGGCCAAGAACGTTAATACATCTCGACCACGCTCGATACGGCACCATTTTTTAATTGAACTGGTACTTGGATACAATGCTCTTTAGGCGTGCTTTTAGATCTTCGCCTGCATCGTAGACCATTTGCTCGTTCGACGGAAAAGGAACTTCCCTAGCGTTCAAGTACAACAAAAGGTCGTCTTCCAAGGCTCTTTTGTCTCCTTGATAATTGGCGAAGATATGTTCAAAAATAAATTCGCTCGATAGGGGGTAGGAGTTGATTTCCTGTCCGCTTCGTAAATCTGTAAAACTCACTTTTGCGCCAATTTGAGCACTTTTGGTCTGGGTAAACTGGAACAATTTACAAGTAACCGTTCGCATTTTATCTACTTTTATTTTGTTTCCCAAACTATCCTTTACCACATTGCCATCGTTGTCCAAGAGGTATTGCCAACCGTCTTTGATTTGTCTCTCTTTTATCACTTGGGTTTCGTTAATACGCTCCGGAGACACATTGATCTCCATAAAATCCAAGTTCATGGCATAATCATATTTTACATTTTTCAAGGGGTTGGTGTGGTATTGCAACCAGAAGTTATCAATGCCAAAGGCATTAAAATCCAAAAGCTCCGACTCCAATCGCTCCGGGATGATCTGTTGTGTCTGATTTGCAATGTCCACCCTTACGAATTCCAAACCTTTATTGTAGGCTTCATCCATTTTTGCTGCCGTTTCCCGGTAGCCCGGGTTAATTTCCTGCAAATATTTTAAATCATCATAGGCATTTCTGTAATCCGATTTATACTTGGCCGTGGATAGTAGGTTCAGGGCATTTTGGTATAAATGCTCGGAAAGTTCGTCCTTGGTATTTAAGATATTGTTATCGTAGTTTACAAAATTGAACTCGGCGTTTCTTCCTTCATCTGAAATATACAAAGGTAGTAAAGGTCTTATACGCTGTTGGATTTGTTTTAACTGTAAATATTTATTGTAGATGTTTTCCAAATTCGCGGGATTGCCATCATTCTGAAGAAATGAAATTTCTTGTTGCTCCCTCGCGGCATTTTTGGCAAAGGCCTCTTCCAATAAAACAATGTACTGTTGATGTCCTTTTTTGGTCTTGTTCTCGGCCAGGTTCTTTATGGCCTTGTTCATTGCTGTAATGTAGTTGCCCGTATTGAGGGCCTCCTGTGTTTTCTTTACGCCGCTGCAAGCGCTAAAAACAATTATTGCGGTTAAGAGTAAAATTTTTTTCATAGGTTCAACTTTATTGGTTTGATTAGGGGGAATTCAATAGCTGTGCCAAAATTCCCCAATTTATAAACGAAAAAGGTCGAAGGGTAGTATATCTTGGACCAAAAGGCTTAAAAACAAGGTTTTTATTACTTTTTGGGATTTGGCACATTGTTAACTGTTGTTTAATAAAAATACACAGCTAACGGTTTTTTATAGATAAAAATCTACTGGCAATTCGTAATTTTACCGCTTATTAAAAATAAAGGCAAATGCAACGAGACCACAAAATTTTTGAACTAATAGCACAAGAAAAGGATAGACAATTGGAAGGTATTGAATTGATAGCTTCAGAAAACTTTGTAAGTCCACAGGTAATGGAAGCTGCAGGTTCCGTACTTACCAATAAATATGCAGAGGGATATCCTGGAAAGCGCTATTATGGTGGTTGCGAAGTGGTGGACCAAGTAGAGCAATTGGCCATTGACAGGGCCAAGGAACTTTTTGGAGCGGCATACGCCAATGTACAACCACATTCGGGTTCGCAGGCCAATGCATCGGTTTACCATGCATGTTTAAAGCCGGGTGACACTATTTTAGGTTTCGACCTCTCCCACGGAGGCCATTTAACGCACGGTTCGCCGGTAAACTTCTCCGGAAAATTGTACAACCCGGTCTTTTATGGTGTGGACGAGGAAACAGGCATGCTGAACTACGACAGAATTCAGGAGATTGCTGATAAGGAAAAACCCAAATTGATCATTGCCGGGGCATCTGCCTATTCGCGCGATATGGATTTTAAACGATTTAGGGAAATTGCCGATAGTGTAGGCGCTATTTTGTTGGCCGATATATCCCACCCCGCAGGATTGATTGCAAAGGGAATCTTGAACGATCCTATTCCGCATTGCCATATTGTGACTACCACTACCCACAAAACATTGCGTGGTCCACGTGGTGGCCTTATTTTAATGGGTGAAAATTTTGATAACCCATTTGGCATACGATTAAAGAACGGTAATCTTAGAAAAATGTCGGCACTTTTGGACCTAGCGGTTTTCCCAGGAAACCAAGGAGGCCCACTGGAGCATGTGATCGCTGCCAAAGCGGTTGCTTTTGGTGAAGCACTTTCCGACGAGTTCTTACACTATATGGTACAGGTGAAGAAAAATGCCGCTGCCATGGCCAAAGCTTTTATGGATAAGGACTACAAAGTAATATCGGGAGGTACGGACAACCACATGATGTTGATCGATTTGAGGAATACAAACATATCCGGCAAGGAAGCCGAACAAGTTTTGGTAAAAGCGGACATTACTGCCAATAAGAATATGGTACCTTTTGATGATAAATCACCATTTATAACCTCAGGTATACGTTTTGGAACGTCGGCAATAACCACAAGAGGTCTTAAAGAAGAAGATATGGAGACCATTGTTGGGTTTATCGATGAAATTTTAATGGATGCTGAGAACGAGGCCAAAATTGCCCAGATAAAACAAAAGGTCAACGATTTAATGAAATCGAGACCCTTGTTCAGTGTTTAGTAATCGCTAGCGTAATGCGTTATTCGTACAAGAAAATACTTTCGTCGAACAGTTTTTTCTTTCGTAGGGAATATATTAGGGCCTTGTGCTTTTGTCCTTTATCAAAGTAAAGGCCCCAATAATCGTAATAACCGCACTTTGTTCTTAGTGTAGAGGTTTTCTTTTGGATAGCAGCGTTATTGTCTTCAAAAACAGGAACAAAAATCTCATACGGCATTTCGGTCAATCCTTTGGTAAAATAAACAAAGTGTTTGCCTAAGGCCGTTAAAATATTGCTGGCCTCTTCGAGGATGCTGTTCTTGTGCAAACGGGTTATAACGATAGAGGTATCCTTAAAATGGAGAGATAGCTCTAAAATGTCCATGGGATAGGGACTTTTATTGTTCAGGATCTCCAGTGCTTTGTCCAACGATTTGGATATGTCCGAGTGGGTCTCTTCTACAAAATTATAATTGCCCCAATCGCCATTGTTAAAATGACGTAGGCATTCACCTATACCAAAATTATGATGAAGGTCGATGACCAGATTAGTGGAATGGTTTTTTGAATCGTGCCTGCAAATTACTTTGGCAGTAGCGAAAAAATACTTTTCGAGTACGCGTAAAAAATCATCCAATCCATCGGTGGCCAAATAGGTTTTTGGACCAGATTTTTTATGATTGTTATTTGGTTTATTTGATGATGACATGTGGAGTTGATTGAACTTCGTGATTCCTTCAACATAAAATTAGGATGAATCTTTTGCATGGGATTACAGATTATCCTTAAAAATTCTGGGGGTTTTCCCTTGTTTGTAAGTTTTTTTTGATTTTTTGGGTCTAAACCAACCACAAAATCGTCACAACGCCTTATTTTACGGTATTCGAGCCTAAATAAAACCTCGGTTTTTTGCGGCTAAGATCAGGGCAAGATCGTTTTCGTTTTCGGTTCCGAACAATGTCTTTAGGTGCCTTTTTCTATTTTCAATGGAAGATGGGGAGAGCCTGATAAATTTTTCCAGATCCTTGTTCTTTGTTCCTTTGGAAAGGTGATATAGTATTTGTTTGTCCTTCTCGTCTATTTCTATGTCATTGGCCATCTTTTTTCTTATGGCCCCCAATGCCTTGGACGAATAATAAGGAGGCTCTGTCATTATGGTTCTAACGGCTTCTTCCAGCGTTTTGGGGTCAATATCCGTTTTAACCAGGTAACCATCTGGATCCACGGATTTCAATATACTGTTGATCCTAAAGTTGTCGCTAAAGGAAGACATAAAAACAATTTTACTCTCGGGAACAATTTTACGGGCCAAAATACCAAGATCCTCACCGGTATATGGCTGGTCTTCATTTGGGGCAAAAAGTTGGACATCCAAAAAAAGGATATCATATTTAAAGGTATTAACGGAATCCTCTATCAGTTTTTTACCTGTGTGGTAAGAGGTAGCTGTATCGACTATAATATTGTGGCCATCGAATTCTATGCCTTCGAGTATGAACTTATACCCGAGCATGGTCATTTCATGGTCGTCTATTGCAAGTATTCGTAGTGTTTTCATCGTAGGTATTCTTATTAATTTGGGGGACTATGCGTTTACTACCTGGTTTTGGTCTGTTATTTCGAACTCAACATATTTGGCCGGCATGGTAACCAATATAGAGGTGCCTTTCCCGGGCCGACTGTCAATGTCCAAAACTCCTTTAACTTTTTTAACTCTGGAAACAATGTTCCTTAACCCGATTCCTTTCTTTTTTCTACTGGGATCAAAACCAACACCGTCGTCGGTTATGGTTAGTTTTAATTTGCCGTTGGTTGATTGAAAGGATATGGATACATTTTGACTTTTTGCGTGTTTTACACAGTTTTTTAATGATTCTTGAACTATTCTATAGGCATTGATCTTAATGTCTCCCAGCAAATTGTCCCAATTTAATTTTTTGTCGTAAGCAAAGGAACAATTCATGCCGGACGATTTCTCAATTTCGTTGATCATGTCTTCCATGGACACGATAAAATTATGAAATTTTTCATAGGATGCATGGTTCAGTTCATGGGAAATTGTACGAATTTCCTCTTCGACAAGACGTAGTTTTTCTATTAAATTCTTTCTTTGGTCAATTGAGGCTTGATCGTTTCTTTCGTTCAAGCCACTTAAAATAAGCCGTATGCCCAGCATTTCTCCCAAAATACCATCGTGCAGCTCTTCGGATATTCGTTTTTGTTCCAATTGTTTACCTTCTTTAAACTTTCCTTGTTGGGATAGCATTAAATTGTAAATTTCTTGATTGCTCTCCTGTAAACGCTGTTTCGATTTTAATTGACTGTTGCTCACATAAAGGGAAATAATGATCAAAAATCCGATACCAAAAGTTATAAAAAGAGCGGTAAAGTATATCCAAACTTGTTTTTCCTTGATCAAAATTTGGTTGGCTTCGATAACTTGATCGGTTTCCAATCGTATTCTGGCAAATTTATCTCGTTTGGTTCGTTCCTCTACCTTTATAATATCGCTTAATTGGGCATATTGCTCAAAATACGATTTAGAATTGGCCGGATCTAGGCCGTTCAACAACCGCAGTGCGTCCAACATACGGTCGTTGTTGTAGGTTTCTTTGGCAACCTCGAACGATTCCTTGGCTTGGGCAATAGCTTGTAGGGTGTCTTTTTTAGCGGCCAAGACCTCTGCATAGTAATAATTAAGGCGGGCACGATCGTATAAATCGCCATATTCTGCGTTTACCACAAAAGCTTCGTTTAGGAGCTGTTCTGCTTGCTCGGCATCGTTGTCCAGTTTTAAAACAGTGTAGGCAAAACTGCCCAAGGCTTTTTGGTATGTGTCCGGTAAGTTTTGCTTAAAAGCATTATCCGATAAAAGCTGTTTGTATTCTTGCTTAGCTTTTTCATAATCCCCTGCATTTAAATACACACTGGCGATATTGTTTTGGATAACCCATTTCGATTTGTCTTTATCTGGTCTATTGGATTTGTCCAAGTATTCCAAAGCTTTGTTATAGGATTCAATCGATTTTTCGGTATTTCCCAATCCATTGGCAAGTACTCCGAGAACATTATAGCTATTATGAAGCCTATAATTATCTTCCAGATCATCGAATATTTTTATGGCGGCAGTAGCGCTGATCTCACCGCCCAAATAATCCTTGTAAGAGTCTTGTACCCGAGCCATTCCGTAATACATTCTTGCTCGGAGTGATTTTGAAGTGGAGTCCACAGGCATTTTTTCGAAACTTTTTAATGCGTTGCGGTAATAAAACATAGCACTGTCCATTACGCCTTTGGATTGTAAAAAAAGAGCCAGATCCCAATTGGAATAGCCCAACACTTTGTTTGATTTGGCGTTCTGCGATAGCTTGATCAATTCTTGATTGGATTTCCTAAAATTTAAAGAGTCCCTAATTCTTAAATAGGCCAAAGAAATTTTGGAGAGTTGCTCAAGCTTTATGGAATCGTTCGAAAGGGCCATGGTTTTTTCTTCCGCTTGGTTTAAATAGGCCTTTTTGTCCTCCAAGGGCAGCTCTTTTCCGGTCTTGGCAATGTTTACCAGCTCCTGTATGGAATCTAGTTCAGGACTGGTAGTTGCCTCGGTTTTTGGGGATTGCTTGGCGCACCCCCAGATCAATACTGCCAGTATAGCAAAGGTTACGTTCTTCAAACTAATGCGGTTTATTTAACCAAGGTAACAAAAAAAGCCCCAAAGCAGTATAGTTTGGGGCATGGTTTTATTGTATTGTTACATTGGTTTTAGCGAATATCCGTGGGGCTTTGTTGTAACCTTATAAGGCTATTCTTTCTCAGGCCCATTTCAATTCTTTGTTGTAACGATATTTCTTGTTGACTTAACTCAGTGGTAAGCGCTAGGCTCTGCTCCAATTTCTCATCTTTTTTATATAAAAGTATGGTCAATACAATCAGAACTAAGGCAAAAAGTTTATTTATGTGAGGTTTAGGCATAATTAGCAAGATTAGTTTTCGTCATCATCACGTCCATCCGGGGGCATAACATCATCATCTGTAGCGCTCTCGTCAATGGTAAGTTGTTCGAACAGGGCCTCGGTTTCCTGTACATCCGTTTCGCTTTCACAAGAGTAGAATCCTACTGTTAACATGGCCAATGCTAAAATGCTAAATACTTTTTTCATAATATTAGGTTTTTGGTATAAATATTAGGTTTATACCGGCTAAATTATGGGGCATTTTAAGTAAGCGAAGTAGTTTTGGCCTGGGAGTAGTAAAGCCAAGGTTTCTGCTAGAATTTGACTATGATCTGTTAGAATTCTGTTAATTAAGGGCCTTTGTTGCTGTTTTGGAGAGTGTTTGCTTTAAAAGATCCACCTTGTCCTTGTAGGTCTTGGAAAAAGGAAGTTCTTCTACTTTACCATAATTAAGGCTGCAAATGGATTTGCCATAGTTTATCCGAGAAACATATCGGCTGTTGATGATATAACTCTGGTGTACCCGTATAAATTGCCCTGGCAATTGTTTTTCGAAAGATTTCAGGGTTTTAAAAGCGCTGACAACGCTCCCATCCTTCATAAAAAAATCGGTAGAGTTGTTATCGGATTTTAGATATAGGATGTTGTTCATGTCCAAGTATCTGTAATCTTTATATGATTTTAAACAGATAGTGGAGGGGGTATCTTGCTTTGGATGCATCTTGCGCAAACGCAAAACTGTTTTTCTTATATCAAACTCGTTATGGGGTAGGATCCAATAATCAAAAAATCCGCTCTTAATGGCATTGTATGCATATGCCTTGGTTTTGGCGTACCCTATTATTAAGGGAAGTGTCTGCATATATTGGTTGAGCTCCGCGACCATTTGGAAGTAATCCACACCATCTTTACCTAGATTGATGAGAACCACATCGGGGTTGAACTTTAAAATGGAATTTAGACCTGCCGAGGCATTGGTATCGACACTTGTGCACATAAAATCATCGTATTCCTCCAAGTAAAGCTGTAACTGTAGCTTAGAAGATGCATCCGAGTCTATTATGTTATAGGTGTATTCCATTTACAAATTGCTGATTGCAAGTTACTAACGCACGAAAAAAACTCATTGCAGTTTTCCCTTAAAAAAACTAGGGATTTCTTCCTAAAACGGGTTATTTTCCTACAGTTTTCCATAAAAAAACGTTAAACAGGAAATAACTGTAATTTTTCTTGGAGAATTTTTAACCCAAATTTTAGGTCAGAATTAATGGTGGTCCACACCCTTTTTTATTACAAGTTTTTTAAGAAAAAATCAAAATAGGGTTTGGAAAGATGTGTGCTTAGTAGGTTCAATAAATAGCTTTGGTTTATGTTTGGTCTACTACTATATTACAATTTGTACTATAAGGCTCAAAATTTTAATCGGAAGAATTTCGGTTTTGCCCTATAAATTCGATGAACTGCTGTTTTTTTAATGAGATCAAAGCACAAAAACATGGTCAAAACTTTGTTTTACAGAGTCTTAGTCGTACAAGGGAGAGGTGCTGTTATTCAAAAAGTGCTTTGATTTCTTCAGGAATTCGTTTGGGACGGAAAGTCCTTGCGTCCAACAGGCACCATTCCGTTACACTTTTTACCAAAAGATTTCCCGTTTTGCGGTCTGTAATTTCCACCACACGGGTCGATATGGGCCCTTTGCTGCTTTTTATGTACGTTTTCAGGTGTAGGGTATTGCCCAATAAGGCGGATTTATGGTATGTGATATTGTGGTTGCGGACCACCCAGATCATACTCTTTTGAGTTTCTTGCGACGTAGCAGAGGTCCAATGTTTTTTGGAAATATCCTGGATCCATTCAATATACCGGATATTGTTTACGTGGTTCAGGTCGTCCAGATCATTTTGGACAACCTTTAAGGTTTCGGTATAACTCCGCATTACTGCTTCTTAAGGATTTTTACCTCAAAAAGTTTGTCCCAGTTTTTACCGGTCACAAAAAAAGTTTTCTTTTCTGGATGATAGGCAACCCCATTGAGCACCGAATTGTTATCGTCCCATTCAGCACCTTTCTTCACTTTATTTTTTAGACCTCCAAAATTAATTACACCCTCTATAGCACCGGATGTTGCATCTATGATCATCATGCTCTCCTTTTGGTACACGTTGGCATAAATTTTTCCGTTCACATATTCCAGTTCGTTGGCCTTATTAAAAATTGATTTGTTGGTCGCTATCTCAATGTACCCGGTTTCTTCAAGGGTATCTGGGTCCAAGAACCATATTTTTTCGGTGCCGTCGCTTTTGAATATTTTATCGCCATCGTTGCACAGGCCCCATCCTTCGCGACTTTTACCATAGGTAAAGTTTTTGATTTTTTCCAAATCGCCAATGTTGTACACAAAGCCGATACCGCTCTGCCAGGTAAGTTGATACAATTTATTTTTCAGTATAGTGATGCCCTCTCCGAATATAGAGGCATCCATATCGATCTGTTGCATAACTTCTCCCGTCTCAAAATTGACCTTTCGCACAGTGGAAGCTCCTTTTTTGCCCGTACTCTCATATAAAACTCCTTCATGAAACTCCAGGCCCTGTGTATAGGCACCGGTATCGTGGGGGTAGGTGTTCAAAATTTCGTAGGTGTAAATTTCTGGTGCCGACTCCGCCAATACCCTGATCTCTTTTTCAACTTCTACGGTTTGATCTTCAATATTGAACTTGGCAATAAGTGTTTTGGTGCCCAAAGTGGGCAGGTCCATGGTCAATTTTCCATTGGTGAGGGGCATTTCCTTACCATCTATTAAGTACTGCAGATTCGAAATTTCGATGTCCTTTTTGTTCTTTAAAGCAACACCCACCTGCTGGTTTAGCTGTATTGATTTGTTTTCCAGTTGAATGGAGAAGTGCTTGGCCGGGTCGGGATTACCGCCACAGGCCAAAAAGAAAAGCAATGCTGTTGTTGCGAAAAAAAGTTTGCCCATGGTTTTGAGTGTTTGTGTCATAGCAAGTTATCAAGAATCTTCGAAATTAAGAATGAAATGGGATTGCCACAAATTTTAAAAGGTCGTATATTTGCACTCGGCAAGTCCTACACGACCAGCTCCTGCAGAATCCCCCAGGGCGGGAACGCAGCAAGGGTATGTGGTCGTAGCGGTGCGATGTAGGTAGCTTGCCTTTTTTTGTACCCAAAAATCAGATGATCATGGATAAAAAAGTTGTACTGATCACAGGCGGTTCTTCAGGAATTGGTAAGTCCATTGGCTCATTTTTGACCCAAAAAGGCCTTACGGTTTATGGTACTACGCGAAATCCTAAAAATTATCCCGACTTTGATCATTTTGAACTGGTCCAATTGGACGTGAAGGACGTGGAAAGTATACAAAAAGCAGTTTCCTACGTTATTTCCAAGGAAAACCGATTGGATGTTTTGATCAACAATGCCGGTGTCGGCATTACAGGGCCTATTGAAGAGACACCGCATGAGGAAATTCTACATGTTTTCGATACAAACTTTCATGGTCCAGTACATGTAATGAAGGCGGTATTGCCACAAATGCGCCAACAGGGTGGGGGTACCATCATCAATATAACCTCTATTGCAGGATATATGGGATTGCCTTTCCGAGGATTCTATTCTGCCACCAAAGGTGCTTTGGGGCTAATCACAGAGGCATTGCGTATGGAAACCAAAGATTTTGGCGTTACCATTACCAATGTTGCACCAGGGGATTTTGCGACCAACATAGCCTCTGGCAGGTACCATTCCCCGGTGATCAAAGGTTCGGCTTATGCAGAAAAATATGGTCAAACCCTTAAAGGGATCGATGAAGATGTGGATAGTGGGGGGGACCCCGTTCAAGTAGCTGAGGCTGTATATAAGATCATAAACCAAAAGAAACCCAAGGTCCATAATCCGGTAGGGGCATTTTTACAAAAATTTTCACTTAGGTTAAAGAAGATATTACCCGATAAAGTCTACGAAAAATTGCTCCTCAACCATTATAAATTGTAATTTTATACCTCTTACGAACCTATATAAATACTTAGAAATGAAGTTTTTTATCGATACTGCCAATTTGGACCAGATTAAGGAAGCCCAGGAGTTGGGCGTACTGGACGGTGTAACCACCAATCCCTCCCTAATGGCCAAAGAAGGTATTACTGGAAAAGATAATATCCTTAAACATTATGTGGACATTTGCAATATTGTGGATGGTGACGTTTCCGCCGAAGTGGTGGCCACGGAGTTCAACGAAATGGTGAAGGAAGGTGAGGAGCTTGCCAAATTGCACGATCAGATCGTGGTAAAAGTCCCTATGATAAAAGATGGGGTAAAGGCATTGAAATACTTTTCCGATAACGGTATCCGTACCAATTGTACTTTGGTTTTTTCACCAGGGCAAGCGCTGTTGGCCGCTAAAGCCGGAGCAACTTATGTGTCCCCTTTCTTGGGTAGATTGGACGATATTTCCACCGATGGACTTAACCTGATCGCGGAAATCCGTTTGATTTATGATAACTACAATTTTGATACCCAGATATTGGCAGCATCAATCCGTCACACGATGCATGTAATCGACTGTGCAAAGTTGGGTGCCGATGTAATGACCGGCCCATTGTCCTCGATCGATGGATTGTTGAAACACCCTTTGACGGATATTGGATTGGAAAAATTCTTGGCGGATTATAGAAAGGGAAATTCCTAATAGAAAAGAATAAACAATTCAACAGGCCCTGAATGAAAATCGTTCGGGGCTTTTTTATTCGCTATAAGGAAGTGTAAAGATTGGCAAACCCATCTACTATTACCGTATCCTTGGCAATAACGCATTTGTTGAGCCCGTCAATGATCATGGCCATCTGGAGCTCCTTAAAGTTTTCTCCAAAATACTGTTTATTGGTGTCCAACTGATACTCTTCCATTAGCTGTTGCCATTGGTTGTAATTGGTTCTTAGGTTAATCCCTATAAAATTGTAATGCGGGTATTTTTCTTCGAGAGATGTAATATGCTGGTTTACATTTCTAAAATGTCTTTTTTGCTCAGCGGTCCAGAAGTAAAACACCGTATTTTTTTTGTTGTTGGCCAGTTCCTTTATGGACACTTCCTCATTGTTCATGTTTTTGACCAACAAATTGGGCAGAGCCGTGTTCGGCTGCAAATTTTTGATGCCTTTGTAAAGTAGATCGATCTCTTCCTTGTGTTGATCGTTGGATGATAGCTTTTTGAACTTCTCGATAAAAGCTGATGCCTCCTCGCTGGTTTTGTGTTCCCTCAATAAGTAATCCATGGCAACATTTCTAAATAAAATGTCTCTTAGCTCTATCTGATGTACCAAACTGTCAACAAGGGCCAATTTATGTTTGTTAAAGTGCAATCTATCTACAACAGGCTCTTTATTGTCGGAAGTACAATCTTCCAAACAAGCGGTATAGGACATATTGCCAAAATGCCATTTCATAAAATCAAAATAGGGTCTAAAATAAGTCAGGTCCTTATTGTTTAGATCTATCTTTTTTCGGTACTCGTAAAAGCTGTCGTCCAACTCGTGGATGGTTTCCTCCCCGGTTCGTTTTTTATGATAAAAAGGATATTTCTCTTTGGTAATGTAGGTGTTGTAATCTATGGAAGCCTCCGCCATTGCATAAGCACGATTGGAGAATTCGCTCTCCAGGGCCAAATCTTTTAAGTGATTCACTTTAGCGGTATGCAATGAATCTATTTTTTTGCTAAAAGTTTCTGGATCCATTACGTAAAAATCTTTAACGATATCCTCCTCTTTTTCGTTCTTGAGGAAAACCTCGATCAAGAAATTGTTGATTTCGCTTCCTTTTCCGGAGTAGACCAAAGATTCGTCGAACTCAACTGTGTTCAGTCTGGCCAATAGACTATCCCCTTTGCTTAAGTAGACATACTGTAGTTCTGGGGCATGATCAAAATGATATAGCCCTTCTTCTATGTTATCAAACCTGAAAGCAAAATGGTTGTTGTTGTCCAACTTTACGGAATCCACATAGGCATCGTTGTGATACAGCACCACATAATCACTAGTGGGGTTCACAATTTCACCCCCAAAATAGATGGAGGATTTGTTTTCTGACGTACCAGAACAAGATACAAGTGAAGAAAGTACAGTGAGGCCGAGTAATAATCTTACCATATATAGCTAAGGATACAATTGAATCAAAAATAAACAACCCGATTAGCCTAACTTGTTAACGTGTAGTTAAATGTTGTTAAACGGTTATTTTTGATCGCTTAAATATGGGCATTTAAATTAGAATTACGAATCCTATTTAACTATTTTTGCAAAAAATAAAGATAGTTGCATGTTATCAGTATCGAATTTATCCGTACAGTTTGGCAAAAGAGTTTTGTTCGATGAGGTCAATGTAACCTTTGCCCAGGGAAATTGTTACGGTATTATTGGCGCCAACGGCGCTGGAAAATCCACTTTTTTAAAGATTTTATCGGGACAGATAGATCCCACCTCGGGACATGTGCACTTGGAGCCCGGCAAGCGTATGTCCATTTTGGAGCAAAACCACAATGCCTACGATGAGTTTCCTGTGTTGGAGACCGTGGTAATGGGCAACAAACCTTTGGCCAAAATTAAAAAAGAGATCGATGCACTGTACGCAGACTATACAGATGAAAATGCAGAAAAAATCGGGGAGCTCCAGGTCAAGTTCGAGGAAATGAACGGCTGGAACGCCGATAGTGATGCTGCCGCCATGCTTTCCAATCTAGGAATTACCGAAGATTTGCATTACACCAACATGGGCGATCTGGACCCCAAGTTAAAAGTAAGGGTGCTTTTGGCACAGGCCCTTTTTGGAAGCCCGGATGTATTGATCATGGATGAGCCGACCAACGATTTGGATTACGATACCATAAATTGGTTGGAAAACTTTTTGGCCAATTACGACAATACGGTGATCGTGGTTTCCCACGATAGGCACTTTTTGGATGCCGTTTGTACCACTATTGCCGATATCGATTTTGGAAAGATCAACCTGTTTTCCGGAAACTATACGTTCTGGTACGAGAGCAGCCAATTGGCAGCCCGACAAAGAGCACAGCAGAACAAAAAAGCGGAAGAAAAAGCAAAGGAACTCAACGAGTTCATACAACGTTTCAGTGCGAACGTAGCTAAGAGCAAACAGGCTACTTCCCGTAAAAAAATGTTGGAGAAACTAAAGGTCGAGGACATTAAACCGTCCAGTCGAAGGTATCCGGCCATCATCTTTGATCGCGAACGCGAGGCTGGGGACCAGATTCTGAACGTAGAAAAGCTCTCTGCGATCTCTGATGATGGAGACCTGCTGTTCAAAGATGTCAACATCAATTTGGCGAAAGGGGATAAGGTGGCCATTTTGTCCAAAGACTCCCGTGCCACTACGGCATTTTACGACATTGTAGCCAATAAGATAAAGCCCGAGAGCGGTAAATTTCAATGGGGCGTAACCACCACACAATCGTATTTGCCGGCCGATAATTCGGATTTTTTCCAAGAGGACGTCAACCTTGTGGACTGGCTGCGTCAATGGGCCAAAACCGAAGAAGAAAGGGAAGAGGTGTACATTAGGGGATTCCTGGGCAAGATGTTGTTCAGTGGAGAAGAAGCCCTAAAAAAGTGTACGGTACTTTCAGGTGGTGAAAAAGTGCGTTGTATGCTAAGCCGTATGATGATGCTCCGTGCCAACGTACTTATGCTGGACGAACCAACGAACCACTTGGATCTAGAAAGTATAACGGCGTTCAACAATTCCTTAAAAAACTTTAAAGGCACTATACTGCTCACCACGCACGATCATGAGTTCGTTAACACGGTAGCGAACAGAATTATTGAGCTTACACCAAACGGTGTTATCGATCGCTATCTGAGTTTTGACGAATATATGTCGGATAAATCCATTAAGGCCCAGCGCGAAAAAATGTACGCAGTAACCGCCTAGGCGTTAAAATATTTGCTTTTCCAGATAGCGGGGTTAAAGTTTTTTCCAAGGGCAAATCCATAAAAAATAACTATGGATGCGATACATTTGAACATAAAAAAGAAGATAAGGAAAAACTCCGTTGTGGAACTTTTTTTGGAAAAAAGTCCTTCAGGGACCAATAAGGTTGTCAAATAACTGATCAACAATACCAGAACGATCAGATTCACCATATTTTTGAACGGCCAGGCAAACCATTTGCGCAAGGGGTGAAGGTCGTTGCCCCATTTGTGGATCAAATAATAATAATTGTTCCCTATTGGTGCGAACAAAAGAGGGTCGTCCTTGTCCTCTAATTTGAACAACTTGGAAGGAGCTATGATCTTAAATCCTTTGAGTTGGGTTTGATGCATAGCTTCCAAGTGCTTTATTTTTGAAATGGCCTCCTGTGGAATGTCACCTTTAAATAGAGAACTGTCCAAAAAGCGTAATCTGTAGTCGATACAGATATCCTTAATTTGATCAATGTGATAGATTTTTTCTGTTTCCAAGAGCTCAAAATCAAAGGTATTGGCCAAGGTGTTGCTTGGTGCATCAATACGCGTGGCAATTTGCTCTTCGTTAAGTGCATCTTCATTTAAAATACGTTGCACTTCAGCTAGAATGTTATTGTCGTTTTTGGCTCTACGTTTTCTGTCCTTAAGTTTTTGTTCGATGTTTGTTCCTTTCAAAATCATGCTATTTTTTTTGGTAATCTTCTCAAATTTAAGCATTTGATTTTTTGATCATGACATCCATCATAAACCATGAATGTTAAGTTTGTGTTAAATGAAATCTTGGTTGTAAAAAAGTACTTAGTTCTCTCGTAAAAAGATGTATCTTATCGAAGTTTTTGGCATTTAATCGTATAACAGTACCTTAAAATATAAAGTTTCGGCTTTTGATCGCAGTATAATGAAGACCCCCATCTCTAAATTCCTACTTGGCCTTGGTTTGGCTTTTAGCCTTTTTGCCTCTGCACAAAATACATCGAACGCATTGGCCTATGGGTCAGATAAACTCGATAATCACAAAATCTTGTTCAATGCTGTAAATGCAACCGAATTGGGGTCTCTTCTTGCTAAATCGGGCCCATTTACCATATTTGCACCTTCCGATGCAGCGTTCGCTAAGTTTTCCAATAATAAGATAACGGAATTGATCAATGCAGAGGATAAGAGTGCGTTAAAATCATTGTTGGCCTACCATATTGTAGCTGGCCAATTAACGGCATCAAGAATGTTGAGAGCTATCGGTAGAGGAAATGGCACAGCGGCTTTTACCACAGTTCAGGGCAAAAAGCTCACGGCTCATTTGGATGGTTACGACATTGTACTGACCGATCCGGTCGGAAACACGGCCAGAATTACTACGGCAGACTTAAATCTCGAGAACAAAGGGGTTATCCACGAGATTGACAGTGTTATTTTGCCTGCACAAATGTAATTATCGAAGTTCAGCTCCCAGTTGCTTCTGGTATTGGGTCAATAATTTCCCCATTATTTTGTCGATTTGCTTATCGGTAAGAGTTTTGTTTTCGTCCATAAGGGTGAAGCTTACCGCATAGGATTTTTTACCATCAGGAAGATTTTTACCTGTATAAACATCGAATAGGTTTACCTTTTTAAGTAACTTTTTCTCCGTGCTCCAAGCAATATCGTACACCTTTTGAAAAGTAATGGAGTCGTCCAATAACAGGGCGAAATCCCTTGTTACCTCTGGGAATTTTGGAATTTCTTTAAAAGTAATATTGTTCCTGTTAACGGCATTGAGAACGGAATCCCAATCCAAATTGGCATAGAATACCTCTTGCTTAATATCAAAACGTTTCAATACTGATTTAGCCACCAAACCAAGGGAAGCTATTTGATTGCTGCCCTTCACAAAGGTAATGCCCTCGGCAAGATTATCGTCAGTAGCTGGCTCAACGTCCAAGTTTCCTAGACCAAGGCGTTCAAAAAGAATTTCAACAATTCCTTTCAAATAGAAAAAATCGGATTTTCGTGAACTTGTTGCCCAACTATTTTCCGTGCGTTCTCCCGAGATAAAAATGGATAAATGCTGATTTTCTTGGAAACCTTCATCCATTTTGTGGTAGGTTTTCCCAAATTCGAACAATTTTAGGTCGTTTTTTTGCCTATTATGATTGTAGCTCACAGTTTGTAGACCAGAGTGCAGCATGGAGGTTCTTAAGATGGATAGGTCCGAACTTAATGGGTTCAACATTTCCACGGCAGATGTATTTTCCTCAACAAAATCCGAAGAAACCAAGCTATTGGTCATGATCTCATAGAATCCCTTTGCAGCCAAGGTATTCCCGATGATATCCTGTAATCTGTGGTTTTCAAAGCGGGAAGATTTGGCAATGGATGCGTTTAGTTTTTCCTTAAAATCAACATTATTGTATCCGAACACCCTTAAGATCTCCTCAATAACATCCACCTCTCTTGTTACATCGACTCTGTAGGTAGGGATGGTAAGACCCAATCCGGACTCTGTTACATTGTTGATGCGTATTTCTAGCGAGGATAATATCGATTTTATGGTATCTTGGGGTATCTCTTGTCCAATTAGTGAGTTTATTTTATTAAAAGTCAAGAAAACCTGTCTGTCCTGCGGTTTTTTAGGGAAAAGATCAATAATATCCGAAGTGATATATCCCCCAGCTATCTCCCTAATAAGTAAGGCGGCTCTTTTTAGTGCATATTTGGAAAGGTTGATATCGATACCTCTTTCAAACCTGAAGGAAGCATCCGTGCTCAGACCATGTCTTTTGGCTGTTTTCCGGATGGATACAGGGTCAAAATAAGCGCTCTCCAGGAAGATGGATGTAGTGTGCTCGGTGACCCCGGAGTGAATACCTCCAAATACACCGGCAATACACATGGGCTTTTCACCATCACAGATCATGAGGTCGTCCTCGTGCAATTCCCGTTCCACCTCGTCCAGAGTAGTAAACTTTGTGCCTGCTGGTAGTGTTTTGACCTCAACTTTGTTGCCCTTTATTTTCGAAGCATCAAAAGCGTGCAAAGGCTGTCCTAATTCGTGCAATACATAATTTGTTACATCCACCACATTGTTAATGGGGGTAAGTCCAATGGATTTCAAGCGATTTTTTAGCCAATCTGGCGACTCCTGAACAATCAAGTTGCTAATAGTGACCCCGCAGTATCTTGGTGCTAGATCACTATCCTTGACCTCAACATCAATTTTTAAAGATCTATTGTCAACGGAGAAGTTACTGGTAGATGGTGTAACCAGTTCTTTCTGTATCTCTTTTTGTTCCAGCCCGGCCTTAAGATCGCGAGCCACACCAAAATGGCTCATGGCGTCGGCCCGGTTAGGGGTCAGTCCTATTTCAAAAACCTCATCGTTCTCAATATCAAAAACTTGGGCGCATGGAGTTCCGGGAACCAAATCATCATTTAGGACCATAATACCATCATGACCGTCACCAAGACCTATTTCGTCTTCTGCACAGATCATACCTTGGCTTATTTCGCCTCGGATTTTTCCTTTTTTAATCGTCCAAGACTCACCTTCTTTAGTGTACAATGTGGTCCCAACGGTGGCAACCGGTACCTTTTGGCCGGCAGCTACGTTTGGAGCGCCACATACAATCTGCAATGGGGCTTCTTGTCCAACATCTACGGTGGTCAGTTTAAGTTTATCTGCATTTGGGTGCTTTTCGCAGGTCAGAACTTGTCCGACCACTATGCCCTTTAAACCACCTTTAACTGATTCGAATTGGGCAATACCCTCAACCTCCAGGCCTAAATCCGTTAATAGCTCACCTGTTTTATGAGCATCCCAATCAATTTGCACAAATTGCTTTAACCAGTTGTAAGAAATCTTCATACCCCATTTTTAGAGGGCACAAATATATAACAATAGAGCAACAGATTCAACGATTATAATGACCTTAGACCGTAACTGATTCTTCAAATTAAAATGTAATTGCTACATTTAAGAAAAATCTCTCACTATATGAATAGGATAGCCTTGGTAATGGCTGGGCTTTTTTTGTTATTGGCCTCTTGCAAGAATAATAAAACACCAGAGCTTAAGGAGGGGCAATGGCTTGCCGAAATCGAAGTTTCGAATGGGCAACGCTTGCCTTTTGAGTTTACTTTGTCCAAAAACATGGACAGTGGTTACGTTATGAAAGTTTTTAATGCTGAAGAAGTAATTACCATTGATGAATTTGAATTTAATGGTGATTCCATTGATATCCGTATGCCCATTTTTGAGGGTCACATATCCGGAACATTTACTGATGAGCAGATTACGGGACAATTTTTGGAAGAAAGTAAAGGCAGGAGTGTGCCGTTTAAAGCTACTTATGGTTTTTCCGAACGCTTTAAAACTGCAAAAGACGCTCAAGTGAACATTTCCGGTATCTGGGAAACCTATTTTAATGTAAATACCGAAGGGGAATACCCTGCCAAGGGTATTTTTATGCAAAATGGAAACAAAGTAAAGGGCACCTTTAGGACCAATACGGGAGATTATCGTTACTTGGATGGGGTGGTTACGGGAGATAGTCTAAAACTATCCGCTTTTGATGGTTCACATGTATTTTTGTTCTTGGCCCAAGTGACCGATAGCACCCTAAACGGTACATTTTACTCTGGAGAGCATACCGTTCAGGAGTTTATGGGAGCAAGAAACGAAGCTTTTGAACTGCCCGACTCGAATAGTTTAACTTATTTGAGGGAAGGCTACGATAGATTCAATTTTTCTTTTCCCAATACAGAAGGGGTAGAAGTGTCCTTGGACGACCCCATGTTCAAAAACAAGACGGTTTTGGTGCAAATTATGGGTACTTGGTGCCCCAATTGTTTGGATGAGACGCGTTTTTATGTGGATTATATAAAAAACAATCCAGAACTGGACGTGCAATTTGTAGGGTTGGCTTTTGAGTATGCTAAAACCGAGGAAAAAGCATTTGAAGGGATTCAACGCTTAAAAGAAAGGGAAGAGGTCCCTTATCCAATTTTATTGGCGCAATACGGAACATCCAATAAGCAAAAGGCGAACGAAAAATTACCTATGTTAAACCACATTTTGTCCTACCCAACAACTATTTATATAGATAAAAATGGGGATGTAAGGAAAATCCATACAGGTTTTAACGGCCCGGCAACTGGTGATAAGTTTGTTGAATTTAAAAAGGAGTTCAACAAGACCATACAGGAACTGGTCAATACCGAAGATGGTAATTTAGGTAATTGATCTATATAATGGTCGACTTGCCTAAATCTATATTTTCATCGTTCATAAGGGTGTCGTCCTCAAAGTCGACTATACTATGCGCTATAAAGTCCCCGACGTGATTGGTGCCGTATGGGCTATCCTTCTTTAAGTCTGGGGTGACTATTCCTTTTTTCAGTGATTTATCCACTGCTTTTTTAACGGCCAAAGCCTCTTCGTTAAGGCCAAAATGCTCTAAAAGCATGGCTGCGGAGAGTATAGATGCGATCGGGTTGGCAATATCCTTGCCCTTGGCTTGTGGGTAGGAGCCATGTATGGGTTCGAACAATGCATTTTCCTCTCCTATGGAGGCGGATGCCAATAACCCAATGGAACCACCAATTACACTGCCTTCGTCGGAAATAATATCCCCGAACATATTTTCTGTCAGGATAACATCAAACTGTTTGGGATTCAATATAATCTGCATTGCCGCATTGTCCACAAATAAATAATCCAATGTAACCTCCGGATAACTTTCGCCGATTTTGGTCACCACTTTGCGCCATAAACGCGAGGACTCCAGTACGTTGGCCTTGTCAACCAAGGTAAGTTTCTTATTTCGGCCTTTCGCAGCTTTAAAGGCCAAATGTGCAATTCGGCTTATTTCTTCTTCGGTATATTCGCAAAGGTCAGATGCTTTAGTGCCTTCCTCGTTCAGTTTTTTCTCGCCAAAATATATACCTCCTGTAAGCTCTCTGTAGATAACAAAATCCGTTCCCTGGATTACTTCTTTTTTTAAAGGCGACCTGTCCAAAAGAGTTGGGTAGGCTTTAACCGGCCTAATGTTCGAAAACAATTCAAGTTCCTTTCGTAATTGCAATAAACCTTGTTCCGGACGAACCTTGGCCTCAGGGTCATTATCGTACTTTGGGTCGCCAATGGCACCAAAAAGGACAGCATCTGCCTCTTTGCACAATTTTAGTGTGTTATTGGGTAGGGGAACTCCTTTTTTGTCTATGGCAATAGCGCCTACCGGTGCCTCTTTAAAAAGAAAATGTTGATTGAATCTTTCTTCGACCGCCTCCAAACATTTCACCGTTTGGGCCAAAACTTCCGGTCCAATACCATCTCCGGGGAGCAATGCTATTTTTAATGCCATATACAATTGTTGTTATGCTAAACTCTTCATTCCAATATTGCTGGTTTCCACAATTTCGTGAATGTCCTCGTCCATGATTTCCTTTTTTCTATCGGCATACTGTAAAAAGTTCTGATATACAGTATCCAATTGAAGCTTGGTGAGTTCGTAACCAATATTTTTTGCTCGATAGGCGAGGGCAGCACGCCCGCTACGTGCCGTAAGCACAATGGATGATTCGCTCACTCCTACATCTTTTGGATCTATGATCTCGTAGGTCTCTCTTTGTTTGATTACCCCGTCTTGGTGGATTCCAGAACTATGCGCAAATGCATTGGACCCTACAATGGCTTTGTTCGGTTGAACCGGCATACCCATTTTTTGTGAAACCATGGTACTGGTGTCCCAAAGCAATTTGCTATTGATGTCCGTGTCCAAATTTAGGTAAGGATGTTGCCTCATGATCATTACCACTTCCTCCAAAGAAGTGTTCCCGGCTCTTTCCCCAATACCGTTTATGGTACACTCGATTTGCCTGGCACCATTGATAACTCCCGCAATGGAGTTGGCAGTGGCCAATCCCAGGTCGTTGTGGCAGTGACAAGATAGAATAGCTTTGTCGATTCCGGTTACGTTCTCCTTCAAGTACTTCATTTTTGCACCGTACTCTTCGGGCAGGCAATAACCCGTGGTGTCTGGAATATTGAGCACTGTGGCCCCTGCTTTGATCACCGCTTCGCAGACTCGGGCCAAAAACTCATTGTCGGTTCTACCTGCATCTTCTGCATAAAACTCAACGTCCTCCACAAAAGACTTTGCATAGGAAACGGCCTCAACGGCACGTTCAATAATTTTATCTTGTGTGGAATTGAATTTATATTTAATATGGGATTCGGAAGTTCCGATTCCAGTATGAATTCTAGGTCTTTTGGCATCTTTTATGGCTTCGGCGGCAACTTCAATATCTTTTTTTACCGCGCGGGTCAATCCACAGACCGTTGCATTTTTGACCAATTTGGCAATTTCGTTGACAGATGTAAAATCACCTGGGCTAGATATGGGGAACCCTGCTTCGATTACATCAACACCAAGCTCATCCAGTCTTTCGGCAATGATTAATTTTTGTTCGGTATCCAGTTTACAGCCTGGTACCTGTTCTCCATCCCGTAGCGTTGTATCAAAAATTTCTACCTTATCTTTACCCATTATATCAACCTGTTTTTTTCTATGACTTACGAAAATAGAGAAGGAGGGCTGAAGACGAAAAGCAATTGCGTAACCGTTACAACGTTAAACTGCTTTTAGGTTGATTCAATATGCTGATAATCAATTGTGTAAATAATATTTTTTACGATGACAAATGCCCATAAGGATGCTTTGTTCGTTTTGGTAAAGTCGCTATCAAAATCCGAAAAACGCCAATTTAAGCTGTATGTTGGGAGATTGGGTGTAAACGCCGATGCTAAATTTTTGGCATTGTTCAATCTTTTGGACAAACTCCGTAAGTATGATGAAAAGCAGATTTTGGATAGTGGCATTGTCAAAAAATCACAACTCTCCAACCTCAAGGCACATTTGTACAAGCAAATATTGGTGAGCCTGCGATTGAATCCGGTAAACCAGAACGTCCGTATCCAAATTCGGGAACAATTGGATTTTGCTACAATTCTATACCAGAAGGGACTGTACAAGCAAAGCTTGAAGATTTTAGAGAAAGCCAAAAGCTTTGCTATCGAAAACGAGGAGAAAAATGTGGCATACGAAATTGTAGAGCTGGAAAAAGTAATAGAGACCCAATACATTACCCGAAGTATTCCGGATAGAGCGGACGAACTTGCTGTGGAAGCCAAGGAATTGTCGGAGCTCAATGTGTTGACCAGTAAGCTTTCCAACCTGTCTTTACAATTGTACGGAATGATGTTGAAAGTTGGCTATGCAAGAAGTGACGAGGATCTTAATAAGGTCAAGACCTATTTTGATGCACATATGCCGGACTATACAATTGAGAAAATGGGTTTTCGGGAAAAATTATGGCTGTACAAAGCTCATTTATGGTACAGTTTGTTAATTCAGGACTTTTTGTCAGCCTATAAATATTCCAGCAAATGGGTGGATCTTTTCTATGAGAACGATCATATGATATCCTTGAACCCAGTATTCTTTTTAAAAGGGAACCATTATCTGTTGGAGTCTCTTTTCTTCGTAAAATATGCATCACAGTTTAGGGAGACGCTGGAGCGTTTGGAACAACAGGTAGGTGATGACAGGTTCCCCAAGAACGACAACATTGCCTCGCTTGCGTTTTTGTACATCAATACCAATAAATTGAACCTTCATTTTTTGGAAGGCACGTTCGATAAAGGCATTTATTTGGTCAATATTATAGAATATGGTATCAAAAAACATCGGCAACAGATAGATGAGCACCATATTATGTTGCTCTATTATAAAATCGCGTGTTTGTATTTTGGAAATGGGGATAACAAGAACTGTATTGCCTATCTAAAAAAGATAATATCCAACAAGCAACTTAAAATGCGCGAGGATTTGATGTGTTTTGCAAGGGTCTTGAGCCTTGTTGCGCATTATGAGGCCGGTATGGATTATCATTTGGAAGTACAACTTAAAAGTACGTACAAGTTTTTGTTGAAAATGAACGATTTACATGAAGTGCAAAAGGAGATGATAAAGTTTCTTCGAAACCTTGGGGACATCTATCCGACCGATTTAAAAGGCGAGTTTCAGAAATTGTACAACGAGCTTAAAAAATATGAGAACCACCCTTATGAGAAAAGGGCATTTCTCTATTTGGACATTTTATCTTGGCTGGAAAGTCATTTGCACAACAAACCCGTTTCCGAAGTCATCAGGGAAAAAGCCTTGGCTCTTACTCGTTAAGGCAAGCGCTCCAAACAGGATCGATCGGTGGTGGCGCCAAAAATGCAATCGGTTCTTTTTTTACCGGGTGCAACATGGCCAAACTTCTGGCATGTAAATGGATTCCACCATCTTTGTTGCTGCGGTCAGCGCCATATTTTAAATCGCCCTTAATAGTGCAGCCGATAGCTGCCAATTGCGCCCTTATTTGGTGGTGTCGGCCAGTTTTAAGGTCAATTTCCAATAAATAATAACTATTCAATTTTTTAATAACCTTATATTCTAAAATTGCTTTTTTGCTATTGGGCACCTCCTTGTTATGGGCATAGGATTTGTTCTGTTTTGGATTCCTGACCAACCAATGGGTCAGCGTGTCTTTTTCTTTTGGAGGTGCATCCTTGACGACCGCCCAATATTTTTTTTTGGTATCACCCTCTGCAAACATCTTATTTAAACGGGGCAAAGCCTTCGATGTTTTTGCAAAGAGAACTATTCCAGAAGTAGGCCTGTCCAATCGGTGCACAACACCCAAGTACACATTGCCAGGTTTGTTATATTTTGCTTTTATGTATTTTTTTACGACTTCGCTCAAAGGGTCGTCGCCGGTTTTGTCGCCCTGGACGATATCCCCGACACGTTTATTTACAACGATGAGATGATTGTCTTCAAAAAGCACTTGAAGGTTGGAGGGGATGGAATACTCTTTATTGCTAACTGACAATTGTAAATTGTAATTTAATACGATTCTTCTTCGTTCGGGAAATCCTGACTTTTAACATCATCCACATATTGGGAAATGGCATTGCTCATTTCGTCGTAGAGGTTTAAATACCTTCGCAAAAATCTTGGGTTGAATTCATGCGTCATTCCCAGCATATCGTGCACTACCAGAACTTGTCCATCTACATCGCCCCCTGCACCTATTCCAATTATGGGAATGGAGACGCTTTCTGCCACCTCTTTCGCCAATTTTGCAGGTATTTTTTCCAAAACAATGGCAAAACAGCCCAGTTCTTCCAATAATTTGGCATCGGACTTTAATTTTTCTGCCTCTTCTTCTTCTTTGGCGCGTACCGTGTAGGTTCCAAATTTATAGATGGATTGTGGGGTAAGTCCCAAGTGCCCCATTACAGGGATGCCCGCCTCAAGAATTCGGCTAATGGATATCTTTATTTCTTCACCACCTTCCACCTTTACGGCGTGGGCCCCACTTTCCTTCATAATTCGGATAGCGGAACGTAATGCCTCTTTGGAGTCACCTTGGTAACTGCCAAAAGGGATGTCCACCACGACCAATGCCCTTTTTGCCGCTCTTACAACAGAGGTGGCATGATAGATCATTTGATCCAAGGTTATGGGCAAGGTAGTCTCGTGTCCCGCCATAACATTACTGGCGGAATCGCCTACCAAAATAGCATCCACATTGGCACCATCCACAATTTTGGCCATGGAATAGTCGTAGGAGGTAAGCATGCTTATTTTTTCTCCATGCTTTTTCATTTCCACCAACGATTTTACCGTTACCCTCTTGTATTCTTTTTTAGCTGTAGACATCGAAATTATTTTTGATGGTTAAAAGTAAGCAGATTTGTTTAATTTAGGAGGTAATCAAAAAACTAATAAAATGAGAAAACTGTTTAGTACCGTGATTTTTTTTGCGGTAGTGTTATTTGGAAACGCCCAAGGTCCAAACCCATCTAGCGAAGAAACCAAAGCCGAGGTAAAACAAGTTATCGAAACTTTTTTTGATGGATTCCACAAACAAGATTCTACGATTATAAAAAGTACCGTGGCGAACAATGTTGTTTTGCAGACCACGGGTAGGAATCCAGAAGGGAAGACTCTGTTCAGAACGGAGGAATTTTCAAATTTTCTAAAATCGATAGTGGGTATTCCGGACACGATGAAGTTTGAGGAGAAACTTACTTCTTTCTCCATACAGGTGGACAGGACCATGGCCAACGCCTGGGTGGGCTATGAGTTTTGGTTGAACGGGGAGTTTAGTCATTGCGGAATTAATTCTTTCCAATTGATCAATTTTGATGGCGAATGGAAGATTATTTACCTTATTGATACCAGGGGCAAGGAAGGCTGTATGGACTAGCAGTCGCTCAAAAACACACCCACAGCGAGACCACCTTCCGAGGTTTCCTTGTACTTGGAACTCATATCTTTTGCGGTTTCCCACATGGTATTCACTACTTTGTCCAAAGGTACTTTACAATCTTTTGGGTCGGTGTCCAAAGCCAACTCCGCCGCATTAATGGCTTTAATGGCCCCCATTGCATTGCGTTCTATACAAGGAACTTGGACCAAGCCGCCAATGGGATCACAGGTAAGTCCTAAGTGATGCTCCATAGCGATTTCGGCAGCGATCAATACTTGTTCCGGGGAACCGCCCATCAATTCGGTTAAACCAGCTGCGGCCATAGCGGAAGAAACTCCGATCTCGGCTTGGCAACCGCCCATAGCCGCGGAAATTGTGGCACCTTTTTTAAAAATACTGCCCACTTCGCTCGCAACCAACAAAAATTGCTTAACATCGTCAAAGTCAGCGTCGTGGTTCTCGATAACCATGTAGTACATTAAAACGGCAGGAATAACACCTGCACTGCCATTGGTTGGGGCAGTGACCACTCGTCCGAGCGAAGCATTCACTTCGTTTACGCTCAGAGCAAAGCAGCTTACCCATTTTATGATCTGTCGGAACTTCACTTCGGTATCCCGTATGCTCTCCAACCACTCCTGCGGGTTGGAGTAGGGTACATCGCCCTTTAACTTTTGATGAATCTCGAAAGCACGCCGCTTAACGTTCAATCCGCCCGGAAGCTTTCCTTCGGTATGGCAACCCACATACATACATTCCAGCATGGTGTCCCAGATTCGCGCAATACCTTTGTCAATTTCGGGTTCCGTTCGCAATGAAAGTTCGTTTTCCATCACGATCATTGAAATGGATTTGTTTTGTGAACTACAGTGTTCAAGAAGTTCGTTGCCGGTTTTTACTGGGTGGGGGAATGCTTTAAAGGTCTCTTTGTTTTCCTTGGCATGGGTTCGCTCTTCCTTTACCACAAAACCGCCACCAATGGAATAATAGGTTTCGGAAATTACATCTCCGGTGTTCAATGTTGCTTCGAACAACATTCCGTTGGCATGGAATGGCAAAAACTCTTTTTTAAAGAGAATATCGTTCTGAAAGCTAAAGGGAATTGTTCTTTTTCCGCCAAAATTTAATTGGTTTTCTGCTTTTATTCTGTCAATACTTCCTGCAATACTGTCAATATCCACAGTTTCTGGGTCGGTTCCCAATAGTCCCATGACCACGGCAATGTCGGTGGCATGTCCCTTTCCTGTTAGGCATAGTGAGCCATAAAGATGCACTTTTATATGTTGGACGTTGTCAAAGACATTTTGTTCTTCAAGTTCGGCGATCCACCTTTCGGCTGCACGCCATGGGCCAAGTGTGTGGGAGCTGGAAGGTCCCACGCCTATTTTTAGCATATCGAACACACTAATACACTCCATAAACTCAATTTATAGTTTCAAATATAGGAAGCTAAGAAATACAAAAATGAGAATTTTTAAATATTGAGGGTCACATTTTGTGACAATCCGAACAAACCTTGCTGTAACAGGGTTAAAATCAAATAATCCTCAAAAATATGACAGCTTGTCATATTATGGCCCGTGGCATGAACATTGACATTTAATGAGCAAACGAAAATATTTTTAAACAGACATAACTTTAGATACGATGAGCAAAATTATAGGTATAGACTTAGGTACGACCAACTCCTGCGTCTCTGTAATGGAAGGTAACGAGCCTGTGGTAATTCCAAACGCCGAAGGTAAGCGAACCACTCCATCGATGATTGCATTTGTTGAAGGAGGGGAAATCAAGGTAGGTGATCCGGCAAAAAGACAAGCGGTGACCAACCCTCACAAAACGATATACTCCATTAAGCGGTTTATGGGCAACAAATACTCAGAATCCAGCAAGGAAGCCAATAGGGTTCCTTATAATGTGGTAAAAGGGGACAACGATACGCCACGGGTGGATATCGATGGTCGTTTGTACACACCTCAAGAATTATCCGCAATGATTCTTCAAAAAATGAAGAAGACGGCAGAGGATTACTTGGGTCAAGATGTTAGCAGAGCGGTAATCACCGTTCCTGCATATTTTAACGATTCGCAAAGGCAAGCTACCAAAGAAGCTGGAGAAATAGCGGGTCTAACCGTAGAACGTATAATCAACGAGCCAACCGCAGCATCTTTGGCGTACGGTTTGGACAAAAAAGACACGGACCAAAAAATAGTGGTATTCGACTTTGGTGGTGGTACGCACGACGTTTCCATTTTGGAATTGGGCGATGGTGTTTTTGAAGTATTGGCTACAGATGGCGATACCCATTTAGGTGGTGACGATGTGGACCAAAAAATAATCGATTGGTTGGCAGAAGAGTTCATTAAGGATGAGGACATGGACCTTCGTAAAGACCCGATGGCCCTTCAGCGTTTGAGGGAGGCTGCCGAAAAGGCCAAAATTGAATTGTCTTCTTCTGCACAAACAGAAATCAATTTACCTTATGTAACCGCCACGGCATCAGGTCCAAAGCACTTGGTGAGAACATTGTCTCGTTCCAAGTTCGAGCAATTGATCGCGGATCTGGTAAAAAGAACGATCGATCCATGTGAGAAAGCATTGAAATCCGCTGGACTTTCTAAAAGCGATATCGACGAGATCATATTAGTGGGAGGTTCTACCCGTATTCCTGCGGTACAGGAAGCCGTTGAGAAGTTCTTCGGCAAAAAACCGTCCAAAGGTGTAAACCCGGATGAGGTTGTGGCCGTTGGTGCTGCAATACAAGGTGGTGTGCTAACAGGAGATGTAAAAGACGTTCTTCTTTTGGATGTTACCCCGCTATCCTTGGGTATCGAGACCATGGGAAGTGTATTTACCAAATTGATCGAGGCGAATACGACCATCCCGACCAAGAAGTCACAAGTGTTTTCCACGGCGGCGGACAATCAACCTTCGGTTGAAATCCACGTGTTGCAAGGAGAGCGCCCAATGGCAGCCGATAACAAGACAATAGGTAGGTTCCATTTGGATGGAATTCCACCTGCCCCAAGAGGTACGCCTCAGATTGAAGTGACCTTTGATATTGATGCCAATGGTATCATCAAGGTTTCTGCTACCGACAAGGCTACTGGAAAATCCCAAGATATCCGTATCGAGGCTTCTTCTGGTTTGACCGAGGAGGAAATCAAAAAGATGAAGGCGGAAGCCGAGGCAAATGCCGAAGCAGATAAAAAAGCGAAGGAAACTGCCGATAAATTGAACGAGGCCGATGCGATGATCTTCCAAACAGAAAAGCAACTGAGCGAATTTGGTGATAAATTGTCCGACGACAAGAAAAAGCCAATCGAAGAAGCTTTGGAAGAGTTGAAGAAAGCTTATGAAGGCAAGGACCTTGCGGTGATCACGCCAGCTTTGGAAAAAATCAACGAGGCATGGAAAGTTGCTTCCGAAGAAATGTACAAAGCACAGGCCGAAGCGCAAGGTGGTGCCGCAGGAGCATCTGCCGGTGGAGCTGAAGGTGCTGCCAATAATGGTGGAGCAGCTGAAGGCGACAACGTGGAAGATGTGGACTTTGAAGAAGTGAAGTAAATCAAATACGTTTTATTATATAGAAAAAACCCTGACGATTATGTCAGGGTTTTTTGTTTAGTGGAAGTTTCTGGTTTAAGCCGCGTTCAACTGCCGCATTTCCATTTCTTTCAGTTTTTGTAATGCTTCCGATTTTGAGTTCACATTTAACTTTACATAAATGTTCTGTATATGAAAATTCACGGCGCTGGGTGTAACAAATAGCTTGTCCGCAATCATTTTATAGGTAAAGCCCTGGGTGAGCAACTCTATGATCTCGTTCTCCTTTTTAGAGAAGACATCGAACGATTTTGTTTGGAACGAATCGATGATTTTTTTTGCCACATCCAGTTCCAGGGCAATCCCGTGCCGGTCCAGCGCATCGAGGGCATTTAACAACCTATCTTTGGTAATCGGTTTGATCAAGTAGCCATTGGCACCCTTCTTAAAGGCTTCCTTTATGAGTTGAAAATCGTTTTTTCGACTCATCATCAAAACCTTAAGGTCCTTGTTTTTACGATAAAAATAATCTAGGCCCTCTATTCCAGAAATACCGTTGAGCATGGTTTCGCAGATTATAATGTCCGGATGGGAACGAACAAAACTAGATAATAGACCATGAACCGAGGTGTAGACCCCGAGAAGTTCGTAGTCTTCAGTTTCTTGGAAGTACTGGGTGTAAATGCCAGCAAGCGTGTCGTCATTGTCGATGACAGCAATTTTTAATGCATTCTTTTTCATGATAAGAAAGATTTGGGGGTAAACTGTTACATAAATTTTTGTAGGTTAAGTTTAGGACAATATCGTCCGCATCCACAATTTTGAAGTTGGGACAAACCAATAAAATGCTTTACTGCATTGCCCAATACAAGGGCAACAACAGTATGAACACCATATTGGGTTCTCCAAAATTGGGTCTGATCCCTAAAGGGATCAAGAGCTATACATTGTGTAGTTGAGGATTTTACTCGTCAAAAAAGTAAAGTAAAAAGAGGTTTTGGGACGCCTTTTTTAGAGTGTGGTAATTTTTTTTCATGACATAATAGATTTGGGATTGTATTATTTCACTAACGAATTTAGAAAATTTTAACTATCGCAAGTAATATTTGTAGTCATTTTCGTTCAAATGCACTTTTTTACATTTGCTCCAAAGTGGTTTTTATATGATCTAACACACTATAAATTAGTGTAAATAATATATAATCAAGTAGTTGTAAAAAAAATAGGATGCCGTCCCATCAGCATCCTATTCTTGAAGTAAATCGGTCAGATTGAAATAATACAACCCGCTATTATGATAGTCTGTCAGTTTCCCCCTGTCTTTCTTATCATTGTCATGAGTGTTTCTAATCTCGGCTATGAAACAGTTTCACAAGACACGTATCAGGTTTATTGACCGATTCAGTATGTAAATTGTAACCTATTATTATTGTTGATCTTGGAAAGACGTATCCGCGTATTCACGGGTATCATCGTTCAGCACAGTTTCGAATCCGGTGTTATTGCTGGCAACATCGATATACTGTTTCTGCTTACTTGAACGTCCGTAGGCTACTGTATATTGTGATACCGTGTTGTTGAAACCTCTATTGGACACCACAAACCCCATTTTTTTCTCTGGACTTAGCTGTATCGCATATTCGTCGCTATCACTATTAATATGGGCGCCAAGGTTTACGGATGCGGTGAGTGTGTTTTTTACCACTTGTGAGGCATATAGGTCTAATCCTCCATATCCATCTCTTCCTTCGGAAGCAAAAAACAGTAGAGTTTCATTATAGATGCTCGGGTAAAGTTCATCTTCTTTGGTATTGACTTTGGGGCCCAAGTTTTTGGAAACGCCCACGGAGCCATCGGCTGCAATCTCCGTAACGTAAATATCGTACTTGCCAAATGATCCCTTCATGTTCGAGGCAAAGAACAAACGCTTGCCATCTGCGGTAACAGTAGGATGTTTGGCAGAGTAGTGTTTTGAGCATACCTCCAATTGGGTAATATTGGTCCACTCACCGTTCACTTTTTCGGCACGGTACACGTGGTATACCAATTCTTTTTTGGAAAAAACACCATAAAGGGGCTTCTGGTAAGTGCCCTTGCTAAAATAAGCTGTTTTTCCATCTTCCGTTATCGACATGGAAGGCACATAACCATCAATAGTGGAAACGCTCCCGTTCATCGTATCGTTTATTATTTTTTCGTCTGCCTGTGCAAAAGTAGTCTGGCTGGTTAGCATTAATCCTGAAACAAGTAGGCTGTAAATAGTAGATCGTGTCATGATGTATAGATTTGGGGGTTAATACACAGCAAAGATCAAAAACAATTGCAGGGAATACTTATCAATTTTTCATAGGTTTTTACTTTTAACGACTAAAAAGTGCATTTCACCGATTATTTTTTAGCTATTTAACACGGGTGTCCACTTAAAAATGTATTTAAACGTGGTTTTTGTGTTTTTTGACGACTGTCGCGATAATTTAAAAATCAGCCTTTAAAAACTAAAACTTGATACATAGGATTGGTTCGATTGTTTATTATGGAGCTAAAATCAAACTAATTGAATTAACTTCGTGATTCTGAAAATTCAGCAAATAATTGATGTTGTCTGTTGTCCTACTTTAAATCCTTGCTACCATATGAACATCACCATAGAAAACATCATATTAATAGGTTCGGTATTACTGCTGATCAGTATTTTGGCCGGTAAGACCACCTATCGCTTCGGAATTCCTACTTTATTGTTGTTTTTGACCATTGGTATGTTGGCCGGATCGGATGGAATAGGGGGGATTTATTTCGATAATCCCAAAATAGCACAGTTCGTGGGTGTTGTATCCTTAAACTTTATATTGTTCTCGGGCGGACTGGATACCAATTGGCAGTCTGTAAAACCGGTGTTGAAAGAAGGAATTGCACTGTCCACCTTGGGGGTGTTGTTAACGGCTGTAGGGTTAGGTTATTTTGTGTATTTGATAACCGATTTTACTTTATACGAAAGTCTTTTGTTGGGGGCAATTGTGTCTTCTACGGATGCAGCTGCGGTATTTTCGATATTACGTGGCAAGAATTTGGCGCTAAAGAAAAACCTAAGGCCCACACTAGAGCTGGAAAGTGGGAGTAACGACCCCATGGCCTATGTGCTTACCATTGCTTTTTTAACCTTGGTGCAGTATCCCGAAAAAAACATTGTATCGGTTTTGCCCATGTTTTTACTACAAATGGTACTCGGTGGAGCAGCTGGCTTTTTGTTCGGAAAACTAAGTAAGATCATTATAAATAAGATTCGGTTGGATTTTGAGGGGTTGTACCCCGTGCTTACCATTGCTTTAATGTTCATTACTTTTTCGGCTACCGATTTTATTGGGGGCAACGGCTTTTTGGCAATTTATATTTGTTCTGTATACCTTGGTAATCAGAATATAATCCATAAAAAAACCATCATGCGAATGTTCGATGGACTCGCATGGCTTATGCAGATTGTTTTGTTCCTTACCTTGGGCCTGCTGGTGTTTCCAACAGAAATAGTGCCTTTTATTGGAATAGGAATAATGATTTCCCAATTTCTGATTTTTGTGGCCCGGCCATTGGCCGTATTGATTTCCCTTTTGCCTTTTCGTATGAAGATGAGACGACGATTCTACATTTCTTGGGTAGGGTTGCGGGGAGCTGTGCCCATTGTATTTGCTACCTATCCGCTTTTGGCAGGAATAGATAAGGCAAACGTTATTTTTAATATTGTCTTCTTTGTTTCGATCACATCCGTTTTAATTCAGGGGAGTACGCTGTCCATTGTGGCCAAGTGGCTCCATGTGGGATTACCGGAGCGTGTAAAACCCTTGTCCGCTACGGATGAGTTGTTGTCCGAGCACCCAAAGGCGATAATGAAGGAAATAAAAATAACGAAAACCTGTCCTTCCAATGGAGTTAAGATCGTTGATCTTGGATTTCCAAAAAATGCCATTATCGCCATGATCGAACGCGATGGAAACTATATTACCCCGAACGGACTTACCGAAATAGCGGCAAACGATAAATTGGTAGTGTTGACCGATAAGCCCGAAATCCTCGATAAGGTATACGAATCCCTCTCTTTAAAAAAGAAAGAAGAAGAATAAGCTTGAGATTAGAAAATTTTTCTGATCACAGGGATTTGGGACCTGTGCAACCATGCCAGAGCGATACAAAAACTTAGCGTTACCAAAGCCAGGGCAAAAAGTACACCTCCATCATTTTGTACCACTATTCCCAATTCTGTAATATGGGAAAATATGGCGCCCAGCATAATGCCAATGCCCAAAATGGCACCTATCCAAGTAGTTTTAGGAACCAAAATAAGAATGGCTACGATCAATTCGATTATACCAAGACCAATTCTGCCATAAGGCTCCAAACCGAGTGTTGTAAAAATATGGACGGATTCCGGGGCTGCCGAAAATTTAAAGTAGAGCGTTTGTAAAAGGATAGCTGCTGGAACCAATCTTAAGATTAAATGGACAATGTTTTTTGTTTTCATAATGTTACTGTTTGTGTTGAATGATAGATTGGTCGTTACAACAAGGGGTAAATAACCGTAAATCAGTAAATAAGTGTCCGATCTGTGAATTCTTCATTCTCTGGTCAAGCTATTTTTAGAGTTAGGGAAAGAGTAGAATCCAAAGCAGAATTGGTTACTTTTATGACCATGAAAAATTCACTGAAACTTCTCATTTTATTTCTGTTCGCATTGCATTCCTGTTCGGATACTCCATGGCTTTCAGGGTCTCTTCATTTGGAAAATGCAGAAGATTGGAAGCCTATGATTTATGTGGTCCATCCAGAAAAATTTAACGATTTCGCCCAAAGTTTTGTGGGAAAGGTATTGGATTCGACCGAAGTAAACAGCGATGGGAGCTTTCAATTGGGAAAATTGCCAGACTTTAAAGATAAAACGGTGTTGATGCTTGTGGTGCAGAAAAGAGGGGAGAAGTACCCCAATAAATTACTGAACGAAAACCCGAGTACGGACAATTATTTTCCATTGGTGTATGAGCCAGGTACTTCTTTAAGGGTTGATGCCGAGATGGCAAATTTTCAATCTAGCTTCTCCATTGCGAATCCATCACCTGCCAATGCAGCGATGTTGGAATTGAGGGATTTGCGTAGGGATGCTTATAAATATCACTTTGAAAAGGAAAACAGCTCGAACTTAACCGATGAGGGATTATTGGAGTGCGAGAAAAATCTAAAAGCATATCAAGGCAAGTTAATTGATTTTGCGGATACCACAGCGCACCTATTGCCAGCCTTAATGGCCATTCGTTGGGCGAGTCCGGAAGGTGATTATGAGCGTATTGCGGAAATGGTCTATGCACAATCCCTAAAATGGAACAACTTATACCCTGATCATAAATGGGTACAACAATTTACAGTAACAGTCGATAAAAAAAACTTACCAGTTCTTATAGGGGATTCGATTCCAGAGATACATTTACCCATGATGGATGGAACGGAAACTTCTTTGCGGCAATTGTCCAAAAACAAAAAACTGATATTGTTGGATGTTTGGGCATCTTGGTGCGCACCCTGTAGAGTGGAAAATCGAAATGTACTGGTGCCTTTGTGGGAAAGGTATGGTTCCAAAGATTTTATGATCGTGGCCTATGGTTTGGAGAGTAGCAAGAAAGCATGGGCCAAAGCTATTGAAAAAGACGGAGCATATAGGTGGTTACATGCTTCACATGTGCAAGGCGACCAGAGCCCTGTAATGGAGGAGTTAAGGTTAAAGACAATTCCAGCCAATTTCTTGTTGGACCCAGAGGGAAAAGTCTTGGCCAAAAATTTACATGGTCAGGATTTAGTTCGGTTTGTTGATGAATATATGGTTAAGAAGTAATGTATGTTACAAAAATTGATAGTAATAATTGAAGGAAAGCTCGATTATGGTTCCTAAAACAAAACTGATAATAAGCTCGGGCACGGAAATTTTTCCAAGGTTATACGTATTGGAAAAAGCCAAGTATAATGCCCAAAAAGAACAGCCCAGCAGGATAATTGTGGCATAAACAGGTACGTTGGAAGTAAAAAGACCTGCTAAATCAAAAATGGGGTCCAATACTGCGGTAAAAGCGAACAGGGCAAGCGTAAAATTACTTTTTTTATGCCCTTTGAACAGATAAATGCCGGCAATGAACAATTCAATACAAATGGCAATAGGCCCAAACTGATTGTAAAATTGAGGTTTAAAGTAGGCCTCAAAATCTTTCGGAAAAATACTGTTTGCGTAAAACAGAGCACCCAAAGCAAGGGCAATTGCCATAAATAGTATAGCGTTTAACTTTCTTTTCATCATAATTTGGTTAAGGTATTTCCGCAATCGCCGGAACAGTTTAACCCATTACTCACCAGATTTCCAAATAAAGTTTGGAGCCTGCTGATAGGTATAGGTGTCATCGGTCAAAATTTTCAATTCTTTGGTTTCCCAATTCATCAATCCTATATGAAATTGGGATTGCTCGTTGTCGAAGAGCTCAATGGCCAACCAATTACCATCCGGACTCCAATCGTGCCAGCCTTCATTTTGCTTGTTCTCAGTAAGTTTCCAACTTTTATTTCCATCAAGACTCACCGCATACAGACTATATTTCCCATTTTGTTTGCTTTGATAGGTCACGAAATTTTCGGTAGGGTGTAATTTAGGAGCTCCCGCCCTGTATCCGTATTGGGCGGCAGTGGTGTCTTGTTCAGGATAATGGGTGAGTTGTTTTAGGTTTTTTCCGTCCTCATCAATTATGTAAAGTTCTTCATTGAATCCTTGGACTCTTTTGCTGTTGGTGCGACCGCCCCTAAAAACAATCTGTTCTCCATTATTGACAAACAACGGGTCGGCTGCAAATGGTAGTCCCGTTTCCAGTCTTTTTATGATTTTTCCGTTTTTGTTGAGCACATAAAAAGTAGATTCATCAATAAGTTTGGGTTTAACGATGAGTTCGGAGCCATTATGTCTAGTACTCATCCAACTATCGGCCAACTCCAAATCGGATACTTTTTGGATATTTTTGCCATCAAAGCTACTTTTGTAGAGAAAGTAGCAGCGTTTACAGGCATTTCTATCCGAAATAAAATATAAGGTGTCCTCTTGAGAAAAGTAGGTCCATTCCAGATCGGGCCGATCGGTAATGTTCGTTTTGTTGGAACCATCGAGTTCCATGGAGAACACCTCATAATTATCAATATCAGCATCCAACAAAACATTATATACCAACCCTAATTCGGGTTGATTCTTTTGTTTGTCCGTATTGCAAGACATCAAAAGCAAAACAATTCCAAGGGAGGTGATAACTTTGACCATGATTCTTCTATTTTTAAGAATATCAGGCTGAAATTACTAAACTCCCCGAAATATTAAAATGCAGGTACTCTATTAAGCCTTCACTGTTTTATGCGTAAAATATTTTTTCTTGAGCCAGAATGAAACTTTCACCAATAAAATTAGTGCTGGCACCTCTACCAATGGTCCAATAACTCCCGTAAATGCCTGTCCGGAGTTAAGGCCAAAAACGGCAATGGCCACGGCAATGGCCAGCTCAAAATTGTTTCCTGCAGCTGTGAAGGCAACTGCAGCAGTTTTGTCGTACTCGGCTCCCATTGCTTTTGTGGTGAAAAATCCAATAATGAACATAAGCGCAAAATAAATCAACAAGGGTACGGCAATGATCAATACATCCATTGGTATTTCAACAATAAGCTCTCCTTTTAACGAGAACATCACAACAATGGTGAACAATAGTGCAATCAAGGTAATCGGTGAAATGGCAGGAATAAAGGTTTCCGTATACCAATCTTCCCCTTTAAGTTTCACCAAAATTTGGCGGCTTAAAATCCCCAATAAAAAGGGTATCCCTAGGTAAATGGCCACACTCTCGGCAATGGTACCAATGGATATATCTACAATCGCACCTTCAAATCCAAAATAGGGAGGGAGGACGGTAATGAAAATCCATGCGTAAAAACTATAGGCAAATACTTGAAAAATACTGTTCAGAGCTACCAATCCGGCACCATATTCGCTGCTGCCTTCGGCCAAATCGTTCCAAACCAAAACCATGGCAATACAACGAGCCAAACCAATTAAAATAAGCCCGACCATATATTCAGGGTAATCCCGCAGAAAGATTATGGCCAGTGCAAACATCAAAACAGGCCCCACGATCCAATTCAGAAAAAGTGATATGGAAAGAATTTTGGTGTTTTTAAAAACCTTTGGGAGCAAGGAGTATTTTACCTTGGCCAATGGCGGATACATCATTAAAATCAATCCAATGGCAATGGGAATATTGGTAGACCCGCTGCTGAAAGAATTTACGAAATCCGGAAATGTCGGAAAAAAGTAACCTATTCCGACCCCAATGGCCATCGCCACAAATATCCAAAGAGTTAGATTTCTATCTAAAAAGCTTAATTTTTTGGTTGCCATTATTTTTGTATTTGAGAAAAAACATAAAACATTTCAGTTGCGATTTGCTCGCTTCGTTCCCTGTATTTTTGAGCCTGTTCGGGTGTGCCATCAAAAGCTTTGGGATCCTCGTATGTAATTGGAATCCGCTTTTCTGCACCCGGAACAAACGGGCAGCCCTCATCAGCCTGGGAACAGGTCATAATGGCTGCAAAATCTGATTTTGGGTTGAAATCATCGTCCATTTTTTTGGAAAAACAGATAACAGGGTGTTCGTTTTCGGAAAACTTGATGCCATACACTGGGTTTTTTCCTTCGGAGAGCATGTTTATTTCAAACCCGCAGCTTGCTAAAGTAGAAGCCACCATCGGAAATAGGGCAGTGGCTTCTGTTCCCCCAGAAAAACAGCTCACATTATCAATCCCAAAATAATGGGCCATGGTCTGTGCCCAAACTTGGGATAAATGACTTCTACGCGAGTTATGGGTACAGATTAAATTCAGTCGGATGGGTTGGTGGTTATCCAATTTTTCCTGAATGTACTCCACAAGAGGTGATAAGGTTTGTTTTCTTTCCTCAGCAATGGATGTTGTATCCAAATCGGAAACAAATTGGTTTAATTTTTCAAAAAGTGCCATAAGTTGGGTTTTAGCAGCATCCACTTCCAGGAGTGCAAGTTTGTGTGTTTTGTAATTCGGATAATTTTACTTTGGGCTTTTCGGTTGGAATACCACAATTGTCCTTGGCCAAACAGTCGGTTTGCTTGGTGGTCAATAGAAAGTTGGTTCCGTCAAAATCAAGAGCGAATTTTTCAATGGTCTGCCCTTGGTATTCCACTTCTACTTCCAGATTGCCGATGCCCAACGTTTTTTGGGATAATTCGATAATATGGACCAATTTTTCTGGATGAAGTCTATGGTCGTAGTCATCTGCATTCCAAAGTTGAAAGTTGACCACCTCCTCGTTTCGAACTGTTCCACCGCAATCAATAAAGTGCTTTGTGATTTTACCCACTTCGGTAACATGAAAATGGTTGGGAACCAAATTCCCGTTGGGTAATTTAAAGGCGATGGTGTTCAATTTGCTCAAGGCGGATTTAACTTCTTCTAATTTCATATCTATATATTTATTGTAATATTGCGATTAATTGATTTAAATTTTTTTAGCAACACTCTTTGGTTTTGGTATCTTGATTCAGAAAATCGGACATTACGGATTTCATTTGTTTCCATTCGTCCTCATCAATACAATAACAGACACTTGTGCCCTCGACATTTCCTTTGATTAGGCCAATTTTTTTCAGTTCCTTCAAATGTTGGGAAATAGTGGGTTGTGCCAAACCAATTTCATCTACCAAATCACCGCACACACAGGTATTGAGCTTAAACAGGTATTGCAAGATAGCCACGCGGGCTGGATGTCCAAAAGCCTTGGCGTACTGCGCAATCCGATTTTCTTTCTCGGCAAATATTTCTGTTTTGGCTAAGCCCATTGTCTTATTTGTATATTGCAATATTACGATTAAAGAAGTGCATACCAAAGAAAATAGCTAAATAATTTTAAAACGAAATTCAAAACTCTGTGCAAACTCTTATTATTCTTAGTACATTGCGTTGTGTACATCTATGCATAACGCTCAATTCTTGAAAGTAACACGTAAAATATATTTGGATTATAATGCAACCACACCCACCGACACAAAGGTAGTGGAGGCCATGCTGCCGTATTTTACCCAAAATTTTGGCAATGCGAACAGCGACCATTCTTTTGGTTGGTATGCTGAGGACGCAGTCGAAACTGCTAGAAATCAAGTTGCCAAACTGGTAAATTGTAGGGCAACTGAAATAACATTTACATCTGGAGCTACGGAAGCCGCCAATCTGGCTTTGTTCGGATTTTGCAAAGGGAACAGGAATAAGGGAAATCATATCATTTCCTGTAAAACCGAGCATAAAGCACTTCTAGAATCTTTGGAAGCATTGGAATCTGATGGTTTTGAAGTCACTTATTTGGATGTGGACAGACAAGGAAACTTTGATCTGAATGTATTGAAGGCAACGATAAAGCCGTCCACAATTTTGGTGTGTTTAATGTTGGCCAACAACGAAACAGGCTTGATTCACCCAATAAAATCCATAGCCGAAATAGCGCATTCCAAAAATGTTCCTGTGATGTCCGACATTACTCAGGCAGTTGGAAAAATTCCTGTTGATTTACAAGAATTGGGAATCGATATCGCTATTTTTTCATCACACAAACTCTATGGACCTAAAGGTGTTGGCGCACTTTACTTGAATAAAAGAAAAAATATTTCCATTGATAAACACCTTTATGGAGGCAGTCACGAAAAAGGAGTCAGACCAGGAACTTTGAATGTTCCTGGCATTGTTGGTTTTGGTGCAGCTTGTGAAATTGCAAAGCAAAGCTTGGTAGAAAATCAGCAAAAATTCAAAAGTCTTCAAAACCAATTGGAGGAGGGGTTGTTGACCATAGAAGGAGCAACCATTAATTGCCTGGATGAAGAACGGTTATCCAATACCACAAATGTGTCGTTTAAAGTAATTGATGGCACCAAGCTACTTCGTTATTTGAACACGTTGGCCGTTTCTCGGGGTTCTGCATGCACTTCAAATCAAGTAAATACGTCCCACGTGCTAAAAGCGATGGGAATTGAAGATGAAACGGCCTTGGCCAGTCTTCGTATCAGTACAGGGCGAAGCACCTCTTCGGAAGACGTTGAAAAAGCCTTGTCTGAAATCAAAAAAGCAGTCAACCAACTTAAAACTGCAGTTGTATGAGGGAGTTGGACATGATCATATCAAATTATCAAGAGCTCAGGTTGCAAGAAATCCGTTGCATTTTGGCCACCGTAGTACATGTTGAGGGCTCATCGTATCGTAGGGCGGGAGCACGAATGTTGGTGGACGAATATGGAAATATCACAGGAGCTATAAGTGGAGGCTGTTTGGAAGGTGATGCGCTTAGAAAGGCCCTTTTTACATTGGACCAACAGGAAAACAAATTGGTCACTTATGATACCAGCGATGAGGATGATGCGGTAATCGGTGCACAATTGGGCTGTAACGGTATTATTCAAGTCTTGTTCGAGCCTATTAATTATACAGATAGGCATAATCCCTGTGAGCTATTGAGAACTGTTGCCGAACAGGAAGTTCCAATGGCGGTGTCTGTTGTTTTTAATTTGGATAAATCCCAACAACAACTGGGAACCAGTTTGGTTGCGGATGAAAATCAGGCAGTTTCAGGGCAGCAGCTTCCCGATGATTTACAACAAGCTTTGCTTGTTAAAAGTAGAGAGGTCATCAATGAAAATGCATCTTGTTTTGCAGAGCTCACAACGGAAGAGAAAACACATTTTGTGTTCATCCAAATCCATCAACCCCCAGTAAAATTGATTTTGGTAGGAGCAGGGAACGATGCCCAAATCCTGGCGCAACAAGCCGATTTATTGGGTTGGAAAGTTACAGTTATCGACGGACGTCCCACGCACGCGAATAAAGAACGTTTTATGGGCACGTGCCAAGTGATCGTGGCCAAACCCGAACAAACACTACAAAATATTGGCATTGACGAACGCACTTGTTTTGTGCTGATGAGCCACAACTATAATTACGACCTATCGGTGCTCAAATTGTTGTTGGGAAATCCAGTAATACCCTACATCGGGATTTTGGGGCCATTGAAAAAATACGAACGCATGCTCAATGAGTTGGCGGACGAAGGCATAGAAGTGTCAAAAAAGGATTTATCCAAAATACACGCACCTGTTGGATTGGAAATAGGGGCTGAGACGCCGGCTGAAATTGGATTATCCGTTTTGGCAGAGATACAAAGTGTGCTTACTAACAAAGAGGCTCGACCTTTAAAGCAGAAAACTGAGCCGATTCACGATACAAAACAGAATCAATTTCAAAAAATAACCCTATGAATTCAGAAGAAAACATTGCGGTGGTGGTTTTGGCAGCAGGTGGCTCTACCCGTTTAGGTCGACCAAAGCAGTTGGTTGAATTCAAAGGGAAAACACTTTTGGAGCATACCCTGAAACAAGTGATTATGCTTGGCTTTGAACACAAGATTTTAGTACTGGGCGCAAAACATCAAGAGATACAGGAGCAGACCGATACAGATGGGTTTACAGTGGTGGTTAACCCCGATTGGGAACAAGGAATGGCATCAAGCATCAAGTTGGGCTTAAAAACCGCCTTGACAGTGAAAGAATTGGACCATGCACTCTTTCTGGTATCCGACCAACCCTTTTTGGAACACATCAACTTAACCAAACTGGTGCATGCTCAACTCACTAAGAAACCAAAAGCGACCTACTCCAAATACGGCGATAGTATTGGAGTGCCCGCCATTTTTAGTAAGGAAGCATTTCCGTTGTTGATGGAATTGGAAGGAGACGAAGGAGCCAAAAAGTTGATTTACCTGAAAGATTTTGACTACGGTACTGAAGTTTTCAGCAAAGGAGGATTTGATGTGGATACGGAAGAGGATGTTCGACAATTAAAGAAAATGGAAGCATGAATGTGACGATAAAATATTTTGGTTTGGTGGCGGAAGCCGCTGCAAAGTCGGAAGAGATTTTGGAACTGCACGGAGCGATTACCGCTTCGGAGCTGAAAGTACAATGTTTGAACGGATTGGCTATAGCGGACAAAGATTCGGTACAGATAGCAGTGAACCAAAATTTGGATGATACCATATCAATTAATGATGGAGACGAAGTGGCACTGTTGCCACCGTTCGCTGGAGGATGAGCAGATACGACAGACAAATAAAACTCACGGAAGTTGGCCTGGAAGGGCAGCAAAAACTTCGCAATGCCAAAGTGTTGATTGTTGGTGTTGGGGGATTGGGTTGTCCTGCTGCGATGTATTTGGCAGGTGCAGGTATCGTTAAAATTGGTTTGATGGACCATGACAAGGTCGATATGTCCAACCTGCATAGGCAAGTTTTGTTTCAAGAATCGGACGTAGGAAAACCGAAGGCCCTTGTTGCCAAAGAACGACTGGAAAAACTAAACAGTGAGGTAGAGTTTGAAATGTACGAAGAGCCATTGACAATCGAGAACGCAGAAAACATCATCAATCAATACGATGTTGTTTTGGATGGGACGGACAATTTTGAAACCAAGTATCTCATCAACGATGCTTGTATTTTGGTAGATAAACCTTGGGTATTTGCCTCCATTTACAAAAATGAAGGACAATTGTCGGTCTTCAATTATAAGAATGGCCCTACTTATCGTTGTCTGTTTCCGAAAAGTACGCGACAGAACATCAGTTGTGAGGCTACAGGGGTTTTGGGTGCATTACCGGGCATCTTGGGAACGCTTCAGGCAGCCGAAGTCCTTAAAATCATCCTTGGGAAGGGAGAGGTGCTTTTTGGTAAGCTAAAGTTGATCAATATGATGCAAGCTAGCGAGCAGACCATCAACATAAACAAACGCCCCGCAGAAGTAGAAAAAATTCGCAAAAACGGAATAGCGCCCGTTTACATCGATTGTGATTTAAAAAACAAAGAACAGTGGTATCTCGACGTGCGAGAAGTGTTCGAACAGCCCAAACCGAAAGGCAAAAAGGTGCTGAACATTCCCTTGGGCGATCTTGCATCACGGCATAAAGAAATACCCAATAATCAGGATGTTTTTGTGTTCTGCCAATCAGGAAAGCGAAGCAAAAACGCCATAGAAATCCTTAAAAACGAATTTGGCTTCCACAATTTGAAGAACGTGGAAGGCGGTATAGAAACAATTATTGATGGATAAAAAGAAACCAAAAAAAGTATTTGTACAAGGAGCGATTCCTCCCGAAAAAATAGCGACTTCGGTGGCCAACCACCAGAGCAAGACCAATATCGGTGCCCATAGCATTTTTTTGGGACAAGTAAGGGCGGACAAAGTGGATGGTAAAACCGTCACTGCAATCGATTATACGGCTTATGAAGAAATGGCGGAAAAGGTCTTTCATGAAATTCGGGAAGAGGCCTTTGCCAAGTTCGATATAACCTGTGCCCATATTTATCATAGTTTGGGCAAGGTAAAGGTTGGCGAGTTGTGCTTGTTCGTGTTCACCTCTTCGGCACATCGAAAAATCACTATTGAAGCGACCAACTTTTTTGTGGAGGAAATAAAGGCGAAAGTACCTGTGTTTGGCAAGGAGATTTTTGAAGACGAAACCCATCAATGGAAAGTAAATAGGTAAATGGTAGACATTACACATAAAGTAACCACTTTGCGGGAAGCCACCGCAGAAGCTATCGTAAAAACGAGTAGTCAAACTACGATTGATGCGATACAAAACAATGCCGTTCCCAAAGGGAATGTGTTTGAAATGGCAAAGGCAGCCGGCTTGTTGGGCGTCAAAAAAACGCCGGACTTGTTGCCTGATTGTCATCCCTTGCCCATTGAATACACGGGAATCGATTATGAAATCAACGGCTTGGAGATTATCATTTCCATGACGGTCAAGACCATTTACAAAACAGGGGTAGAGGTGGAGGCGATGCACGGAGCCAGTATAGTGGCACTCACCATGTACGATATGCTGAAACCAATTGACAAAAATGTGGAAATCGGCACTATTCGTCTTAAATCTAAGAAAGGGGGCAAATCTTCCTATAAAGTCAATTCCGAAGGGCTTACCGCGGAGGTAGTGGTTTGCTCGGATACCATTTCCAAAGGAAAAGGCGAGGATAGGGCCGGAGAAGCCATCGTGGAGCGATTGCGGGCCTTGGGAGTTGCATCCCAAAAAAGCATCATTCCCGATGAAGCTGACGAAATCATCCAAAAATTGAAAAATACCAAAGCCGACCTCTTGATTTTTACAGGAGGAACAGGTGTAGGACCAAGAGATGTCACCCCACAGACCTTGGAGCCCTTGTTGGACATCAAACTAAAAGGAGTAGAAGAACAAATGCGAAGCTATGGGCAAAACCGGATGCCGTATGCGATGTTTTCACGTTCCATCGCGGGCATCAAGGACGGCAAATTGATATTGGCACTGCCGGGCTCCACCAAAGGTGCGGCAGAGTCCATGGATGCGATTTTCCCCCACGTGCTGCATGCATTTAAAGTGATAGAAGGAAAAAGGCATGATTGACAAAAAACCACAAATAATAGACAATTTCGGTAGGCCACATACCTATCTGCGTATTTCATTGACGGACCGTTGCAACCTGCGGTGCTTTTACTGTATGCCCGAAGAAGGTATTGAGTTAATGGAAAAACCCAGCATCATGACCTTGGAAGAAATCATTGAGATTACAGGGACATTTCGGGATTTGGGCGTGGATACGGTACGGTTGACGGGCGGCGAACCTTTGGTTCGGAAGAATTTCGGCTATTTGGTCGAAGAGTTGGCCAAGTTGGGCGTAACCCTAAAATTGACTACCAATGGCATTGTGCTGGACAAATATTTGGAGCTTTTTCAGAAAGTGGGATTGCGCAAGATTAATTTCAGTCTGGATACCTTGGACAAGGCCAAATCCATTTTCATTACCAAACGGGATTATTACGAGCGCATTATGCGCAATCTCGAAATGGCGCTCGATATGGACATGCACATCAAACTAAATGTGGTACTGATCAAGGGAGTTAACGATAATGAGATCAACGATTTTATTGCACTGACCCAACATAAAGATTTAAGTGTCAAATTTATTGAGTTCATGCCCTTTAAAGGCAACAAATGGGACTGGAGCAAGGGAGTATCCAAAGAAGAAATTTTACAGACAGTCGGAGACAAATTCGGGGAAATAGAGACTTTGCAAAACCCAAAACACAGTACGTCTACCAACTATAAGGTGAAAGGGCACCAAGGCAGTTTTGGGATTGTGAGCACAATTACCAATCCGTTTTGTGATGAGTGCAACCGCATTCGATTGACGGCCGATGGAAAAATGAAAAATTGCCTTTTTGCCACCTCCGAAACCGACTTATTGACCGCGTTTCGCAATGGAGAACCCATAGAAAACATCATTTTGGAGTCCATCAAATCCAAAAAACATTCCCGGGACGGTATGGACGTAAAAATGGATGCAGAACACTACGAGCAAAACCGTTCAATGATTTCAATAGGAGGCTAATGGTTACGATAGAAGAAGCACTTGGCATTATAGAAGACCAGAAAATTGACCTGAAAACTGAGTTTAGACCTCTTGAGGCGTCACTTGGGTATGCCCTTTCTAAAAATATTATATCGCCTTTTGATGTCCCCGAGTTTGATAATTCCGCCATGGATGGATATGCCCTGTGTGGACTTTATCAGGAATATAAATTGGTAGGTGAGGTGGCTGCTGGCGATTCCAAGGAAGTTTCATTGCAAAATGGCGAAGCGGTTCGGATTTTTACTGGTGCGAAGGTGCCTGAAAATACTACGGCTGTGATGATGCAGGAGAAAACCTCCGTTAAAGACAAGACGCTATTTCTTGATGAAATGCCCAAAGTGGGTCAGAACATCCGAAAAAAGGGCGGTCAGTTGGCGGAAGGGCAAGACGTATTTGAAAAAGGACATATGTTGAATCCACCCTCTTTGGCGTTAATGGGCAGTTTGGGAAGGTCTGAGCTGGAAGTTTTTTCCAAGCCGCGAGTCAACATCATCACAACAGGGAATGAACTCGTAAAACCCGGTCAACCAAAGTTGGAGGGACAGATTTACGAATCCAACAGCTACGCAATTTCTGGAGTATTAGAGCAATTCGGGTTTGAGCATCATCAAAAAACACAAATACAAGATGATTTTGAGGCCACAAAGGCGGGCATTCAAACCGCATTGGAGTCTTGTGATGTGTTGATTATTTCTGGAGGTATTTCGGTAGGGGATTATGATTTTGTAAAACAATCCCTCGAAGAAAATGGAGTTAAGGAGTTGTTTTACAAGGTGTTTCAAAAACCAGGAAAACCGCTCTATTTTGGAAGAAAGGACAATAAGTTCGTGTTTGCCTTGCCAGGAAACCCGGCCTCATCGCTGACTTGTTTTTATGTGTACGTGCTTCCGTTGCTTCACAAATTATCGGGATATCGGAGGACTGGTTTGCCAACCTATCAATTCCCAATAAAACATGGGTATGAAAACCGTTTTGGGCGCCCATCTTTTCTAAAAGCTGCTATTTTGGATGGAAAAGTTGAGGTTTTGGACGGTCAAGGTTCCTCTATGATTCAATCCATGGCCAAAGGAAATGTACTTGCTTTTGTGGATGATGGAGAAAAGTTAACAGCAGGTGATTTGATCAGGTGTAAATTAATTTCCTAAGCAATGAGCGTTGAATATTTGCCCATTGTCTTCTTTTTAATCGCGCTGTTTTATAGTTCGGTCGGCTTTGGGGGTGGGTCCAGTTATTTGGCTATCCTCAGTCTTTTTTTGACAGACTTTTACGAGATACGCTCCACAGCGCTAATTCTGAATATTTGCGTGGTCAGCATAGGAACACTGTTTTATATTAAGAATCGGGTGTTCAACCTTAAAAAGTTTTGGCCTTTTTTGGTGGCAAGCATTCCATTGGCCTATCTGGGTGCGCAATTGCGACTTTCAGAGGCTTCTTTCTTTTTAATATTGGGAACTGCATTGGTCTTGGCAGGTATTTTTATGCTCTTGCGTTTTGTGAAGAAAAAAATGGACACCAAAGCATTTTCAAATCCCAATAAAGTGATATTGGGAGGGGGTATAGGATTTCTTTCAGGAGTTTCGGGGATTGGTGGGGGTATTTTCCTTTCTCCGGTATTGAATCTATTAAAATGGGCGAATCCAAGAACGGTAGCTTCGTTGGCATCTGTTTTTATTTTGGTCAATTCCATTTCTGGGTTAATCGGTCTGAATATGTCGGGGACCTTTACATGGAACAGTGAATTGATATGGCTGCTCATAGTTGCCGTTGTGATTGGTGGTAGTATTGGTTCCTATCTGTCCAACAAAAAATTCAATTTAAAGTTTTTGGGAATGCTCACCAGTATTTTGGTGCTCTATGTGGGTTTTCGTTTGATATTACTTCACGGATTTGGTATCCGTATTTAAATCAGCTCTAACATTTCTTGAGTGTGTTGCTCCACAGTTGCCTGAATCTGGGTATTCATCTGTTGAAAGGCAGATAGCACCTTTTTGCCCCTTGGTGTTAATTCGGCGCCTCCACCTTGAGTACCGCCTTTATGAAGTTTCACATAAGGCTGTTGTCCCCTTTGGTTCATATCTTCCACCATGGCCCATGCTTTTCGGTAGGACATGCCCATTTCCTTGGCCGCTTTGGATAGGGAACCGTTTTTATCGATCAAAATCAATAGTTGTGCTCGCCCTGGTCCAAAAAACTTTTTTCCATCGATATCGATCCAGCATCGTACTTTGAGTTCTTTACTTGTTTGCATCATTGCTTCTGTTCTAACTTCAATCAATATACTTAAATCTTTGCTGATGATTGAACGAACCTAAAAATTAAAGGGCAAAACCATCTTTAAAAAATTTAGAGTGGTTTTGCCCTTTATGTTTTGGTCAGTAGTTATTTAGATAGATATACTGGCTCCCATTACCTTTAAAAACTCACTGATAAGGGCTGGATGGCCGGGCCAAGCAGGAGAGGTCACCAAATTTCCATCTACATAGGCAGCATCCACGGGAATATCCTGAAACTCACCGCCAGCCAATGTGACTTCTGGTCCAACAGCGGGATAAGCGGTCAATTTACGCCCTTTGACCACCTCTGCGGCCGTCAGTATCTGTATGCCGTGACAAACAGCTGCAACAGGCTTGTTCTCGTCAAAGAAGTGCTTGACAATATCCAGCACTTTTTGATTCAAACGAAGATATTCCGGGGCACGCCCTCCGGCAATGACCAACCCCGCATAGTCCGATGGGTCAACATCAGCAAAGCTATAGTTAAGCGCAAAATTATGCCCCGGCTTTTCGGTATAGGTCTGGTCACCTTCAAAATCGTGGATGGCAGTTTTAATAGTATCCCCTTTTTTCTTGTCCGGACAAACGGCATGTACTTCATAGCCCACCATCAAGAGCATTTGAAATGGCACCATGGTTTCGTAATCTTCGGCGAAATCGCCTGTTAGAAAAAGAATTTTTTTCATATTTAGGGTGTTTTAATGTTAAAAACTAAATCACCTTAAAGTTACGAAAGGCAGATAGGAAAGCGTGGGTCTTTACTATTAAATTAATATCAAAATTTTCTGGAATCCCTTCTTATTGAAAAAGGAAGTAATAAGCGAGATTTTGATACGGTTTCCAGTATAAAATTGTCAACTAGATTGTCAGCCAAAAAACGAAAGCCCCTAAAACAGGGGCTTTTTACACTATTAAGCGGAGGAAGAGGGATTCGAACCCCCGGAGGTGTGACCCTCAACAGTTTTCAAGACTGCCGCATTCGACCACTCTGCCATTCCTCCTAAGCGGGTGCAAATATATAAAGGTTTTTGTTATCCCAAAAGACCTTTTTATAATATTCTGAAAATAAATTCCCCATCCTGCCATCTTTACAAATCACCATCAAACTTTGGTAGATTCATAAAGCTATTTTAAGGCAATGGTCATACCTTTGCTGTTATGCTAGAATGGTATCATTATTGCCTCTTGGTCGCAGTCGGATTTGCAGTTGGATTTATTAACACTGTTGCAGGAGGAGGTTCCTTGCTCTCCTTGCCCACACTTATATTTTTGGGATTGCCTCCCGCTATGGCCAATGGCACCAATCGTGTGGCTATTGTGATCCAGAACGCTATGGCCACCGCTGGGTTTAAAAGCACGGGTATCAGTACTTATCCATTTAATATTTATTTGGGGATTTCCGCTTTTTTGGGGGCTATAATCGGTGCATATATTGCAGTGGATATTGATGATGAAACCTTCAATAGAATATTGGCCATAGTGATGATGGCCGTGGTGCTCATCATTATTTTTAAACCTAAAATGAGGATAGATGACATTCAAGAGCGACTTACGGGAAAATATCTGTGGATCGCCATTATCGTATTCTTCTTTTTTGGAATTTATGGAGGCTTTATCAATGCGGGCCTCGGGTTTTTAACAATACTTTTTTTGCATTATTTTAATCATATGAGTTTGGTGCGGTCCAATGCTACCAAAGTTGTTGTGGTATTGATATATATGTTATCGGCACTGGCCGTATTTGCTTATAACGATAAAGTAGACTGGAAATTAGGTCTTATACTGGCCATTGGAAATGGCTCTGGCGCGTGGTTCGCCAGTAGGTTTTCGGTAAATAAGGGAGACGGATTTATTAAAACATTTTTAGTTATCGCCGTAGTTTTAATGGCCATTAAACTATGGTTCTTTTAAAATAAGATTAGTATGCCAGGATTTGAACTTTTTGGAGACAAGGAAAGAAAAGAAGTACAGGACGTTATGGACTCCGGAGTGTTAATGCGCTACGGGTTTGATGCCATGCGAAATGGACACTGGAAAACCAAAGAGCTGGAGACTGCTTTGGCGAAAAGAATGCAGGTTAAATATGCCCACGCCGTAAGTAGTGGAACAGCCGCTTTAACAGTGGCGTTGGCCAGTGCAGGAGTAGGGGCGGGTGACGAAGTAATAATGCCAACGTTTACATTTGTTGCAAGTTTTGAATCCATATTGGCACTTGGAGCTGTACCGATTTTGGCCGATATTGATGATACGCTAACATTAAAACCCGAAGCCGTTGAAAAAGCAATCTCTCCAAGAACCAAGGTGATTATGCCCGTACATATGTGCGGATCTATGGCCAATTTGGATGCGCTGAAAGCCATTTGTGATCAACATGGATTGTTGTTATTGGAAGATGCTTGCCAAGCGATTGGGGGCACCTACAATGGTAAACCTTTGGGTAGTATTGGTGATATGGGATGTTTTTCGTTTGATTATGTTAAGACCATTACCTGTGGTGAAGGCGGAGCCATAATCACCAATAATGGCACATATTATGAAAATGCCCATAAATATGCCGATCATGGCCACGACCATATAGGAAATAACAGGGGAGCAGAAGAGCACCCATTTTTAGGATATAATTTCCGTATTTCTGAAATGAACTCAGCGGTCGGGGTGGCTCAACTTTCTCGGCTGGATGAGTTTTTAAACATTCAAAAACGGAACTATAGTATTTTGCGAGAAGCCTTGTTCAGCATTCCCGAAGTGGTTTTTAGAACCGTACCGAACGGAGGAGAAGAGAACTATTCATTCCTAAGTTTTTTCCTTCCTTCGGAAAATCTAGCCCAAAAAGCGCACCAAGTGTTAGGTGATAAGGGAGTAGATGGATGTTTTTATTGGTATAACAACAATTGGCACTATTATAAAAAGTGGGAGCATTTGACCAATATGAAGTCGTTGGGAAATCTTCCAAAAGATGTAAAGGAGGTATTGCCAGATTACAACGAAGCTGATTTCTCTGAATCTGATAAATGGATGTCCAGGAACATTTCCTGTTTGATCAAACTGGGATGGTCGGAAGAGGAGGTTAAAACACGGGCCAAGCAAATGGTCGATGCCATCAAGGCAGTGTTATAAGTGGTCTGTTATCGATTGCATCTAGTTCGGTGATGTTGAACTTTCGAATCAGTATTTTACATACTCCACGATTTCCAAGCCATAGCCTACCATACCAACGCGCCTGGTTTGCCCAGAATTGGTAAGCAAACGGATCTTGGAAATATTTAAGTCGTGCAAAATTTGTGCGCCGATTCCAAAATCCTTGTTGTCCATTTCAATTTTTGGAGCCTTGTTTATGCCTTCTCCTTGTAGTTTTTTAAATTCGGACAACCTGCTCAATAAATTCATGGATTGGTTGCCTTGATTTATAAAGATCATCGCACTTTTGTCTTCTGTGTTCAAGGCATTGAACATACGCTGTAAAGTTTCATCGGGATTATTGGTCAATGTCCCCAGAATATCGTTGTTTACCAAGGTAGAGTTGATACGGGTCAATACTGGTTCACCGCTCTTCCAATTACCTTTCAACAACGCAACGTGCACCTGGTTGTTGGTGGTTTGCTTGTAGGCCCGCAAACGAAATGCACCAAACCTGGTATTTATGGTAAACGACTCTTTGAGCTCGATAAGGCTATCGTGCTCCATACGATAGGCGATCAGATCCTCTATCGAAACAATTTTTAGGTCAAACTTTTTGGCAACTTTCATTAACTGTGGCAAACGGGCCATAGATCCATCTTCGTTCATGATTTCCACAATTACCCCGGCCGGTTGCAGTCCGGCCAATCTGGCAAAGTCAATGGCAGCTTCGGTGTGGCCTGTACGGCGCAGTACCCCTCCCTCTTTGGCAATCAACGGAAAAATATGTCCTGGACGCGCCAGTTCGTGGGGTTTGGTTTCCTCTTTGGTCAGTGCCAGAACCGTTTTGGCCCTATCGGAAGCCGAAATCCCTGTGGTAACCCCATGTCCTCTTAAATCCACAGAAACAGTAAAAGCGGTCTCCAACGGGTCGGTGTTGTGATTTACCATTTTATGTAGCCCTAGTTCTTTACAACGACCCTCGGTAAGAGGTGCACAGATGAGGCCCCGGCCATGTGTGGCCATAAAATTGATGGTCTCCGGTGTGATCAGTTCTGCCGCCGCCAAAAAATCACCTTCGTTCTCTCTGTTTTCATCATCCACTACAATTATTACCTTCCCTTCCCTAATATCGGCTATAGCATCTTCTATGGCATCCAATTCTATTTTTTTGTCCATGGCGATCATTGGTCTTCTTCTGTGTCTTTCTTTTTAAATAATGATTTGATGCGGTCTATAAAATGACCAAATCCTACCAACCCTTTATCCGCAGTTGCACGTCTGGTAAGCGAAATGCCCAAGGGCAGCATGATCAACGTGGGCAGCCAAGCCCCAATTGCGGGGTGAATGTTTCCTTCTTTGGCGTAATTTCCGGCAAATACACCGATAAAGTAATACGTCAAAAATAAGATTATTGCAACGACCATGGGCAATCCCAGTCCTCCTTTTCGAATAATGGCCCCTAAGGGCGCCCCAACGAAAAACAAAATGATACAGGATAGGGCAAGGGCATACTTTTGGTGCAGGGACAAAATATGGCTATTATAAAATTTATACCTGCTTTGAAGTTCGTTCTTTTTTGATTTTACTGTATTTAAAATACTTGAAATCTCATTTTGGGCCTTTTTCATTACCTGGATCTGTTCCCATTGTTCCAAACTTGCAATAAACCCATCGATGGTTGTAATGGAGTCCTCTTCTTTTTCTGTATTTTTCTTGATTTCGGGTTGGATGAGTTCCAATTTTTTTTGGGTAGTGTCCCGTGGTCTTTTAACCGGAAAAGCTCCCATACGATTGGTCACGTTTTTGGAAAAGGCTTCCACTTTTTCCAAATTGTTTTCACGAAGAGAGTCGATATCCTTTATCAATCGACCTACATTTTTCATTTTGTTGGTCGTAATATTTTGATCTTCTTCCAGGTCCTGCTCATCGAGCTCGGAAATATCGATATTAATGGTGTACTTTTCAAAATCTGCCTTGGCAAAGGGCTGTTTTCTACGTTCTTTGGAATCGTTGGGCATTACATCTTCGTAATAGTTCCCATCTTTAAGTACGAGTTGAATGATATCGGATTCCTCACTACTGATCAATTCACCGGATTTCGCCTTGATCACCGTGTTGTTGATGTTTTGTTTCGTTTTTTTATGGATGATCACATTATCTAGAAAACGGTCCTGTTCACCATATTTTTTATCAACTTTTATGTTCATGCCCTCACCTGTTCCTTCAAAATCACTAAAAACACCTTCTGTAATGGCAGCTGCCGGTTTTACTTTGGCTATATTTTTTCTGAGGTTGAACATTTTCTGCTCCGATTTTGGGATTACATCATTTGCAAAAAAGAAAGTGACCAGGCCAAGGAACAGTACAAAAACGATCAAGCTTCGCATTCCCCGTTGCAAAGATATTCCCGAAGCTTTCATTGCCGCAAACTCATAGTTTTCGGCAAAAGTACCAAAGGTAAGGATGGAGGAGAGGAGCACCGTTAAAGGTAATACCTTGTCCACCAAGGTTGGGATAAAGTAGAAAATAAACTTACCAATAATAACCATGCCCAGTCCTTTTCCCGCAAGATCATCTATGAAAAGCCATATTCCCTGAAAGATGAATATGACGATCAGAATGAAGAAGGAACTGAAGAAGTTGTATAAAAATCTTCTTAGTATATACTGATCAAGTATTTTCAATGCCTAGTTTCTTATAATGTAGTACCCTTTGTCCTCGTACTTTTTCTCGTCAAAGGTAAACAGAGTACTTGAAATGGGCTGATTGGTTTTGAAAGAATTAACGGTGATAGTGGTTTTTGTACCGTTGTTTCCCGTTTGGATCAATTTATAAATGTGCTTGGTCTGTGTATCGATACCCAGTAAAACGGATTTGATCTCGGTGTTGGAGTCGATGGGGATCAATTTAACGTACTGTATTTTTCTTCCTCCCACATTTTGTAGGATGTCCCACTTAAAGTTATGTCCCGTTTTGTAGAAGGTCAACATTTTGGAAGGACTTACGTTGTCGTTGTCCTCGTTGACATTCTCTATGGTCACCTCTTCATTTTCTGGAACCACGGTGTACACTTTTTTTCCATCGTAAAGTTGATTGGCCCCGAAATAGTTAAGTACATATTTTTCGCCGGCAAGGGTTACGTTACCGTTGGTTTCCTGTTTTAGGTTCGCTTCTGTGTTTTCCAAAGTGGATTGGAAATCAATATATATGTTGTCGTAACTTTGAACTTTGTTGTAAACTTCATCCAAAAGTGCCTTGGCTTTTTCCGAGTTTTGGCCGTAAGAAAAAAGCCCTGCGGCAAACAATACAATTAAAAGAATACTTTTCTTGATCATCATGGTCTTATTTTGCTTCATTTTCTAATAGTTGATCTAGGGCGTACATATCGGGAACCAGAACTTGTCTTGCCTTGCTTCCTTCGAATGGTCCAACAATTCCTGCTGCCTCCAACTGATCTATGATTCGACCAGCTCTGTTGTACCCTAATTTTAATTTACGTTGGATCAAAGATGCGGAACCCTGTTGGGCCGTCACGATAACCTCGGCAGCCTCCCTGAACATGGCATCCCTGTCCGCGATATCATTATCAAGACTTGTGCCACTTTCTTCACCGACATACTCTGGTAGTAAGTGCGCTTCGGGGTAAGCCCGTTGGGAGCCTATGTAGTCCGTTATTTTAGCTACCTCGGGCGTGTCCACAAAAGCACATTGCAGCCTTGTAACATCGTTTCCTTGGGTATAGAGCATATCTCCGCGACCGATGAGCTGGTCGGCACCTTGTGCATCCAAAATAGTTCTGGAGTCAATCTTAGAGGTTACCCTAAAAGCTATCCGTGCGGGGAAGTTAGCCTTGATTATACCGGTAATCACATTAACCGATGGTCTTTGTGTAGCAATGATCAAGTGGATTCCAATGGCTCGTGCCAATTGTGCCAATCTGGCAATTGGGGTTTCCACTTCCTTGCCGGCCGTCATGATCAGGTCGGCGAACTCATCAATGACCAATACAATGTAGGGTAAAAACTTGTGCCCATCATTCGGGTTTAATTTTCTTGCCTTGAATTTTGCATTGTATTCTTTAATGTTCCGGACCATGGCAGTTTTTAACAGCTCATATCTATTGTCCATTTCAATACAAAGCGAGTTCAAGGTGTTGATCACTTTTGTATTGTCCGTAATAATGGCCTCGTCGGAATCGGGCAATTTGGCCAAAAAATGACGTTCGATTTTATTGTAAAGGGTCAATTCAACCTTCTTGGGATCTACGAAAATAAACTTGACCTCTGCCGGGTGTTTTTTATAGAGCAAAGATGTAATTACAGCATTTAAACCTACGGACTTTCCTTGTCCAGTAGCACCGGCCATGAGCAGGTGGGGCATTTTGGCAAGGTCGACCACAAATGTTTCGTTACTGATTGTTTTTCCAAAGGCAATGGGCAGTTCCATTTCGGCCTTTTGGAACTTATTGGATGCAATAACCGACCTCATGGATACAATGGTTGCGTTTTTGTTGGGTACCTCGATACCTACCGTTCCTTTGCCGGGAATCGGGGCAATGATCCGAATGCCCAGTGCGGCCAAAGAGAGAGCGATGTCGTCTTCCAGGTTTTTGATCTTGGAGATACGGATTCCGGCTTCGGGAACAATTTCGTAGAGGGTAACAGTTGGTCCAATGGTAGCCTTGATCTGTGCAATCCCGATTTTATAATTTTTGAGGGTGCTTACAATCCGGTTTTTGTTCTCCTCCAGTTCTTCTTGATTGATGGTAATGCCTCCCGAAGCACCGTGTGCCTCCAAAAGGTCCATTGTTGGAAATTTATAGTTCCCCAATTCCAATTTTGGGTCGAACTCACCAAAGTCTTCTACCAATTTGGCAGCCTTGGCATCGGTTTCTTCTTCGACAGGGGTTTCCTCTACTTTTAGGGATATATCGGATTCTTCCTCCTCGGGAATGTTTACGTCGAGCCCAGCTACATCCAATGGAGGAATATCTTTCTTATGGGTATAGGTGTCTACTTTTTCGGGCACGGTATCCTCTGTGGTCAATACCAAACCGTCTTCTTCATCTTCAATAGGGGATTCCGTGGTTTTTGTTGATGGTTCGTCCTTCAAGTCCGATTGTATTTTCTGTTTTTGCCTTTTAAAGAAATTGGCAAATCCTTCTGGAGTAAAGTTGAACAATTGCACCAATATTACCATGAGAACAAAAACCACAATTAAGAAGACTCCTATCTTACCGGTATAGTCCTGAAGAAAATCGTTTATTTCGTAACCAATAAGACCTCCCAAAAGTGGAAAATCGGCAGCAAAGAAACCAAGGGCCACAGCCCCCCAGATTACTCCGACCAATCCCCATACCCATTTAGAGACCAATCGTTTAGTGTTTAGGCCAAGAAATAGGTACAATCCTGTTATGGCCAATAAAAACGGAAATGTAAAAGAGGCCAGCCCGAATCCTTTGTACATAAAAAAGTGGCTCACATTGGCCCCAAATTTGTTGAGCAAATTACTGGCCTCGGCATTGCGGTCCGCAAATTGGGACAGCATACTTTGATCCTCTTGCCAAGTAAAATAAAACGACATAAATGAAAAGAAAAGCGCAATGCTCAGAACAATCAATAGGCTACCAAAAATAATCTTGTTCTGCTTGGAAAGTGTAAAGGACACTTTCTTGTTGGCAGTTTTGGTGGTCTTGCTCGATTTGGATTTTGTTCTTTTTTTGGCCATCAATCGGTTTTAAGCGGGGCTAAGTTACAAATTTACGTTGCTTATTGGGTTGTTGGATTTTTTCTAAAATATCTTGGGTACATAGATGATCAATCCAATGATGCTCGCAATTATGGACACTATCATAACGGCTCCTGCCGAAATATCTTTTATTAGACCAATTTTAGGATCTAAATTCGGTTGAACATAGTCACAGATTTTTTCAATTGCAGTATTTGCACCTTCAATTCCCATAACCATACCTATGGATAAAAGTTGTAAGGCCCATTCGGTTTCCGTTATTTGAAAGTAAAACCCAAGGGCCGTAACTATCAAAGCAATAACAAACTGGATTTTTATGCTGGGTTCTGTCCGTAATAACAAAAACATGCCCTTGAGGGCGTAACCCACGCTTTTGATCCTATTTTTTAAGAAAGATTCTTTAGGCATCCATCAATGCTTCAAGGGCGGCTTTGTAATTGGGTTCGTCCACAGTTTCCGCCACTTGTTCGGAATAGACTACTTCCCCATTTTCGTTGACCACTACTACCGATCGAGAATGTAGGCCTTGCAATGGGCCATCGGTAAATTCCACATTGTAGGATTTACCAAAGTTACCATCCCTAAAATCGGAAAGGGTCTCTACTTTATCAATTCCTTCTGCACCACAAAAACGTGCCTGGGCAAAGGGAAGATCCTTGGATATGCACAATATTTTGGTGTTTTCCAATTCGGCCGCTTCTTGGTTGAACTGGCGCACGGATTGTGCACATGTTCCCGTATCGATGCTCGGAAAAATATTGAGAACGACCTTTTGTCCTTTGTAGTTGGATAGGTCTACGGTTGAAAGATCATTTTTTACTAAAGTAAAATTCGGTGCTTGGGCACCTATTTCGGGTAGATTCCCGAGGGTATGAATTTCGTTTCCTTTTAATGTTACAGTTGCCATATTCGTAGTTTTGATTCGAATCCAAAAATACTAAAAAAACCTTCCCGAAGTCTGTTACGGGAAGGTTCTTATTTCTACTTGCAATTCAATGTCCGCTACTTGTCTATTGAGCCGAGTACCCTGGACATAAAACCATTCAGGGCTTCTTTCTTGGGAGTCCCTTTTTTGATTTCGTTGGATACCTCTATGGCACCATAAAGATTGGAAATCAACTCGCCGATAATGTCCAGTTCCTCATCTTTCAAGCTGGAAACCTCACAAACACTTTCCAAAGTGTCCGCCGTTTCTTGAAGATAATCCTCATCGTGCTCTTCGGCAAAGTTGACCATTTGTTTAATTATGGGCAATTTCATTGATCAAGTCTTTTAAAACATCGTACTTATTGGTCTGTACCTGATTTTTCAAGGATCCCTTGGAGAAAGTGGCAAAAGTGGGCAGGTTGTCCACATTGGCCAATTTTCTGGATTCCGGGAATTTTTCGGCATCGACCATTACAAACTTAATATTCTCGTTCAACGAAGCTTCTTTTTTGAACTTCGGCTTCATGATCCTGCAGTTGCCGCACCACGATGCGCTGTATTGCACCACAACGTTGTCATTGCCGGCAATGACCTCACTCAAATTGTCTTTGTCCAATTCTAGAACCATATCGTCTTAGTTTACGTGGTTGGCCAAGTAATTGGATACACCAGCTCTGTCGGCGTTCATGGCTTCTTTACCTTCTTCCCAGTTTGCTGGACAAACCTCGCCTTTTTCCTGTACGTGGGTATATGCGTCCACTAAGCGCAAGAATTCGCTAACATTTCTTCCCAATGGCATGTGGTTGATGCTCTCATGAAAAACGGTCCCTTCTTCATCGATCAAGTAAGTGGCTCTGTAGGTTACATTGTCGCCCTCTACCATAACGGAATTGGTTTCCTCGTTATAGTCTTCCTTCATAATGTCCAATATCCCCAAGGCAGATGCCAAATTCCTGTTGCTATCGGAAACTAGGGGATAAGAAACACCTTCGATTCCACCATTGTCCTTTTCAGTGTTCAACCATGCGAAATGAACTTCGGCAGTATCGCAAGAAGCACCGATCACTATGGTATTTCTTTTTTCAAACTCGCTTAAGTTTTGCTGAAAGGCAAAGAGTTCTGTTGGGCACACAAAAGTGAAATCTTTAGGGTACCAGAACAACAATACTTTTTTGTTCTCTGCCTTGGCTTTCTCTAAAATATTGATTTTGAACGTATCGCCCATTTCATCGATGGCGTTTACCTCAATACTTGGAAATTTTCTTCCTACTAAAGTCATTTATTGGATTTTTTTTGATTTTCTAGTAGCAAAAATAGAGTGGTTTTATGGCTTTTTCAAGAATGTAAATTGCTATTTCTTATAGCTGGATAATCCGTTACTATGCCATAAAAAAGAGGTGTTTAAATTGAGCATGTCTCAAAAATGAGCAACATATTTTGAAGAGTTCTCAATAAAATGAAGATGTATAAAAACCAGGGCGAAAATTTATTCTCCGCTTGGAGTGGCCAGTTGTTTTATCTTGATTCTAAAAGCGGCAAAAAGTAATGTCATAATCGGACTTAACCAGTTAAAAATAGCATATACCGCATATTCGGCTACCCCTACACCCAAAACACCGCTGTGGTATGCCCCACATGTATTCCAAGGGACCAAAACAGAAGTTACGGTTCCCGAATCTTCAAGAGACCTACTCAGGTTTTCGGGGGCCAGTCCCCTTTCTTCGTAAGCTTTGGAGAACATTTTGCCGGGTACTACAATTGCTAAATACTGATCGGACGCTGTTACATTCAATGCCAAACAACTGCCTACTGTACTGGCAAACAGCCCAAAAGTGGTCTTGGCCAATTTTAAGAGCGATTCCGTAATGCGTTCCAGAGCTCCGATACCATCCATAATACCACCAAATACCATGGCACATACAATTAACCAAATGGTGCCGAGCATACCCGACATACCGCCTGAGGAGAACAAATCGTTCAATACGGGATCTTCGGTCGTAATTGCAGCATCAACAGTTATGGCATTTAAAATGCCTTTGTAGCCTGACTCGAAATTTAGGGAGGTCCCGCCACCAATGTTGGCAACAATGTCTGGCTGAAAAATTAGTGCGAATACGCCACCCAGCAAGGTTCCTATCAAAAGCGCCATTAACGGCGGGGCTTTTTTAACGATCAATGCGATTACGGCCAAGGGTACGATAAAAAGCCAACCGTTTATATTAAAGGTAGAACCTATATTCTCGAGCAGATAACTTGTATCCGCCACTCCGGATGTATCAATGGTGAAACCAAGAATTATAAAAACGATCAGGGTTACCATAATAGTGGGAACTGTGGTGTAGGTCATGTAGCGTATGTGGGAGAACAAATCCCCACCGGCCATGGCGGGTGCCAAATTGGTCGTATCGCTCAAAGGAGACATTTTATCTCCAAAATACGCTCCAGAGAGTACGGCACCGGCCGTCATTCCCAACGAAATGCCCAAAGCATCCCCGATACCGATCAAGGCAATACCAACGGTAGCTGCAGTGGTCCAACTACTTCCCGTGGCAATGGAGATTATGGCACAGATGACAACGCTGGCGGCCAAAAATATGGTAGGATTCAATATTTGAAGGCCATAATAGATCATTGCCGGAATAATTCCGCTGATCAACCAAGTGCCGGACAAAGCACCTACCATTAAAAGGATAAGTAGGGCACCTGTGGTGGACCGAACATTTTCGGCCACTTCTGCAATCATACTTTTGTACGATACCTTATTAAAAATACCAACTACCGCTGCAACGGCACCGCCCATTAAAAGGATAAACTGGTTGGAGCCACTAAGGGCATCGTCCCCAAAAACATAGACATTGTATGCCAACATGGCAACAAGAGCAATAACTGGAATCAGTGCTTCCCCTATTGACAAATTTTTATTTTCTACTATGTTTTCATCTTCCCTAAATTTAGGCTTTTCCGTATTTTTCGGCATTTGGTCTGAGTTTGTTAGAAGGTAATATTACGATTTTGCACTATGTTGTGCAAGCCCCTTACGCTCGAGAACTAGGCCATACTCGTATCTGGAGCCAAGATTCCCAGCTCTTCCATGCACTCCCGCATGGTTTTGTATGTTTTTTTTATATCGTTGTCCAAACCAATGGAAAAGCGGATAAGTCCTTGCGATAGGCCAAGTTCTTTTTGTTCCTCTTCCGGAATTTCGGAGGAGGTCGATGTGCCAGAAGCACTGAAAAGGGTTTTGTAAAAGCCCAAGCTTACAGCTAAATACCCGAGTTTTTTTCGTTGCATCGATTCCATTAGGGCGTTTGCTTTTTCCACTGACCCAACATCTAGGGTGAGCATTCCCCCATAACCGTATTCGGGATTCATTTGGGCGTTCATCAGATCATGGCCAGGATGGTTTTCCAATCCGGGGTACACAACCGTTAAACCATCGTTCTGGAACTGTTTTGCCAAATAATCGGCATTTTCGCTATGCTTTTTGATCCTAATGTGCAGGGTTCGCATATTTTTCAAAATGGAGGCGGCCCTCAAACTGTCCATAGTGCTGCCCAACAACATACCAGCTCCGTTGTTCACATCTTTTAGGCTCAAGCAAAAATCGGTAGAGGCACAAACGGCACCTGCAACACAGTCACTGCTTCCGTTTATAAATTTGGTTAGACTGTGCACAACAATGTCGGCCCCCAATTGTGCAGCGCTTATGCTCAACGGGGAAAAGGTGTTGTCCACTACGAGCGGCATACTGTTTTTCTTTGCGATTTTGGAGAGAGAAGGGATGTCCGCTATTTCCAAAAGAGGATTGCTTATCGCTTCGCAATATATCATTTTGGTTTTTGGTGTGATGGATTTTTCGACCGTATTTAAATCGGTGATATCGATAAAGGATACCGAGATATTGAACTTTTTTACGAAATTTTTCAAAAACGCGTAGGTGCCCCCATAAATGGTTCTACTGCAGACAATGTGGTCTCCAGTATTGCATAATTGAAGGATTACCGCAGTTATTGCTCCCATACCACTTGCATAAACATTGGCGGATTCCGTTCCTTCCAATTGCGCCATGGCCTCGCCCAAATACAAGTTAGAAGGGGAGGAGTGACGGCTATACAAATAGCAGCCTTCCGTGTTTCCTTCGAAGGTGTCGAACATGGTTTTTGCTGACAAAAAGGTGTAGGTTGATGAGTCTGAAATAGAGGGATTTACACCTCCAAATTCACCAAAGTATTGAAGGTCTTGAATGTGTTCCGAAGCTTTATAGTCCATAATGAGTTGTTTTTTGATAAAAATAAGATATCACAGGAATATTGTCAATCCTTTGGGATAAATCAGGAACTATGTTCTTTAAAATGATAAATATTAGGAAATTGTTCTTAAATGACGCAATTTAGCCAAGCATGTTAGAAAAATTGACGTTATGAAATTGGATAAATTGGATATTGAATTGATCAGATTGCTTCAAAATGATAGTAAAAAAACCACAAAACAATACGCGGATGCTTTGCATTTGTCCAAAACTGCGGTCTACGAACGAATTCGTCGATTGGAACGCAATGGTGTGGTTACCCAATACACAGCATTGGTGAACAAGCACAAAGTCGGCAGGGATTTTATGGTGCTCTGTCAAATACGGTTGATCCATCATACCAAAGAAAATGTACTAAAATTTGAACAGGAGATTTTACAATTGAAAGAGGTTTCCGAATGCTTCCATGTCGGGGGGGATTACGATTATATTCTGAAAATCTATGTTGCCGATATGAAAAGCTATCGAGATTTTATGCTCACAAAGCTTACTGCCATTGCCAATATTGGCAACACCCAAAGTTCTTTTGTGATCAACGAGGTAAAGAATAGTCCTTCGGTGCATATTTAGAAGTTACTAGTCAGAAGTCAGAAGTCAGTGGATAATCATCAAGCAGCAGTTTGTGATTGCCAATTGCCATTCTGAAGAAGCCCAACGACTGAAGAATTTCTGTGTCCAAGTTTCAATCATCAATAATAAAACAATCCAACAGTACAACCATCGAACAATCCCTTCGACTCCGCTCAAGGACCAACTCCGCTCCCCTTTGTGAAATTCGTATCAATTCCATTTACCTTCACCCTTCACTCATCACTCTTAACTCCTTCACCCATAAGTTTCAACTTTTTCCCGCAGCATTGATTGGTACTGTCCCGAAAAACATTTGTATTTTTACACTTGTTTTGGCAAAATATTTTTTAAGCAATTATTCTTACAAACAATATACTATGAATCAATATGATGTAGCTATCATCGGCTCTGGACCAGGAGGCTATGTAGCGGCCATTCGATGTGCCCAATTGGGGATGAAAACGGCAATAATAGAAAAATATGCCACACTTGGGGGAACCTGTTTAAATGTAGGTTGTATCCCATCCAAGGCGTTATTGGATTCTTCCCACCATTACGAAGATGCCATAAAACATTTTGAAGAGCATGGCATCGAAATACCCGGCGAGATAAAAGTCAACCTCGAGCAAATGATTGCCCGTAAACAAGGTGTTGTGGACCAGACCACAAAGGGTATCGAGTTTTTAATGGGCAAGAATAAAATAGATGTGTATCACGGTATTGGTAGTTTTAAGGATGCCACCCATGTTATCATTGCAAAAGAAGATGGCGAAGAGACGATTGAGGCGAAAAATATAATTATAGCCACAGGTTCCAAACCTTCTTCCTTACCCTTTATCGAAATTGATAAGGAGCGAGTGATTACCTCTACCGAAGCCTTAAAACTGAAAGAGGTTCCCAAGCACTTGATCGTAATCGGTGGTGGAGTTATTGGATTGGAGCTCGGTCAGGTGTACAAAAGATTAGGGGCGGATGTGACCGTGGTGGAGTATATGGATCGAATTATTCCTGGAATGGACGGGGCACTCTCCAAAGAACTTACCAAAGTGATGAAAAAGCAAAAGGTAAAGTTCAACCTTTCCCATAAAGTAAAATCTGTTGAGCGCAAAGGTGATGAAGTAATCGTAAAAGCCGACGATAAAAAAGGAAATGAAGTTACCATTACCGGCGACTACTGCCTGGTAAGTGTTGGTCGTAAACCTTATACCGATGGGTTGAATGCCGAAGCCGCCGGAGTGAAATTGGATGATAGGGGAAGAGTAGAGGTGAACGAACACCTGCAAACCAATGTGTCCAATATTTATGCCATCGGCGATGTGGTGAAAGGAGCTATGTTGGCGCACAAGGCCGAGGAAGAAGGAACTATGGTCGCTGAACTATTGGCAGGACAAAAACCACATATTGATTATAACTTGATTCCCGGTGTGGTTTACACTTGGCCGGAAGTTGCTGCTGTTGGCAAAACCGAGGAACAACTAAAGGAAGAAGGGGTGGAGTACAAAACAGGGCAATTCCCTATGCGCGCCTTGGGAAGAGCAAGAGCCAGCATGGATATCGATGGTTTTGTAAAAATCCTTGCAGATAAAAATACCGACGAAGTATTGGGGATCCACATGATCGGGGCGCGTTGTGCCGATTTGATCGCAGAAGGTGTTACCGCTATGGAGTTTAGAGCGTCTGCGGAGGATATTTCTCGAATGAGCCATGCGCACCCAACTTTTGCAGAGGCAGTTAAAGAAGCGGCATTGGCAGCGACCGATGATAGGGCACTACACGTGTAATCAAAAAAGTAGGGTTGAATTTGATTCTAATATCAACTTAGAATATACCCGCAAATAGATAGAAGAAGCTAAGTACAAAAAGAGCATTCAATCTTAGGATTGGATGCTTTTTTTAGCTCCGAACAGTTCGTAATAATCGTCGCAAAAAGAGCCTAAACCGTACATAAAGTTCACGGAAAACAGGGATTGACGCCTCTCTTAATTCCAGTAGCTGGATTCGGGCGAACCTAGCGCCCAAAACAACCTGAGATTTAATAAGCGTCTCGTACTTGTTGTATTGCAATGCAAAATAACTACAAGCTATCATAAAAAGGATTGCTCCGGGTATAATTATTTCAGGGGATAGCGAACGATTAAAAAATCGGTACAGCCCCAACCCGGTAAAACTGCCGTATAAAATGATGAAGTGTATTACATAAATGGATAAGGTGCTTGCCCCGATTTTTAAAACCGTTTTGTTGGTCATTAACTGCCTTAGGACCATAAACACGGCAAAAACAACAAAAACATTGCCTAATCGAATAAATAGGTAGTTATTGGACAAAATCAATTTGAGGAATTCAAAGCCGGTCCAATCGTATAGTAGGGCAAACACGTCGGTGGATTGATAAATTAGCAGGTATCCCATTCCCAGTGAAAGTGCAATGGCGGAGGGATATAAATATTTAAAATCCTTATAACGGGTAAACAATACCGAAATAAAAGCACCTAAAGTGGCATAACCGAACCAAGGTATTATAGTGAACACAGAGCCATTCGCCTTTGTGAAATAGTTGGCAAGGAAATCGGGTAAAAATGCAAAAGACCAATCCTTATAAACCCTCTCAAAAAGGAATAGAATCAAGGTGAAGCTGATCAAAACCAAAGGGAACATCCATTTTTTTCTTTTCGATGTGAATACATAGATTCCAATAAGTCCCAAGATGGACATTCCAATACAATGTAATACGTCGACCAGATAGAAAGCGTTGTAAATCTGTCCTTTAAATAGTCCTCCGAGGTTTAACCTTAGCAAATATCCAATGGCCAAAAGTTGTAATCCCCGTCGAATTCCTTTAGCAACCCTGGGATTTTCCATACCCGATTGAGGCACTCTAATGAGGAGGTATGTAAATATAAAACCCGATACCGTAAAAAATACCGGAGCGGTAATTCCTCGAAAATACAGCCAAATGCTGTAAACCGGATTGTCCGGGTCTCTATAAACAGGGTCGAGCAAACCGTCGATAAAGTGACCTTGGAGCATCATTAATATGGCCCAGGCCCGCATGGCATCAATAAAAAATAACCTATTACTTTTGGCTGTCATCTAAATTTACTTCGACCTATATACTTGTTTTGCAGTATGTTTGGATGTTCTGTGCGTCAAAAATATACAAAATAGTCGCATCTCTGCTTTGATCGAGGTATTTTAGCGAAACAATCAACAATTTTATACTATGGCTGCAATTTTGGCACTGGCCGGAAGCAATTCTTTAACATCCATCAATTTTAAATTGGTAAAGCATACGGTTTCATTGGTGCAAGACAATGATATTCAGGTGTTGAACATGGCAGAACACCCTTTTCCGATGTACAGCGAAGATCACGAAAAAGAAAATGGTTTTCCAAAGCAAGTACAAGAACTACAAACTAAGATCAAAAATTCCGAGGCGCTTATTTTATCCGTAAACGAACACAATGGAAATCCTTCGGCTTTTTTTAAGAACGTATTGGATTGGCTATCTAGATCGAACAGGGGTTTTTTGGAAGGAACCAAGGTTTTTTTAATGTCAACATCCGGGGGAAAAAGAGGAGCCAAGGGCTCTATTGAAGTCGTAGGGAATATGTTGCCGAGATTTGGGGCAGAGATAACAGCGACCTTTTCCTTGCCTTCATTTTATGATAATTTTGATGGTACAATTGTTGACAAGGCTTTAAAGGAAGATCACCAAAAGGCACTCGACACATTTTTAGATTCGTTAAAATAAATAGGTATTGCGGACGAACCGTTCTTTTAAGATAAGCCCTGACTTACAAAGTAAAATGGCGTTGCTACAGTGGTCCAGGTCGAACAGGGAAGTGGTTTGGCTGGACAGTAACCGGCACCAAGACCCATACTCCACTTTCGAGGCATGTTTGGCAGTTGGCGCTCAAGAATGGGTCAATACCGACGCCGAACTTCAAACATTTATAGAACGAAGAAGGGATTGGTTGTTCGGCTGCTTTTCGTATGATTTTAAAAATGAACTTGAAGATTTAACGTCCAACAATTTTGATGGACTTGGATTCCCTTCACTTCGTTTTTTTTGTCCCAAAAAGATCATCATTATAGCAGACGGACAACTTAGGTTCAACTATTTAAACGATTATGCCTGCGAAATTGATGGCGACTTGGCCAAAATTCGGGAATACGGCTCTCTGGATCTACCCAAGAGTGATGCCGAGCCCATCAAAATAAAAATGCGGATCCACAAGGATGCCTATTTTGAAAAAGCCAATCGCTTTTTGGAACATATTCATCGAGGCGACATTTACGAGGCCAACTTTTGTCAAGAATTTTATGCAGAAGACGTTGTTATAGAACCATTGGAAACCTACATTAGATTGAACAGTATATCCGAACCCCCGTTCGCGGCGTATGTAAAAATGCACGATCAATATTTAATGTGTGCCTCACCGGAACGCTATATAAAAAAGATAGGCCAAAAGGTAATCTCTCAACCGATCAAAGGAACTGCACCGAGGGGAAAAGATGCCAATGAGGATGAAAAAATCAAGGATGAATTGGCAAGGAACAAGAAAGAACGGGCAGAAAATATTATGATTGCCGATTTAGTGCGCAATGATCTTTCCAAGAGTGCCATAAAGGGTACCGTTAAGGTTGAGGAATTGTGCAAGGTGTACACGTTTAAGCAAGTACACCAATTGATTTCAACAATAATTTCAAAAGTGGAAGAAAATAAAAACCCAGTTGAAATCATAAAAGAAACTTTTCCGATGGGCAGTATGACGGGGGCCCCAAAAATTTCCGCCATGAAGATCATTGAAGACTTGGAAGAGACCCGAAGAGGGTTGTACAGTGGAACGGTCGGATATTTTGATCCTCAAGGTAACTTTGATTTTAATGTGGTGATCCGAAGTATTTTGTACAACGCCGAAAAAAAATATATTTCTTATTCTGTTGGCGGTGCCATAACTGCAGAATCCAAACCAGAGATGGAGTATCAGGAATGTCTGCTCAAGGCCAAAGCAATGCGAACCGTTTTGGAAGAAGGCTAAGGTTTATTCGTAAATTCGCACTATGTTTTTAAAATTCAAGGAGCATATTGCCAAAAATCTACCTTTATTAAAGGATAATAGGCTATTGTTGGCTTGTAGTGGCGGATTGGACAGCATGGTGCTTGCACATTTATGTCTTGGACTGGGATTGGATATAGAATTGGCCCATTGCAATTTTAAGCTCAGGGGAGCAGAGAGTAACGGTGATGAAGATTTTGTTCGTAATTCGGGAAGGCAATGGGGGGTTCAAGTGCATGTAAAACATTTTGAAACAGAAGAGTATGCCAGGAATCATGGCATTTCCATTCAAATGGCCGCACGTGACCTTCGCTACCAATGGTTTACCGAGATATTGGACAACACAAGTTGTGGGTATGTGCTTACGGCGCATCACGCAGATGATAGTCTCGAAACCTTTTTGATTAATCTATCCCGTGGAACAGGGCTCGATGGGCTATCTGGAATACCTGAAATCAATGGAAAGGTGATTCGTCCTCTCCTGCCATTTTCTCAAAAAGAACTTTTGGGATATGCTAAATCAGAAAATATAAATTGGCGAGAGGATAGTAGCAATGCCAGCACCAAATATCTTCGAAATAAAATCCGCCATCAAATAGTTCCTCTCTTAAAGGAACTGCACCCTACTTTTCTTCAAAACTTTTTGCGTACGCAGAATAATCTGGGCCAATCCAACGGTATTCTTAAAAACTCCATACTAGAATTAAAGGATCGCGTGTTCCAGCCTTGGAAAGATGACATCAAAATAAGAATTGAAGATTTACGGCAACTTGACCCATTGGATGCCCATCTATATGGCCTATTTAATGATTTTGGGTTTACGGAGTGGGATGATGTAAAAGGTCTACTGTCTGCGGAGAGTGGAAAACAAGTGTTTTCAAGAACTCATCGGATGGTAAAGGATAGGGATTGTCTAATCCTGTCAAAACTGCAAAGTAATGCGGGTCAATCCTACTATGTCCATATAGCGGACACTCGCATTGATCGACCTGTTAAATTACTGTTAGAAGATGTGCGATGCATTGATGAAAGGGCTAAAAATGTCGTATTTTTGGACAAGGAAAAGTTAAACTTTCCGTTAGTGTTAAGGAATTGGATAAATGGCGACTATTTTTATCCATTCGGCATGAAAGGAAAGAAAAAAGTGTCCAAATTTTTCAAGGATGAAAAAATGGATCTTGTTTCCAAAGAAAAACAGTGGCTGCTCTGCTCGGACAACAAAATTGTTTGGGTTGTGGGCAAACGGGCCGACGAACGATTTAAGGTTGATGATTCAACCCGGAAAATACTTAAGATTACCCAAATTACATGAGATTAGCAGTACTCTTTCTAGGATTTCTCTTTATTAATTTTACCATTTTTGCCCAAACCGATGAAAACCCTGCAGTTTGGAGCCACGAAGTGCATAAAATTTCGGATACTGAATACGAATTGGTGTTCAAAGGGAAGATCATGGACGGGTGGCATGTGTATTCCCAATATACCGCAGAAGGAGGTTCACTGCCCAGTGAGTTTACTTTTGAAAAGGCCGGAGAGGATTACGAGCTTTTAGGAAAGACGGAGGAAAGTGAAACTATCAAAGAGTACAGCGATATCTTCGAAGTTGAGGAGACCTTTTTTAAAGAGGAAGCCATTTTTACCCAAAAAATAAAACTACTGGATACCTCCGTCAATCAAATTTCGGTGAACCTTTTTTATCAAATCTGTAAAGAAGTTTGCCTTCCAGTGGATGAATATTTTCAGATATCGTTGGACGGTAGCGGTTTTGTGGCCGAAGAAACTGCTTTGGACGACCGGAGTGCTGCTCTTGGGGAGTCTCTTAAAGTTGATTTTAAAAACAAACAGTTATTGAACCAAAATGGAGTAGGGGGATCTGATGGAAAATCCAGTCTTTGGGTGATTTTTGGGCTTGGTTTTTTGGGAGGTCTGATCGCTTTGTTGACCCCATGTGTTTTTCCAATGATTCCATTAACGGTTTCCTTTTTCACCAAACAATCGCAGAATAGGTCTAAAGGAGTGGGCAATGCCATATTGTACGGTTTCTTTATTGTGTTGATCTATTTTCTGTTGAGCCTGCCCTTTCATCTGTTCAATTCGGTCGATTCTCAAATATTGAATACCATCGCCACCAATATTTGGCTCAATGTGTTCTTCTTTGTCATTTTTGTGTTCTTTGCCTTTTCATTTTTTGGTTATTACGAATTGACGTTGCCAAGTTCATGGGCCAACAAAATGGACGCCGCCTCGTCCAAAGTAGGAGGTGGGTTGGGCATCTTTTTTATGGCGTTGACCCTTGCTATCGTATCCTTTTCCTGTACCGGGCCCATTTTGGGAGGACTTTTGGGGAGTACAACATTGGCAGAAGGCAATGTGGCCACAAATCTAACCATGGGAATGGTAGGGTTTGGCCTGGCTTTGGCGCTCCCCTTTGCTCTGTTGGCCATGTTCCCGGCCTGGTTAAATTCCTTGCCCAAGTCCGGCGGTTGGATGACCACAGTTAAGGTGGTTCTCGGATTTTTGGAATTGGCCCTCGCATTCAAATTTTTGTCGAATGCTGATTTGGTGGGCAATTGGGGTATTTTTAAAAGAGAAATATTTATTGGGATATGGGTCGTACTTTTTGTGTTGACCACACTGTATTTGTTCGGTGTGATTAGATTTCCTCATGACGGACCAAGAAAAAATCTTTCACCAGCACGAAAGCTAACGGGAATAGTAAGTTTGGTTTTTACGGTGTATTTGGTTCTAGGGCTATTTAATGTCAACCAATTGCAATTGTTGAGCGGTTTCCCGCCACCAAGCTTTTATAGTGTAGTGGAAACGGAAAGTGATTGTCCCTTGGGATTGGATTGTTTTAAGGATTTTGACGAGGGCGTGGCCTTTGCCAAAGAAGTAAACAAACCCATTCTGCTCGATTTTACGGGATGGGCATGCGTCAATTGCAGAAAAATGGAAGAAAATGTATGGAGCGATTCAAGTATCTATCCGATTCTAAAAGAGGAATACGTGCTAATTTCACTTTATGTGGACGATAGAAAGGAGCTGCCTAAATCGGAACAGTTCAATTTTAAATTCGACTCCGGAAGAATTAAAGCTATCGAGACCATCGGTCAAAAATGGGGTACCTTCCAAACTGTTAACTTTAATGCGGCCTCTCAACCCTATTATGTGTTATTGTCCCCAAATATGGAAATCTTGAACCAAGCGGTACAATATGTAGATGTGGAAACCTACGGGGCATGGTTAAGATCGGGATTGGAAAAGCATAACCTTTCCATGGGAAATTAGTTGACATTCGTCAAATTTTTTTAAGTGGATTAAGAAAATAATTATAACTTAGGATGGACAAATTGACTTAACCCATCTTCGTGAAAAAACTCAAAAAGGTACTCTTTGTACTTCTAGGATTACTTCTACTAACAATTATTGGCGTTGCCATATTTTTAAACAGCCTTAAACCCGATTATGGAGGAAAAAAAACGTTGCCTGGCATATCTAGCGAGGTAACCACCTATTTTGATCCTTACGGAATACCTCATATTTATGCCAAAAATGAAAAAGATGCCCTAAAAGCGCTTGGATATGTACACGCACAGGACAGATTGTGGCAAATGGAGTTGTTGAGACGTGTGGCAAAAGGAAGGCTGGCAGAGGTTTTTGGTAAAGATATGGTTAAAACGGATAAATTTTTTCTATCCCTTGGCATTGATGACCATACCAAAAAAACAGTTAGTGAACTGGATAAGGATAGTGAGGCCATTGTACTTACGCAAGCCTATTTGGATGGTATTAACGAATTTATAAAAAACGGTCCGACCCCCATCGAATTTTATTTAACGGGTCTGGAAAAAGAGCCATTTACCATTGACGATGTCTACAATGCCGTAGGATATATGGCCTTTAGTTTTGCCATGGCTCACAAAACGGACCCCTTGTTGACCAGTATGCGCAATAAATTGGGAGACGATATTATAAAGGACCTGGCGATCACGTCCGATACTTCTACCGTTTGGATAAAAAATTATAAAGGAGTCAAAACCGATACACTGGGCACTCAAATTACCGCAAGTGTCACGGCTGCCCTAGAAAACCTGCCAATTCCAATGTTGGAAGGAAGCAACAGTTGGGTATTGGCGCCCGATAAGACCAAAAACGGTAAAGTCCTTTTTGCGAACGACCCGCATATAGGATTTGCACAGCCATCCGTTTGGTACGAAGCGCACATTAGCACGCCTACCTACGAGAAATACGGGTATCATATGGCAGGGATTCCTTTTCCTTTATTGGGTCACGATAGAAACTTGGCCTACGGTATGACGATGTTCGAAAACGACGACATCGACTTTTACTACGAGGAGACCAATCCCACCGATAGCACGCAGTATAAAACAGTAGAAGGCTGGAAAAACTATGAGGTCGTTAACAAGACCATTAAAGTAAAAGATGGTAAAGACGTTGCTTTTACTTATCGGAAAACACATCACGGTCCTATTTTAAACAATATAGCGGATCAAATTACGGGCGATCGACCCGTTGCCATGTCCTGGATTTATACCAAGCCAAAAAATAAGGTAATGCATGCATTGCATGGGATCAGCCATGCAAAGAACATGGAGGAGTTTAAAAGTGCTTTGCCCAATATACATGCGCCCGGACTTAATATTATGTACGGCGATGCAGAAGGGAATGTTGCTTGGTGGGCGAGTGCTCAGCTATACCAAATGCCGGATAGTTTATCTACAAAATTTATTTTGGACGGAGCCTCGGGAAAAGACGAACCCTTGCGCTATTTGGACTTTTCAGAGAATCCAATGGCCGAAAATCCACCCTGGAACTATGTGTATTCGGCGAACAATCAACCCGATTCCATCTCCGGCATGTTGTATCCTGGGTATTATCTGCCCGAAAACAGGGCCAAACGTATAGTTCAGCTGCTCGATGCCAAGAACGATTGGGACAAGGAAGCCATGTCGGAAATGATTCTGGATGTAACCTCCCCGGTAAACAAAGAAGTTATCAATGAGTTGATCAAGTTGTTCGATGTTACCCATTTGTCCGGTAAACAATTGGTCCTATTGGACTCCTTAAAAAATTGGAACGGAGAATATACGCTTAACTCAACAAGCCCGGTAATTTATCACCGAACATTGTACCAAATGGTCAAAAACACAATGGAAGATGAGATGGGGCCAGAGATGTTCAAACAATTCTTGTCCACCCATTTATTCAAAAGACAGATCGCCTGGGGTGCCCAAATGAAGGAAGGTGAATGGTGGGATAACATTAACACGCCCAATGTGGTCGAAACCAGGGAAGATATTGTAATGATATCCTTTGCACAAACTTGGGAATCGCTGGTCAAGGATTTTGGAGACGACCCGAGCCAGTGGACCTGGGACAAGGTACATACTTTGGAGCACCAGCATCCATTCGGGCAAGTGGAATGGCTCCGTAAATATTTTAATGTAGGTCCTTTCCCCATTGTAGGAACAAGGGAAGTAATCAACAACCTAGCTTTTCCTTATGATGAAACTGGTTTTTACAAAGTAAACTCGGGACCATCTACCAGAAGGATCATCGATTTTTCAGATATTGAGAACAGCATCAGTATTTTACCTACAGGTCAATCCGGGAACCCATTGAGCAAGCATTACAAAGATCAAGCGGAAATGTATGTGAACGGCGAATTCCGTAAAATGATGATGAACAAACAAGAGATCGAGGAAACCGCAGAATCGGTATTGATCTTTTATTGATCCAGATGGGCCATCCATCAATTCAAAACAGGGCATTCATCAAAAAGCGATTCTTTTTGAAACAGGATTGATTACTTTTTCAATCATTTTCAACAAGAATGCTTATGCTCATAAAAGTTTACGGAAGTGCCGTGTTCGGTATCGAGGCAACTACCATTGCTGTGGAGGTCAACATCGATAAGGGAATCGGGTATCATTTGGTAGGATTGCCGGACAATGCCATAAAAGAAAGTAATTATCGAATTGCTGCAGCACTCCAAAACAACGGTTACAAAATACCGGGAAAAAAGATTACCATAAACATGGCCCCGGCCGATTTAAGAAAAGAAGGCTCGGCCTACGACCTTACTTTGGCCCTGGGTATTTTGGCGGCATCCAACCAGATAAAATCGGACAACATTGAAAACTATTTAATTATGGGCGAGCTTTCGCTGGATGGTAGTCTGCAACCCATAAAAGGAGCCCTGCCGATAGCTATAAAAGCTCGGGAGGAAGGTTTTGAGGGATTTATCCTCCCTTCCGAGAACGCAAGCGAAGCCGCCATAGTGGACGGTCTAAAAGTTTACGGTGTTGAAAATATTGAACAGGTCATAAATTTTTTTGACACCAAGGCTCCTTTGGCGCAAACCCATGTGGATACTCGCCAGGAGTTTTATGAGCATCTTCAATTTCCAGAATTTGATTTTGCCGATGTAAAAGGACAGGAAAGCATTAAACGTTGCATGGAAATAGCAGCGGCCGGTGGGCATAATATAATTTTAATCGGTCCGCCTGGAGCCGGTAAGACCATGCTCGCCAAAAGGTTGCCATCCATTTTACCGCCCATGACCTTGCATGAGGCTTTGGAAACCACTAAAATACATAGCGTTGTCGGCAAGGTGAAAAATAAGGGGCTGATGAGTCAGCGGCCTTTTAGAAACCCACATCACACCATAAGTTCTGCCGCTTTGGTAGGGGGAGGAAGTTATCCTCAGCCGGGAGAGATCTCTTTATCGCACAATGGTGTTCTTTTTTTGGATGAACTCCCAGAATTCGAGCGTCGGGTGCTGGAAGTAATGCGACAACCTATGGAAGATAGAGAAGTAACCATTGCCAGAGCGCAATTTACGGTCACCTATCCCAGTAGTTTTATGCTAGTAGCGAGTATGAATCCAAGTCCAGGAGGATATTTTAACGACCCGGACGCTCCGGTTACTTCATCGCCGGCAGAAATGCAACGGTATTTGAGCAAAATATCGGGCCCGTTATTGGATAGGATAGACATACACATTGAGGTGACTCCGGTTCCTTTTGATAAATTGTCCGATGAACGTAAGGGAGAAAGCAGCGTTGTTATAAGAAAAAGGGTAGAGGCGGCTCGAGAAATCCAAACCAAAAGGTTTGTGGGCATAGAAGGTATCCATTACAACGCCCAAATGGGAACCAAACAAATCCGTACGTATTGTAAGTTGGGTCCTTCTTCTAAAAATTTATTAAAAGAAGCCATGCAACGCCTAAACCTATCGGCCAGGGCATATGATCGTATTTTAAAGGTGTCCCGAACCATTGCAGATTTGGAGCAATCCGAACAAGTTCAAGAAAATCACATTTCCGAAGCCATACAGTACCGAAGTCTGGATCGCGAAGGATGGTTGGGTTAAAGCCCCCAAAGAACCCGACCATAAGATTGATGTGAGATCAAGGTCCAATTTGGAATTCGTGTGTATCAAACACACAAGATCGGAAAAATTGAAAAGGTAAAATCTACAATAGGCTAAATGGCTTTAATATTGGCTTTTAGTCCAGAAATGATTCCCAAAATATTTTCTACGGTTTCGTCCAAATAATATTTAATGGCCAAATGGGGTATCCTGACTGTGGTAAATCCATTTTTAAAGGAATGCATGGCATCTTCAAGATCATTTATGGCCTGTTCATGGGTTATCATGTTGTAATCTTTGTCAATCTCTATATTGAGCTTAACTCGCGAAATGGCAATATCCACGGATTTTTTACCGTCCCACCATTCCAACATGGGATGGACCCCGGCTTCCTTTAATGCATAAAATAGGTGTATAGCCTCAAGCGGGGTGCTGTTATCCAGTATTACCCTTTTGATTAGCTTTGAGTGTCTTTCGCAAAGTGTAATGCCAAGAGAGTCTTTGGATGCCTTATATTGTTGGGGGCCAATAGTTTTGCCGCAATCCTTACATGTCATAAGTTTTTGTCAGGTTTAAGTCTAAGTATGATTTGGGACTATTATAACTTTCAGAAAGTTGAAATAGTATAAAAAATCGATGTACCGCACCCTACTTTTAGATGAAATACGCTTTTTTGGATGAAATGCACGATTTGTCCATTTATCCTATTAAATTGAAGGCTTCAAAAAAAAGAATATAATGTTTAAAAAAATTGGGCCAGGTGTTTTGGTCGCGGCCGCCTTTGTCGGACCTGGGACCATTACCATGTGTACTTTGGCGGGAGCCCGTTTTGGCTATGCCCTAATCTGGGCTTTGGTGGTCTCCATTTTTGCAACCATTGTTTTACAGGGAATGGCCGGTAGAATAGGGCTTGTTACCCAGAACGGACTGGTGGATGTGGTTAGGTCCGAATTAAAAACACAGTGGGTCAAGAATATGGTAATAATTGTTGTGTTGGGGGCCATTTTAATAGGAAATGCGGCCTACGAAGCTGGAAATATTGGAGGTGCTACCCTTGGGTTGGATCAGCTATTGCCCCAGCCACAATTAAAACCATTTTTACCCGCATTTATTGGGGGCATCATTTTTTTGCTATTGTGGTTTAGCGGTTATAAAACATTGGAAAAAATATTTGTGGGCCTGGTGGGGATCATGGGTGTGAGCTTTGTGGTTTGCGCCATTATAACAAAACCATCGATTTATGGAATATTAAAAGGCATGTTCGTGCCCAGATTACCGGAAGATGGGCTATTGACCGTGATAGCTTTGGTAGGCACAACGGTGGTTCCCTACAACCTATTCTTGCACGCATCTTTGGTAAAGGAGAAATGGAAAAACAAATCCGATTTAAAAGCTGTGAATTGGGATACCATAGTGTCCATTGGATTGGGAGGGTTGGTTTCCATAGCCATTTTGATAACCGCCTCTGCCGCACCCATTTCCGATATAAACAATGCCTTGGACATGGCATTGGCACTGGAGCCCTTGTTTGGTAAAATGGCATTTTTGTTTATGGCAGCTGGGCTCTTGGCCGCTGGTATAACATCCGCCATAACGGCACCTTTGGCCGCAGCCTATGTGGCCAGTAGTTGTTTTGGTTGGGAAGGTGGAATGCAGAACAAAAAGTTTAAAATGGTATGGGGAAGTATTGTGCTGTGCGGAATAGTCTTCCTTTCGTTTGATATAAAACCCATCGAAGTTATTCAGTTTGCACAGATTGCCAACGGTATTTTATTGCCCGTAATGGCCTTGTTGCTTTTATGGATTGTGAACAAAAAATCGGTGATGGGAGAACACCAAAATTCTGTGATTCAAAATGTGTTTGGTATCGCAATCGTCGCTTTTGCCATTTTTCTCGGTGCAAAAAGTATTTTAAAAGTAATAGGTTTGTTGTAAATGGATCATTTAACCATAGATATCAATTGTGATGTAGGTGAAGGAGTAGGCAATGAGGCGGACATTCTTCCTTTTATAAGTTCCTGCAATATTGCCTGCGGCGGACATGCTGGGGACAGTGAAACCATGGGGCATGTGGTTGCTTTGGCCAAACGGCATCATGTTAAGGTAGGTTCACATCCATCTTACCCGGACAGAATAAATTTTGGAAGGGAAGTGATGCATATTTCAAACCATGAGTTATCAAAAAGTATTAAAAAACAATTGGCGGACTTTGATGAGGTTTTAAAACAGCAGAACGTTTGTTTACATCATATTAAGGCCCATGGGGCACTATATAATCAAATTGCAAAGGACGAGGATTTGGCAAATGTATTTTTGAGTGCCATTGATGGTTATAAAGATAGGGCGATACTCTATGTTCCCTTTGATTCGGTAATAGCAAAAATTGGAGAAGAACGCGGTTTTAAAATTTGGTTTGAGGCTTTTGCCGACAGGAATTACAATCGCGACCTATCCTTGGTTTCCAGAAAAGAGAACAATGCCCTCATCGAAAATCCCGAAGCGGTATTGGCGCATATATTGCCCATGATCAAAAAACAAGAGGTTCTTACCATAGAGGAAGAAAGGCATCATATTCAGGCCAAAACATTTTGCGTTCATGGTGATACGGTTTCTGCCTTGAAAATATTGATGTATCTTTCAGAAAAATTACCCCAAAACCAGGTGCACCTAAACTCATGAAAAGTTACCCCATAAGCATCAAACCCTTTGGAGAGCGAGCCATTTTAGTGGAATGGCCCAAAGAGGTAAACGAATCCATACTGGCCGATATCCTGGATTTTATGGATGCCTTTAAGGAAAAGGGCATTCTTGGCTGGGAAATGTCCGTAGCCTACAATTCCGTTACTATGGTGTACAATTTTGGTCCGGTGGATTTTGATGAAACCAAGGCCGTAATCCAAGAGTGCCGTAAAAATCAAACAAAGTCCAAGACCCAACGCATTCAGCATTTATGGACACTGCCGGTGTGCTACGATCTCGAGTTTGGCCTGGATATGGAAACAGTCGCGAGAACTTTGAACCTATCCACCGATGAATTGATCAAGCAGCACACTTCGCATGAGTATGTGGTGTATGGCATTGGTTTTTTGCCCGGATTTATGTATTTGGGAGGACTGCCATCAACTTTGGAAATTCCACGACGCGCCGAACCGAGACTAAAGGTCGAGAAAGGGGCTGTTGGATTGGCGGGCAAACAAACGGGAATTTATCCTCAGGAGTCTCCCGGCGGTTGGAACATTATAGGAAACTGTCCGGTGAACCTTTTTGACCCCGATAAGTCAACCCCTTGTTTTATAAATGTGGGGGATAAAATTCGATTTACGAGTATTTCCGAGGCGGAGCATAAACTTCATAAAATAGAAGGGGAGGTGGGTATTTATAAACCGGAAAAAATTGCTCTCAATGCTTAAGGTGCTAAAAGCAGGACTTTATTCAAGCATCCAAGACCTTGGCAGGTTTGGGTATCGCGATATAGGTGTGCCGGTAGCTGGAGCAATGGATAGCGAATCGGTAAAAAAAGCCAATCTTTTGTTGGACAATGAAGAAAACGATGCCGTTATGGAAATTACCATGACAGGACCCACGCTTCAATTCAATTACGACACCTATATAAGTTTGTCCGGCGCACAAATAATGGCCACTTTGAACAATGAACCCGTGGAAAATTATACCGTAATCAAGGTAAAAGAGGGAGACATATTGTCTTATGGGCGACTCGAAACAGGTTTTAGGGGATATTTGGCCATCAAAGGAGGGTTTAAGACCGGAAGAGTACTAAATAGCCGCTCATTTTTTTATCCAGTTACAAAAATGGGTAGAATTAAAGATGGTGATGAAATACCCTACGAAGCCACTCAAAACTATACCCCTAAAATTTCTGGGGTCAAAATTGAAGAGCTATTTGGCCTTGGCACCTTAAAGGTGTTTAAAGGACCGGAGTTTTCCTTGTTGTCCGATACACAACTTGCCGATATTTTCACAAGTACCTTTAGGGTTTCCAAGGAAAACAACCGAATGGCCTATCAGCTTGCCGAATTGATTACCGGACATTCCCATTCCATATTGACTTCCGGAACTCTACCGGGAACCATTCAGTTGACCCCTGCAGGGCGTATGATCATTTTAATGAAGGATGGTCAAACCACCGGCGGTTACCCACGTATTTTGCAACTTTCAGAAGCGTCCATCTCCATTTTGGCCCAAAAGAAATACGGGGATGAATTGCGGTTTAAGCTTGGCTAATTCAATTACCAACCCTTTTTATACTTTTTTCTCATCCCTTTCAGGTCATCTGTCAATTGGTTTCTGGCACTTGTCAATCCAAATGAGGTGTCCATCAATTCCACTTCTGAATATTCCCACAAGTTCATTAAGCTTGTAGGGAGTATTTTAAATCAAACATTATGAGAAGATTACTGTTAATTGGAGCGACTGGACTTCTATCTATGAATAGCTTCGCATCACTAAATTCTGATAAACCAGAAGACAACTTTTTTTACCCAAAAATCCATGTTTATTGTGACGGCGTATATGCTGGTTATTTCTATAACCTTGACTATACCGTGGGAGATTTACTGGAAATGGCAACATCTATGTGTGATTGATTAAAGGTGTAATTACAGTACAACGCGCTGGTTTTTAAGCGCGTTGTTTTTTTTGAAGCTTGTTATTTTTATTATGAGGTATTTTATTTTTTTTGTCATATTATTTTTTTCGGTGCAAGGTTGGTCACAAACTAAAGGCTTGGTATATTATGGTCATATTGAAAGTCCAGGGATGCGAAGTGCTGCTGGTCCTGATTTAAACGCATATTTGGTTTTTGATAAAAATGAATCTTATTATGTAACTGCGAAAGATTCATTGGAGTCAACAACAACTGAACCATCAGTAATTACAGGTGCTAATGGGCAAACTACTGTTTATACAGGTGGCTCAAATACTTTCCGATATGGGAAACAGGTTTATTTTAACAGGGAATCCGATTCTTTATGGTGGAGCCAAAGGTTTAAAGGTAACATTTATGTTGCTGAATCCCGCCCTAAAATTGAATGGAGGTTACTCGATATGACTAAGGCATTTGGTGATTTGACCGCATTTAAGGCTGTAGGGAAATTTAGAGGGCGAAATTATACTGTTTGGTATGTGCGTGAAATCCCTTTGCCCTATGGTCCATGGAAATTGCAAGGTCTTCCAGGTTTAATTGTGGAGGCTTATGATGATAGAAAAGAAATGTTTATATATTTTAAAAGCTTGGAATTTCCTACAAACAACGAAACACCTATTTCGAAAGTGCAAAGAACATCCACTGATTCGCAAGGTTGGATGACGATACTTGAATTTAAAGATATGCTGGTTGAAAGTTTGGAACGGGCATACAATAAAACGGTAATAATGTCTGAACGTTATGGGGGAGGCACACCAGAAAAACCTGTTTTTAGTGATGTATATATAGAGTCTTTCGAAAATTAGGTGTTATTTGTTACGAACCTTAACATTTACAATTTCTACTTTTTTATTTTATTTATCTCTTTACTCACAAGAACGAGTTTCGGGTTATGTTTTCGATTTCAATAAGCACCCTATAGTAGGGGCAAACGTTGTTGTGGCCAATGTACAAGAAATAATTTTGGTTTATGGTTTTACCAATAGTCATGGTTTTTTTAGCATAGACCTTCCAAAAGATACCCCTTCCAAAGTATTGGTCATCGCTTCAGGTTTAGGATTAGAAACAAGCCGACACCTAATTACTATGGGCCCCAACAAATCCGAATATAAAGTCACTTTTGTTTTGAACGAAAATGTGATGCATTTGGATGAAGTAACGTTAAAACCTAATGAAAAAATATACAGAACAGGTAATGTCACTAAGATTAACGTGGATGCTTTCCGAGACGGCACGGAACAGACAATAGAGGATGTTCTGCGCGATTTACCGGGAATAGAAATACTTCCTGATGGATCAATAAAAGCTCACGGTAGGTTTATCAGTAAATTACTTGTAGAGGGTGAGGACATATTTGATGATAAATATAAGGTGCTTTCAAAGAATTTAGACGCCAAGATCTTGGGGGAGGTGGAAATTATTGATCAATTTGAATCCAATCCAGTTGTGTCAAAAGTCACAGAATCGGAAAATGTAGCTTTAAATTTAATTTTAAAGGACGAGTACAAAAATGTTTGGTTTGGTAATGTGGGTCTTGGCTTGGGAAATAACGATAGAATCAAATCTTCAGCAAATATTGGATTGATTAAAAAGAAGGTAAAATTCTTCTATTTGGGAGACTACAACAATCTTGGACAGACAGCCACCAGTCAATCGGGGAATGCGACCAAAACAATAAACATTAATACCCTGGTTCAAGAAAAGAGGGTGGAATCTTCTTTGTCACCAATCTATGATGTTGCACCACTTAGAATTGATCAAATAGAAGAAAAAGACATTGTTTTGAATGATGCATCTCTAAATTCAATAAGTTTTGTGTCCAATCTCAATTCTGAATTGAAAATTAGAGGTACAGGTATTTTGGCCAACGACATTGAAGACCAAATGATTTTCAAAGAGACGCTGTTCAGTACAGGACAAGAACTTGTTCGATATACTGAGAACCATAATTCACTCTTTGAAAAATCCAATGCAACCGGTGAGGTAGAGCTACAATATTATCCAAGAGAAAATGGTTATTACACAAATCTTATAAAGTTTAATTCCAGCCCGCAATATTCTGAAACCCTGAATATGTTCAATGGGAACAACATTCAACAGGATTTGGCGAACGATGATGTTTCTTTTTACAATCATTTTGATTCGAGTCACCTTCTATGGAATAAACACCTAGTGCACAACTACGCATATTTTGGTGTTCAATCCATAGAGCAGAATGGACGATTGATTTCACCTACTTTATATAATCTAATAGCGGAGGGCAAAGTAGGGGAGGTGCATCATGTATCTGATGACTTTTCCAAAATATATGGGGTTATATCCAAATTGGTTTTCAATCAAAAAAAACATAAACAATCATTGGGATTTGGGTATCAGAGAAAAAAAGTAGCTAGAGCGAATCAATTCATTGTCAACCAAAATCATCTGTCTACAAATATTGATTCATTGGAAAATCATATCACATTTGATTCCAATAAATTTCAAGCATCACTCAATTCTTCTTTTGACATATCTGAACATCTTAGAATAAAAACCGATTTCTCACTTGAACATTTGGACATAAATTTCGACCAATCTTTTTTCTCTAAATGGATGTTGGTTCCGAAAATCATATTCCGTGTCAGAAATATGTCAATTGGAAGTTTTGGTCTGGACTATAAAAGAGATTATACTGAACCATTGCCAGACTATTTTCTGATGAATTTTCAACTCACGGGTTACCAATCCTTTAAAAAGGGCGGTGATTTTATCGCAGTGCCCAGAAAGAACCTATTTGGCTTTCATTATCAAATAGGTAATAAACTCAAGACGCAGCAAGTAACTGTAAGAACAAGATTCAAAAAAAATGAAGCAGAGTATGCGCAGAATATTCAGATTGATGAATCCATTCTTCTTAATAGATATGAATTGGTAAAAGGGGGGACTAATTTTACCACTACCTTGGATTACACCTCCTATTTTAAAAAATTGAATTTTTCTTCCAATTTAGGGGCGAATATCAATTGGTCCAAACTTCCATATAAATTGAATGCAAGTGATTTTTCAAACCTTGAGTTGTTTTCTAAAGGGATTAATGTTTCTGGGACAACATATTTTGAATTCCCAGTAAACCTTGATTTGGATTTAAATGTCAATTGGACTGAGTCCAATTACAAGGGTATAGTGTCTTATTCTAATTGGATTAATCTGTCAACAAATTTATTGTTGAAACTAAACAAAGAAATTTCAGGATCTTTTTCCAATAAATATTACAAAATGCCAAATGCTACATATTTTAGTACGGACTTCGATTTGCATTACGCACCTCAAAATTCGAAATTTTCATATCAAGTAACAGGTAATAACTTGGCCAATCAAAGGAATTTTACAATTTTGAATATTGATGAATACTCAACCACAAGTACACAAATCAAACTTTTGCCAAGGTATATATTGGCATCTATTAAATTCCGCTTTTAAGTTTTTTCAGATTTCAACTTGTATCACGCCCAAATTCATCACATTTTTTTGTACCATTGAACTATGAAAGTAAATAAACAAGTCATTGTCAAGGTCGTGATTATTCCAGAAATGGAGTGATACAGACTTTATATTGACTTAAAAAGGCCTGTATCCCGCAAGATACAGGCCTTTTTTATTTCCAATAAAATTAATTGAATGTTGGATTTTTAATCAGTCTAAAAATCTGATAATAAGATAATTAAGTTTATTATGTTTCCAGTGGATTTGAACAGTGTACAACTGTTAAAAATCTAGGGCTTTTTAAACATTTATCTTTGAAATTCGGTATAAATTAAGAAGAATACCGTGTTTGAATGAATATTTGATAATGGAATTGAACAAGTTTAGCAAAAAAGTAACCCAAGACCCAACCTTGCCAGCAGCACAGGCCATGTTACATGCCATAGGTCTAACGGATAATGATCTTCAAAAACCCTTAATCGGAATTGCCAGCACGGGATACGAGGGAAACCCTTGTAATATGCATCTTAACGATTTGGCCCTCGATGTAAAAAAGGGTGTCGAGTCCTCCAATTTAGTGGGACTTGTCTTCAATACGATCGGGGTGAGTGATGGAATATCCAATGGCACTCCCGGAATGCGTTACTCATTGCCATCAAGGGATATAATTGCAGATTCCATTGAAACCGTGATCCATGCCATGAGCTACGATGGCCTGGTCACTGTGGTTGGTTGCGATAAAAACATGCCGGGCGCCCTAATGGCCCAATTACGATTGAATCGTCCATCCATTTTGGTATACGGGGGAACCATTGCACCAGGATGCCACAATAACAAAAAGCTAGATATTATTTCTGCATTCGAGGCTTACGGACAAAAGGTCGCAGGCGCTATAGACGAAAAAGAATACAAAGAGGTCATCCATAAAGCATGTCCGGGTGCCGGAGCTTGTGGAGGAATGTACACCGCAAATACCATGGCGTCGGCTATTGAGGCTATGGGGATGTCCATGCCTTTTAATTCTTCCATTCCAGCGGTGAACGATAAAAAACAAGCAGATTGTGAAGCCTCTGGTGCTGCATTGTACCATTTGCTCAAGGAAGATATAAAACCAAGGGATATTGTGACCAAAAAATCCTTGGAAAACGCCTTTAGGTTGGTTACGGTACTTGGCGGGTCAACCAATGCAGTACTTCATTTTATGGCCATTGCACACGCTGCAGAAGTTGATTTTACCTTGGAAGACATTACAAGAATAAGTGAGTCAACCCCATTACTGGCCGATCTAAAACCTAGTGGAAAATACTTGATGGAAGACTTACATAAGGTGGGAGGAGTTCCAGCGGTATTAAAGTATATGTTGAAAGAAGGTATGCTTCATGGTGATTGTATTACGGTTACAGGGAAAACCTTGGCCGAAAATCTGTTGGATGCTCCAGATTTGGCCGAAGGACAGGATATTATTAGAAAAAAAGAACAGCCCATTAAGGATACGGGACATATACGAGTTTTGTACGGAAACCTGGCATCCGAAGGAGCGGTAGCCAAAATCACAGGCAAAGAGGGGCTGGAATTTACTGGAACCGCGCGTGTTTTTGATAGTGAGGCTGATGTAAATGAAGGTATTCACAATGGAAAAGTTCAAAAAGGAGATGTAGTGGTCATTCGGTACGAGGGCCCAAAAGGAGCTCCCGGAATGCCAGAGATGCTGAAACCCACTTCCGCCATTATGGGCGCCGGCCTTGGGAAGGATGTGGCCTTGATCACCGATGGCAGGTTCTCCGGAGGCTCTCACGGATTTGTGGTAGGGCATGTTTCACCAGAAGCTCAAGTTGGTGGTGGAATTGCCTTGGTAAAAGACGGCGACGAAATCACCATTGATGCGGTTAAGAACACCATCAACATCAACATCTCCGATGAAGAGCTGGAGCAGCGAAGAAAAGAATGGAAACAACCCGAACTAAAAGTAAAGTCGGGCAGTTTGTACAAATATGCAAAAACGGTATCGTCTGCAGCTAAAGGCTGTGTTACCGATATGTTTTAATACTATAGGGAAGAAATCCCCAATAACATGCTTATGGAAACATTAAAAGCACAGAAAAAGAAGAATCAAAATAAGGAGACAATGCGGATTACGGGAGCAGAAGCCATTATCCATTGTTTGCTGGCGGAAGGTGTGGATTTGATCTATGGATACCCTGGAGGGGCCATTATGCCGGTTTACGACGAATTATATAAGTTCCAAGACAAACTCACCCATATTCTCACTCGTCACGAGCAAGGCGCTACACATGCGGCGCAAGGCTATGCCCGGGTAACCGGTAAGGTGGGGGTGGCCATGGCAACGTCGGGACCTGGTGCCACCAATTTGGTAACGGGTTTGGCAGATGCTCAGATAGATTCAACACCAATGGTCTGCATCACCGGACAAGTGCCGAGACACTTATTAGGTTCCGATGCTTTTCAAGAAACCGATATTGTTGGGATATCAACTCCTGTGACCAAATGGAACTATCAGATTACAAAAGTGGAAGAAATCCCAGAAATTATAGCCAAGGCATTTTACATAGCAAAATCCGGAAGGCCCGGACCTGTATTGGTCGATATCACTAAAAACGCGCAGTTCGATGAGCTGGATTTTGTTTACGAAAAATGTACCAAAGTAAGAAGCTATAAACCTGTGCCCAAACCAGAACCAAACAGTCTGGAGAAAGCAGCGGAATTGATCAACAATGCCAAAAAACCGTTTATTGTATTTGGACAAGGTGTTATATTAGGTGAGGCCGAAGCCCAACTAAAGGCTTTTGTGGAAAAAACAGGGATTCCTGCTGCATGGACCATATTGGGCCTATCCGCGATGGATACCGAACATCCTTTAAACGTGGGTATGGTGGGTATGCACGGTAACTATGCGCCCAATATCCTTACCAACGAATGCGATTTGCTCATTGCCATTGGGATGCGCTTTGATGATAGGGTAACCGGAAATCTGGATACCTACGCAAAGCAAGCCAAAATTGTGCATTTTGAGATAGATCCGGCCGAAGTGAACAAAAATGTAAAGGTAGATGTTGCTGTTCTGGGCAATGCCAAAGAAACATTGGAAAATATTTTGCCCTTACTGGAAAATAAAGAGCATGCTGACTGGAAAGCTGAATTTGATAAGCTTCATAAAATCGAATACGATACCTTGATCAAAAAGGATATTCATCCGACCAAAGAAGGTCTTACCATGGGCGAGGTTATTGAACAGATAAATGTGGCTTCCGCGCAAAAGGCGGTGATTGTTTCCGATGTAGGGCAGCACCAGATGATCGCTTGTCGCTATGCCAAGTTCAAACAATCCAAAAGCAACATTACTTCCGGAGGACTGGGAACCATGGGGTTTGGTCTTCCAGCGGCCATTGGAGCCAAAATGGGAGCCATGGACCGCGAAGTGGTCGCTATTATAGGCGATGGAGGGTACCAGATGACCATTCAAGAGCTCGGTGTTATTTTCCAACATAATGTACCGGTGAAAATCGTGGTATTGAATAATGATCACTTGGGGATGGTACGTCAGTGGCAAGAACTTTTCTTTGATAAGAGGTATGCCTCAACTGTGATGACAAATCCTGATTTTGTAAAGATTGCCGAAGGATATCATATCAAATCAAGAAGAGTGACCGAAAGGGGCGACCTTCAAGATGCAGTACAAGAAATGATGGCATCCAAGGACCCATACTTTTTGGAAGTGAAAGTGGAAAAAGAGGATAACGTATTTCCCATGATTCCATCAGGGGCTTCCGTTTCCGACATCAGATTAAAATAAATACAGATAGCCCTTGATTGAAAACCTAAAGGGTTTTCTTAAGGGCTTTAGCATACAAAACACTATGGAAAAACAATGGTATACCATTTCGGTGTATTCCGAAAATCATGTGGGATTGCTCAATAGGATATCCGGGATATTCTTAAAGCGACATATTAATATAGAGAGCTTAAATGTTTCAAAATCAGAGATTGAAGGTGTTTCCAAATTCACGATTGTAGTTTTTACCACCGAGGATTGGACACGAAAGATTGTTGGTCAAATCGAGAAACAGATTGAGGTCATCAAGGCATACTATCACACCGATGATGAAACCATTTATCAAGAATCCGCCTTGTTTAAAATCGCTTCGCATTTGCTGTTCGATGAGCGTCAGATTCAGAACATCATCAAAGAGAGCAATGCGCAGATCGTAACGGTTAATCGTGAATTTTTTGCCTTGGCCAAAACAGGTCGTAGACACGAAATCGACGAAATGTACGATGCGCTGGAACCATACGGCATAATGCAGTTTGTTAGATCGGGCAGGATAACAGTAACCAAAGCAACCATGCCGATAACCGAAATGCTACAGGAATTTCAAGAAAACTAAATAGATAAAATCAAATATCAAAAATGGCAAATTACTTTAATTCACTATCACTTCGCGAACAATTGACCCAATTGGGAAAATGTAGATTTATGGACTCCAGCGAGTTCGCTGATGGTGTTACCGCACTAAAAGGAAAGAAAATTGTAATTGTTGGATGTGGCGCCCAGGGACTGAACCAAGGGTTGAACATGCGCGACTCTGGATTGGATATTTCGTATGCCCTACGTCCAGCAGCTATCAAAGAACAAAGACAATCCTATAAAAATGCCGTTGAGAACAATTTTGTGGTGGGAACTTATGAAGAGTTGATTCCAACAGCCGATTTGGTCATCAATCTTACTCCGGACAAGCAACACACCAATGTGGTGAGCACTGTTATGCCCTTAATGAAGAAAGGAGCGACCTTGTCCTATTCCCACGGTTTCAATATTGTGGAAGAAGGAATGCAAATTCGTGAGGACATTACCGTGATCATGGTGGCGCCCAAAAGTCCAGGTTCCGAGGTGCGTGAAGAGTACAAAAGAGGTTTTGGTGTACCGACCCTGATCGCCGTTCATCCAGAAAACGATCCGGAAGGAAAAGGTTTGGAACAAGCTAAAGCCTATGCTGCAGGAACAGGTGGAGATAAAGCGGGAGTTCTTGAATCATCATTTGTGGCGGAAGTAAAGTCGGATCTGATGGGTGAGCAGACCATTCTTTGTGGTTTGTTGCAGACAGGATCTATCCTTTCTTTCAATAAAATGGTTGAAAAAGGTATCGATGAAGCCTATGCATCCAAATTGATTCAATACGGATGGGAAACCATTACAGAAGGATTGAAACAAGGAGGAATTACCAATATGATGGACCGTTTGTCCAATCCAGCTAAAATCAAAGCTTTTGATTTGGCAGAAGAGTTGAAAGAGATCATGCGTCCCTTGTTCCAAAAACACATGGATGACATTATGAGCGGACATTTTTCCAAAACAATGATGGAAGATTGGGCCAATGGAGACAAAAACCTATTGGACTGGAGGGCTGCCACTGGCGAGACCGCTTTTGAAAAAACACCGGCAGGCGATATGGACATCTCCGAGCAAGAATATTACGATAATGGGGTCTTGATGGTGGCTTTTGTAAAATCTGGTGTGGAATTGGCCTATGAGACCATGACCGAATCCGGAATTATTGGCGAGTCTGCTTATTACGAATCTTTGCACGAGACGCCATTGATTGCCAACACCATTGCAAGAAAGAAATTGTTCGAAATGAACCGTGTAATCTCCGATACGGCAGAGTACGGTTGTTATTTGTTCGATCATGCATGTAAGCCGCTTTTGACCGATTTTATGAAGAAAGTGGAGACTGATATCATTGGTAAGCATTTTGGTGAAGGCAAAGATAATGGTGTGGACAACGTAAGATTGATAGCCGTAAACAAAGCTATCCGTGAGCACGATGTGGAAGTGGTTGGCTCCAGATTGCGTGCATCGATGACGGCGATGAAGCCGATCGGATAAAAACCTTTGGTCCCATGAGCAAAACTGTGGAAACATATTTTCCGCAAATAGCGGATATTTACCAAGCTGCGAAGACCATTGCCCAAGTGGCGGAGGAAACGCCATTGCAACGAAGTATCCGCTATTCCAAAGCTTATGGGGCCAATATTTTTCTTAAACGCGAAGACCTTCACAGAGTACGCAGTTACAAAATCCGTGGTGCGTACAATAAAATTAGCTCCCTAAGTCAAAAACAACTGGATAGTGGTGTGGTCTGTGCCAGCGCAGGGAACCACGCTCAGGGCGTTGCCTTTGCCTGTAGTCATTTAAAAGTAAAAGGGACTATTTATATGCCGGTGGTGACCCCAAAACAAAAAATAGACCAGACCAAGATGTTTGAAGGGGAGTGGGTAGATGTGGTCCTGGAAGGGGATACCTTTGACGATTCCAAAAAGGCAGCTGAATTTTTCTGCAAACAGAAAGGCAAAACCTTTGTCCATCCCTTTGATGATGAAAAAACGATCGAGGGGCAGGCAACTGTGGGCCTGGAGATTTTACAGCAATCCAGCGAGCCGATCGATTATGTTTTTGTGGCCGTTGGCGGCGGAGGATTGGCATCGGGACTTTGTGGTACATTCCAAGCATTGTCACCCAATACCAAAATAATAGGAGTGGAGCCCGGAGGGGCACCGTCCATGCTCCAATCCATTGAAAAAGGGGAATTGGTGGAACTGGAAAACATCGATAAGTTCATCGATGGGGCAGCGGTCCAGAAAGTGGGGTCATTGACCTATCCCATTTGCAAAGAATATCTGCACAAAATGGTAGCCGTTCCCGAAGGGAAAGTATGCCAGACTATATTAGATCTTTACAATAGGGATGCTATTGTTGTAGAACCTGCTGGAGCTTTGACCATTGCTGCATTGGACTATTTTAAGGAAGAAATAAGGGGCAAAAATGTGGTTTGTGTGGTGAGCGGAAGCAATAACGATATTACCCGTACTGCCGAAATTAAAGAAAGGGCTTTACTCTATGCCCAACTAAAGCATTATTTTATTGTGAGATTCCCACAGCGACCCGGTGCGCTAAAGGAATTTGTTGTCGATATTTTAGGTCCAGATGACGACATCACGCATTTTGAATACTCCAAAAAATCGAGCAGGGAAAATGCCCCAGCCATTGTTGGGGTGGAACTAAAATCACCAGATGATTTGGAGCCTTTGATTCAACGGATGAAAAGCAACAATTTTTTTGGGGATTATCTTAACAATAAACCTGATCTGTTCCAATATTTGGTGTGATGCCGCCAACATTTTTAAATAGTATAATTAAAATTTTGTTTCTCCATCGATATAGATGTTCAATAGGTGTAAAACCAAGTGTTCTTAGCTTTTTTTTATGCTAGTTTTGTGTGGATGGGATGAAAGATATAATACCGGAATTCAAATAAAAAGAACATTAAATGGCAACAAAAGCAATACCAGAAGCATTTCAGATTACTGAAAAAATTCATCAAAAAACATATTTGGTCAACGGGGAGTTGCGCAAATGGGACGGAGCAACCAGTTCCGTGATTTCCACGATATCCTCAACGGAGGAATATGCTCCGACTACATTGGGCAGTGTTCCCGATATGGGGGAGCCCGAAGCCTTGGAAGCATTAGATTCTGCCTTGAAGGCATATGATAGGGGTCAAGGTCTCTGGCCTACCATGAAGGTAAAAGATCGAATTGAATGCATGGAAACCTTTGTGAAGAAAATGGAGCAGAAGCGCGAGCAAGTGGTTAAGCTGTTGATGTGGGAAATTGGTAAATCCAAGCCCGATTCTTATAAGGAGTTTGATCGCACCGTAGAGTATATTTACGATACTATTGAGGATTACAAACAATTGGATAGGGATTGTGCCAAATTCCAGAAACATGATGGGGTATACGCGCATATCCGAAGAGGGCCTCTTGGTGTGGTTTTATGTCTTGGGCCCTATAATTATCCCTTGAACGAAACTTTTGCTTTATTGATTCCAGCCATAATTATGGGGAACACCACCATTTTTAAGCCGGCAAAGCATGGGGTTTTATTGATCACGCCTCTTTTGGAGGCATTTCAGAGTAGTTTTCCTAAAGGAGTGGTAAATATACTTTTTGGTAGGGGCAGAGCCGTTGCGGCGCCCATAATGCAAACAGGCAAGGTAGATGTATTGGCACTGATAGGGAACAGCAAGTCGGCCAATGCTTTACAAGAGCAGCACCCTAAAAGCAATAGGTTGCGTTTGGTCTTGGGCTTGGAAGCCAAGAATCCGGCCATTGTACTTCCCGATGCCGAGTTGGATTTGACCATTAATGAGTGTATTTCGGGCACCTTGTCCTTCAATGGGCAGCGCTGTACCGCTCTAAAGGTAGTCTATGTCCACGATGAAGTAAAAGATGAGTTTTTAAAGCGATTTGCTGAAAAAGTAGATGGATTAAAATTCGGAAATCCCTGGGATGACGGTGTGAATCTGACCCCGCTTCCGGAACCCGATAAGCCTGCATATATTCAGGAATTGTTGGACGATGCCTTGGCAAAAGGAGCTAAAATCATCAACAAAAAAGGAGGAAAACATTTTGATAATTATATATGGCCAGCTGTATTATATCCAGTGACAAAAGATATGCGAGTGTACCAAGAAGAGCAATTTGGGCCAATTATCCCAGTACTCTCGTTCCAAGATATTGAAGAGCCCTTGGATGATATGGCGGAATCCAACTACGGGCAACAGGTAAGCTTGTTCGGAAAGGATGTCTATACCCTTTCGCCACTTATCGATACGTTGGCAAACTTGGTGTGTCGTGTAAACCTGAACAGCTCTTGCCAACGTGGGCCAGATGTATATCCGTTTACAGGAAGAAAAGATTCTGCGCAATCTACATTAAGTGTTCACGATGCTTTGCGTTCGTTCTCCATCCGAACCTTTGTAGCATTTAAGGACAACAGCTTGAACAACCAGACCGTAGAACAATTAATGGAAGCCAAAGTGAGCAACTTTTTGAGTACGGACTATATTTTATAAAAAAGCATCGAGAACGGCAAAAAGTTCTAAGCAAAATAGAATTATTGTCAACCTGAATTCGTTTCAGGTTCTCACTTAGATAGGAATACTAAAGTGATGAGATTCTGAAATAAATTCAGAATGACGCATCGTGATTGTGGAATAGTAAAAAAATAGTTGAAGATTAAATTTTTTATAAAAATAAGAAAGCCCCGAACCTCGGGGCTTTCTTTTTGGTTTTTATGTGGGGTTGATTAAATGTGTTCAGCCAACCAATTTCCAACTTCGCTGGTTTTGTAAGCTTTTCCACCATCGGCAAGATCTTCGGTCACAACTCCTTCGGCCAAGGACTTGTTCACTACTTCGCGAATAGCTTCAGCTTCGTGCTTAAGTCCAAATGCCGTTTCAAACATCATTGCTGCAGAAAGTACGGTGGCCAAAGGATTGGCAATGTCTTTTCCGGCAGCTTGCGGATAAGAACCGTGGATAGGTTCGAACAAAGATGTTTTTTCGCCCAATGATGCAGAAGGCATCAATCCCATAGATCCTGAAATCACCGAAGCTTCATCCGTTAAAATATCACCAAACAAGTTTTCTGTAATCAGTACGTCATAAGCACTTGGCCATTGCACCAAACGCATGGCCACGGCATCCACAAATTCATAGGATACTTCCACTTCTGGATAGTCCTTTTCCAATTTCTGAACTGTTTCCCTCCACAAACGCGAAGTTTCCAAAACGTTGGCCTTGTCCACGCAACAAAGCTTTTTGGAACGTTGCATCGCCATTTCAAAGCCTTTTTTGGCCAGGCGCTCCACTTCGGCACGTGTATAGGTGCAAGTATCGTAAGCAGTATTGTTGTTGTCTTCGCGACCTCGTTTTCCAAAGTAGATGCCTCCGGTCAATTCTCGAAGAAACACTAGATCAGTTCCTTCGATACGCTCTCTTTTCAATGGTGATTTGTCTATCAGTGATGGAAAGGTGAAAGTTGGTCTAACATTGGCGAACAATCCCAATTTTTGACGCATTTTCAACAAGCCTTGCTCAGGCCGTACCTTGGCGGAAGGGTCATTGTCAAAACGCGGATGACCAATGGCGCCAAAAAGAACGGCATCGGCTGCAACACAGGCTTCGTGGGTTTCGTCCGGGTAAGGTTCGCCAACGGCATCAATCGCTGCGGCACCTGTTAGGGCAGGGGTCCAGCTTATTTCGTGACCGAATTTTGCGGCTACGGCATCTGATACTTTTACGGCTTGATCAATTACTTCGGGGCCAATTCCATCTCCGGCCAAGAGCGCTATGTTTAGTTTCATTTTTTCTTGTTATTCGATTATCGTTGTTGGTTGATAGTTATCTTTTTTAGTGTCAAACCAGATTGAGCATTTTTTCTGTGGCCTTGATGGCAGATACCGTTTGGTCTGAATCGAGCCCACGGGTAGTAAAGTCTTTTTCTTTGGTCTGCCATGTTATGATGGTCTCACAAAGTGCATCGGAATTACTGCCCGGAGGTATGCGCACAGCATAATCCACTAATTTGGGCAATCCCCTTCCTTCTTTTTTATACACCTTTTTCAATGCATTGATAAAAGCATCAAATTGTCCATCGCCCTGGGCATTTTCCTCATAGGTCTTCCCTTCGATTTCTATGGAAAGGGTAGTAGAGGGTTTTAAACCTTTGGAATGTGTCAGTACGTACGATTTCACAAAAACCTTTTGTTGGTGGAGGTCGCTATCGAGAACATCTGAAATGATATAAGGGAGGTCATCTTTGGTGACGCGTTCTTTTTTGTCGCCAAGCTCGATGATTCGCTCCGTGACTTTTTTCAGTTCGTCATCGTTCAAGGTCAGTCCAAGCTCTTGAAGGTTCTTTTGAATATTGGCTTTTCCTGAGGTTTTGCCTAGGGCATATTTGCGTTTTCTACCAAAACGTTCGGGTAATAGATCATTAAAGTAAAGATTCTTTTTACTGTCTCCATCCGCATGTATGCCAGCAGTTTGTGTAAATACGTTGTCTCCAACAATAGGTTTGTTGTCAGGTATGCCGAAACCGGTAAAGGCAGACACCAATTTACTTACTTTGTATAGGGATGATTCCTTTACACCAATCTTGATCTCCGGTAAAAAATCGTTGATTACCGCCACGGCGCTAGCCAAAGGAGCATTGCCTGCACGTTCTCCCATTCCATTAACAGTTAGGTGCAATCCGTGGGCACCAGCTTTCAACGCTTCCATCACGTTCGCTACACTCAAATCGTAATCGTTATGTCCATGAAAATCAAAATGGGTGTTTGGATACCTTTCAATTATTTCCTTGAAAAACGCGCCGGTTTCCGTATGGGTCAATACGCCCAAGGTGTCTGGAAGCAGAACTCGCTTGATGGGTTGTTGGGTCAAGAAATCCAAAAACTGAAACACATAGTCTTTGGAATTTCGCATTCCATTGCTCCAATCCTCCAGATACACATTGGTTTCAATGCCCAATTCTTTAGCTTTTTCAATTACTGATTGAATTTCACTAAAATGCTGTTCTGGAGTCTTTTTGAGTTGGTGGGTTAAATGATTCAATGAACCCTTTGTTAGCAAGTTCTGAACTTTTGCCCCGGCTTCTTGCATCCATTTAAGAGACACCCCTTTATCCACGAAGGTCAAAACCTCCACTTTGGAGATATAACCTTCTGCCGCCGCCCAATCTGTAATGTTTTTAACCGCCTGTAGTTCTCCTTCCGACACACGGGCAGAGGCCACCTCAATACGGTCTACCTTGAGTTCTTCCAGCAGGAGTTTGGCCAAGGTGAGTTTTTCCGAAGCCGAAAAGGAAACCCCAGAGGTTTGTTCACCATCCCGTAGGGTGGTGTCCATTATTTCTATGATGCGTGTTTTCATTTTTTAATGCCGTAGTGTTCCAGGCGATGGGTTATAAAGGCGTGCTTTCAGCGTATTTCTCAATGTCTTTCTGGATATTCAGCAAATAGTCGATATCATCAAAACCATTGAGCATATTTTCTTTTTTGTAATTGTTGATTTCGAAATTTTCACTTTCACCAGAAGCCAAAATGGTAATTTTTTGTTCCGGGAGATTTACCTCTAACTCGGTTTTTGGGTCGGCCTCAATGGCCTTGAAAATTTTATCCAAGAACTCTGGGCTCACCTGAACGGGGAGCACTCCAATGTTCAAACAGTTATTCCTAAAGATATCGGCAAAAAAACTGGACACCACACAACGGAAGCCGTAATCGTACACCGCCCATGCTGCGTGCTCCCTAGAGGAACCGGAACCAAAGTTTTTTCCTCCTACCAATATTTTGCCAGAATAGATAGGATTGTTGAGTACAAATTGTTCTTTGGGTGTGTCATCAGAATTATATCTCCAATCACGGAATAAATTGTCCCCGAAACCTTTACGCTCGGTAGCTTTTAGGAATCGTGCGGGGATAATCTGGTCCGTATCCACGTTTTCAATTGGTAAGGGTACCGCGGAACTTGTTAGTATGTTGAATTTATCGTAAGCCATTTTTCTTTTAATTATCAGTTATCAATCTTCAATTACCAATGGATTGTTCATTGATAATTGATTATTGCTCATTGTAAATTATTATTGTTAAGCTAAAACTTCTTCTTGCATTAATTCCCTTGGGTCGGTTACTTTTCCGGTAACAGCTGCTGCTGCGGCCACCAAAGGACTCGCCAACAAAGTACGAGCTCCTGGCCCTTGTCGTCCCTCAAAGTTTCTGTTGGAGGTGCTTACCGCATATTTGCCAGCGGGAATCTTATCATCGTTCATGGCCAAGCAAGCAGAACAGCCGGGCTCTCTCAATTCAAATCCGGCTTCGGTCAAAATATCCAAGATGCCTTCTTCTCTGATAGCTTCTTCCACTTTGTGTGAACCGGGAACCAACCAAGCGGTCACGTTGTCCGCTTTTTTCCTTCCTTTGATGATGGAAGCGAAAGCTCTAAAATCTTCAATTCTACCGTTGGTGCAGCTTCCAAGGAACACAAAGTCAATGGGTTTGCCCACCATGGCCTCACCTTCATTATAGTCCATATATTCCAAGGATTTTTTGTAGGTGGCAGCTGAGCCATCAATACTTGCAGCGGTAGGAATGTCCTTGCTAATTCCGATGCCCATTCCTGGGTTGGTGCCAAAAGTGATCATGGGTTCTATCTCGCTGGCATTAAAAGTAATTTCTTTATCGAACTCTGCATCGTCATCAGAATATAGAGTACTCCAGTAGTCCATGGCCGTATCCCAATCTTTACCTTTTGGGGTGTACTCTCTTCCTTTAATGTACTCAAATGTGGTTTCGTCAGGGGCGATCATACCTCCGCGCGCGCCCATTTCAATACTCAGGTTGCAGACCGTCATACGACCTTCCATCGACATATTTTTGAAAACATCGCCAGCATATTCGGCAAAATAGCCGGTGGCGCCGGATGTGGATAATTTGGAAATGATGAAAAGCGCCACATCTTTTGGTGTTACGGCTTTGCTCAATTCTCCATTTATATTGATGCGCAAACTTTTGGGTTTTGGTTGCATGATGCACTGCGTGGACAGTACCATTTCCACTTCGCTGGTTCCGATTCCGAATGCAATGGCCCCAAATGCGCCGTGGGTAGAGGTGTGGGAATCCCCACAAACAATCGTTGCCCCGGGCAGTGTTATTCCATTTTCCGGACCAATTACGTGTACGATTCCGTTTTTCTCATGACCCAGTCCCCAGTAGGGGATACCGTGTGCATTGGCATTCTCTTCCAAGGCCTTTAACTGATTTGCGGACAAGGGGTCCTTAACGGGCAAGTGTTGGTTTCGGGTAGGGGTGTTGTGATCAGCGGTTGCAAAGGTGCGTTCCGGGTATAACACTTTTATTCCTCTATTTTTTAAGCCTAAAAAGGCTACGGGGCTCGTTACTTCGTGAACTAGGTGCCTATCTATAAAAAGTACATCCGGGCCATTCTCGATATGTTTTACCACATGCGAATCCCAAACCTTATCAAATAATGTCTTGCTCATTGTGTCATCGATATTTTGTAAGCCTACGAAGTTAAAAATTGTGTGTAGAAATGAATTTTGGTCAGTACTAAAATTACGATGTTCAACCGCTATTTCAATGAGCTGTTTTTAAATTGAATAAATCTTACAGGTTGATTTTCAGTTTGTAACGAAGATATTGGCAGGATTGTGCAATTTGTTGATTACAAACCTAAATCGCTGTTAACTTATATAATTCCAAATGGTTTTATTGGCCATAATTATGGAATAGGCGTTTAAAATAGGTACATTTTCCGCTTTTTCCAGTCTAGGGTCGTCTTTCAGCAATTGAATGGCATGGTAACGGGCTGTTTTCAGGATTTGATTGTCTTTCACAATATCAGCAATCTTAAGATTGAGCATACCGCTCTGTTGCGTACCCATTAAATCGCCGGGTCCACGTAGTTTAAGGTCGACCTCCGCAATTTCAAAACCATCATTGGTGCGCACCATGGTCTGTAAACGGGTCTTGGAATCCTCGGAAAGTTTGTTGCCCGTCATTAAAATACAAAAGCTTTGTTCGGCACCTCGGCCTACACGCCCTCGAAGCTGGTGCAATTGGGAAAGGCCGAAACGTTCAGCACTTTCAATGATCATTACAGAGGCATTGGGTACGTTTACACCTACCTCGATTACCGTTGTAGCAATCATGATCTGGGTTTCTCCTTTAACAAAACGCTCCATTTCATAGTCCTTGTCGGCTGGCTTCATTTTTCCGTGCACTATTGAAATTTGATACTCGGGCTGAGGAAAGTCGCGTACGATGCTCTCATAGCCGTCCATTAAGTCCTTGTAATCCAAAGCTTCGGACTCTTGGATCAGTGGGTATACTACATAAATTTGTCGCCCTTTTTTGATTTCATCTTTGATGAACCTAAATACTTTCAAGCGGTTACTGTCAAAGCGATGTACTGTTTTAATGGGTTTTCGGCCAGGAGGGAGTTCATCAATTACCGAGATGTCCAAATCCCCGTACAGACTCATGGCCAAGGTTCTCGGGATCGGAGTCGCAGTCATCACCAAAATGTGAGGGGGCGTCTGATTTTTATGCCAAAGCTTGGAGCGTTGCGCCACGCCAAAACGGTGTTGTTCGTCCACGATGGCCAAGCCGAGGTTTTTAAACTGGACTTTATCCTCCAAAACCGCGTGGGTGCCCACTAATATGTTCAAATTGCCATTTTCCAGTTGATTGTGAAGCAAAGTGCGTTCGGATTTCTTGGTAGAGCCCGTCAATAAGGCAATTTTGACGTCCATGTTTTCCAACAGTTCTTTGAGTCCGTTGTAGTGTTGTGTCGCCAAAATCTCTGTTGGGGCCATCAAGCAGGCTTGAAAACCATTGTCAATCGCCAATAACATGCACATCAATGCCACAATAGTCTTTCCCGAACCCACATCGCCCTGTAAAAGTCGGTTCATTTGGGCGTTGCTGCCCAAATCGTTCCGGATTTCCTTAATGACCCTTTTCTGGGCGTTGGTCAATTCAAAAGGAAGATGGTTCTCAAAAAACTCGGTAAACCTTTCACCTACGGCATCAAACGGCATTCCTTTGATTTTTTTCTTGCGGAGCATTTTTTTGGAAATGAGCTGTAATTGCACAAAAAACAACTCTTCAAACTTTAACCGAAACTGTGCTTTGGCCAGGAGCTCCTGGTTTTTCGGAAAATGTATATTAAAAAGAGCGGAACTTTTCGATATCAACTTCAGTTCATCTAGAATACCGGGCGACAAAGATTCTTGAAACTTGCCCCCGCATTCCAAAAACAATTGTTGGATCATTTTGCCCAGTACGCGGTTGGTAATACCCTTATTACTTAATTTTTCTGTGGAAGGATAAATGGGCTGCATGGTCAATTTTACGCCCTGCTCATGCTTTTGCAAGGTTTCCATTTCGGGGTGTGGCATGGAGAATGTACTTCCATATTTGTTCACTCTGCCAAAAACCACGTAGGGTTCGTTCAATTTTAAATTTTCCCTGATCCATTTATGGCCCCGGAACCAGACCAGTTCCATTTGTCCGGTTTCATCCACAAAAGTGGCTACCAAACGCTTTCCACGTTTTTGCTCTACGGTTTTTATATGCACAATTTTACCCACTACTTGTACATCGGCACCGCTGGGTTGCAATTGATTGATCTTGTAGTAGCTCGTCTTGTCCAAATAGCGATTGGGGAACAGATGTAGCAGGTCCCTAAAGGTCTCAATGCCCAATTCGGTCTTTAGGGTATCGGCCCGATTGGGACCGACACCTTTTAAATAGGCGATGGGAGTTTGTAGAAAATTGGGATTCATCGAACTAAAATATGTATTTTGGATAGACTTTTGATAAGATGATGGTATGAAGCTGAGCCCCGTAATCGTTTTTTTCCTGTTCTCAAAGTTTTTATCCGCTCAGATCCAGGATAAAGTGGATTTTCTACGAGCCGATATTTTAATTGAACCCACACCTGTCGATAAACAGATAAAGGGTAGTGTTTCTTATCATTTTAATTTGCTCGAGGATGTGGATTCCGTTTTTTTTGATGCTGTGAGCATGGATTTTTTTAATGTTTCTTTTGATGGTGTAAAAATCGATTTCGATTACAATGGCAAGAGAATTATGATCAAAAACGAAATGAAAGAAGGGGAGGAGCATATCGTTTCCATGGATTATGTGGCAAAACCTGAACAAACGGTATATTTTCTAGGTTGGGACGATGCCGTAGATGGCAATGAACAGGTATGGACGCAAGGGCAGGGCAAGTACACCAGTCATTGGTTGCCCAGTTTTGATGATATGACCGAAAAGGTAGAGTTTGATCTTAAAATCATTTTAAGAGAGGATTATACCGTAATCGCCAACGGTAATCTTCTCAAGAAGGAAACATTGCCCAATTCCAACGGATATATGTGGCAGTTTGATATGGAGAAGCCCATGAGCAGTTATTTGATCGGTTTTGCCATTGGTAACTATAAGATGGAAACCATGGAATCATCCTCCGGAATCCCCATGGAACTCTATTATGAGCCTAAGGATAGCCTTAATGCGGAACCAACTTATCGGTACAGTAAGCGCATATTCGACTTTTTGGAAAACCGAATTGGCGTGGCCTATCCTTGGCAAAATTACAAGCAGGTGCCTGTTCACGATTTTCTGTACGCTGGGATGGAAAACACGACGTGCACAATTTTTTCAAATCAATATGTTGTGGATTCAACTGCTTTTGTGGATAAAAACTATGTTAACGTTAATGCCCACGAACTCGCTCATCAATGGTTTGGCAATTTGGTAACGGAGACCAGTAGCGAACATCATTGGCTGCACGAGGGGTTTGCTACATTTTATGCCTATTTAGCAGAAAAACACATTTTTGGCGATGATCACTATTATTGGAAATTGTTGGGGACCGCAGAAGCCTTGAAAAGCTTTTCCGAAGAGGATCAGGGCGAGGCGCTTTGGAATCCGAATGCAGGGAGTCTTACCTTCTATGAAAAAGGAGCGTGGGCATTGGTTATGCTTCAAGAGCGGGTAGGGAAGATGGCCTTTAAAAAAGGAGTGCGCAATTATTTGAACAAATTCGCCTTTAAAAATGTGACCATACCCAATTTTATAGAAGAAATGGAAGAGGAATCGGGCACTGATCTTTCGGATTTTGAAGCATTGTGGCTGGAAAACCCGGATTTCCCCTTTGAAGAAGCCATTATGTTTTTGAAAGATAGAAACAGCTCAATCAGAACGTATTTTGAACTTAACAAACAGATAGCCCAAGAACCGGAGGGCACCGAGGAAATTTTGGTAAGAAACTGGAGCACTTTATCTTCAATCCACTTAAAGGAAAACCTTATTTTAGATTATGGAGAAGCAATGCCAACTCAATTATTAAGTGAAATTATAGCTTCCGAAGATATAAAGGCAAGACAGGCCGTGGTACTTTCCTTAAATAAAATACCACCGGAGCTAAGGGTGAGTATTGAGAATCTTTTGCGAGATAAAAGTTATACGACCATTGAAGCTGCCCTGTACCGTTTATGGACTGATTTCCCGGAGCACAGAACCAAATATCTTGATGAAACGGATGGAATTAAGGGCTTTCCCAACAAGAATATTCGAATACTATGGTTAACGTTGGCCTTGGTAACTCCCGAATACAGGCCGGACACCAAAGCAAACTATTTTAACGAGTTAAGCGAATTAACGGGAGCTGAACATCATTTTGAGACCCGTATGATGGCTTTCCAGTATTTAAAAAATATCGGTGGATTTAACGATATGGTACTGAAAAACCTGATAGAAGCATGCGGGCATCATGTTTGGCATTTTAAAAAATCGGCCAGAAGCCTCTTAAAGGAGTTTCTGCAGTCCGACGAAAATACGGCAAGGATTAAACGCATATACCCTTTGCTAAGTCAGCAAGAAAAACAATATTTGGAAAAAACTATAGGTGAATGAGGGCATTGGTGATTTCCGGAGGAGGTAGCAAAGGAGCCTTTGCGGGCGGTGTTGCCCAGTTTTTGATCCAAGAGGCCAAGCACGAGTACGATCTGTTCGTCGGCACCTCCACTGGCAGCTTGTTGATTTCCCATTTGGCGCTGAACAAACTGGATAAGATCAAGAATATTTATTCCAATGTGAACCAGGATAGTATCTTCAATAATTGTCCGTTTATCATCAAGAAAAAACACGGTGTAGAGATCATAGCCATAAACCATTGGAACGTGATTCGAAATTTTATTAAAGGGAAAAAGACCTTCGGAGAAAGCGAAAATCTTAGAAAATTGATACGACGCTCTATAACCGAGGACGAGTTTAATGAGTTAAAACATGGTAATACGGACGTAGTGGTCACGGTGTCCAACCTATCCTTGAACCAAGTGGAATATAAGTCGATTAACGATTGTACTTACGAAGAATTTTGTGACTGGATTTGGATCTCTTCCAACTATACGCCGTTTATGAGCTTAGTGAAGAAGAACGGATGTGAGTATGCAGATGGTGGATTGGGCTCATTGGTACCCATTGAAGAGGCCTTAAATCGTGGCGCCACGGAGGTTGATGTTGTTGTGCTTCATACCGAAGTAAATCATTTGAACCGTATGTCCTCCAAAAACCCCTTTGATCTGATCACTACAATTTTTGGGTTTATGCTGGATCGGATAGAAAATCAAAATATTAGAATAGGAAAATTGGTGGCGAATCAAAAAAATGCCATTATCAATTTTTACTATACACCTACTGTTCTCACCACAAACTCCTTGGTGTTCAATAAGGACCGAATGACCTTGTGGTGGAAACGTGGGTATTTATATGCCAAGAACAAGAACGATGAAACAAGCCCAATTGAGCCAGAAAAGCAGGAATAGCTTATTTCCAAAGATCGCTCACCTCTTTTTTAACATAGGCTAAAGCAGCGTTGGATGGGGATTCTTTCTCCATGGTCTGGTTAAGAATGTCCTCCCTAAGCTTGTCCGGAGAATCTGTCTCGCTCATTCCGGCCGATCGAATAATTTGAATGGTCGTATTTTTTGCAGTTTTGATAATGTTCCAGCAAGAATCGGACATGTATATCTGTTGGGACAGATTATGCTCAAATTCATTCTCGATTTGTTTGATCAATAGATTTTCGTAATCACTTTTGTTCTTGCCCTTGGGAGCGACCCGTACCACAAGATTGTTCAAGGTGATCCGCTCCAAGAATAGCGCCATACGTTCGTACGCCTGTAACCGGATGGGCAATGTTTCCTTTTGCGAATCTTTATGCAGTAAAAAACGTCTGCGCCCGTCTTCGTTTCGGGTGTGCAATCTAAAAAAGTAGAAGGCTACGGCACCGGTAACAACCGCTGGTAACAAATAAGCAAATAACTGAAGGATTTGATCTCCACTCATAAGGTAGTTTGGTTTTTGTTGATTTTACACTACCTACAACGCATCAAAATTCTAAAAAGTATTTTTTTAATAGGTTATTGCGCTGCCTTGGCGCTTTCTTTGGCCTGTGCGTAAAATGCTTTGTAGTTGGGCTGGAGCTTAATATTGATTCCTTCTTTGAAATTGCCATCTTTTGCAGAAATTGCAATGTTCTCTGCTGGGATTTCCAAATTCGTCACCAATTCCGTAGCTACCGATGCCACTTGATTGTACGTTGATCCAAATTCACCGGTAATGTTCAATCCCTCCACTTCGGCCTTAAAATTGGGGTTGCTTTTAATAATATTGGCTATTCCGGCCAACCAGGTTTTTCCCTCCCCTGTTAATTCGGACGATGTATCGGAGCCAAAAAGAACGTTTAAACTGCTGCCAATGCTAATTATACCTCCTTCTACAGCTACTTTGGCATTTTCTCCCAAGGTTTGTTTTATCCGTGTCAAAGACACAATGGCTGTCGAGTCGTTGGCGGATATCATGTCATTGATACCACTAAGTTGCTTTTCTTTTCTTGCGAGGGCCGCCATGGCCTTGTTAACGTTTTCTGAGTTTTGTTTGGATAGTTCCGAAAAGTTGCTCAAGTTGCCCAAAAGGGTGGCATTGGCATCTCGTAAACTTGCATTTTCTGTTTTAAGGGCCTCTGCTTCGGCACTGCTGGATGATATTTCTCGTTTTGCCTTTGCCAATTCCTGTTCTACTTGAGAGATTCTACTTTTAAGGGTATCGATTTCGGCAAATAGTTCACTTTTTCGTTGAGAAAATGTACTTGTCGAAACAACTAAAAATAGGATTGGGAGTAAACTTTTTTTCATAAGTAGCGTAATTGTATATTTAAAATTATTTGGGTTTGGATCATTAAACTTTTTCCATTGCTGCTTTTCCACCAAGGTGCTCACATTCGTAAAATTCTTGCATGGAATTAAAAGGTACTTTCTCTTTTTGATACTTGTACACTCTTCTAATGTCGCTGCTAAGATAATCATCATCCACATTTACCTGGACATCTTCCATATTAAATTGACAAGGATGCTCGTAACCGGCAGCATGGGTAATTTCTAAAAATTCTTTTTTAAAAGTGTTAAAGTATTGTGCCAGCCTATCGGATTTTAAAGGGATGTTGATCCCGCTCTGGCGCCATTTACTCTGTGTGGCGACACCAGCAGGGCACCTATTGGTATGGCATACCTGTGCCTGTATGCATCCAATACTCATCATGGCCTCTCGGGCAACATTAATGCAATCCGCACCCATGGCAAATGCCATTGCTGCTTTTCCAGGAAAGCCCAATTTTCCACTTCCAATGAACACGATCCTATCTGTTAATCCATGTTCCAGGAACAATTTGTACACCGATGAAAATCCGTAGGACCACGGTAGCGATACATGATCGGCAAAGCTCGGAGGGGCAGCTCCGGTTCCCCCTTCGCCACCATCAATGGTGATAAAATCGGGGCCTTTGCCCGTTTTCTTCATCAAATCGGCAAGTTCTTGCCATTGGTCTATTTTCCCGATGGCGCCCTTAATTCCTACGGGCAATCCTGTTTCCTCGGCAATGGATTCAATAAAGTCCATTAACTCCGGAATTGTGGAAAATGCTTTGTGAGTGGGAGGAGAAATTACATCCTTTCCTACTTCAACACCTCGAATTTCCGCTAGTTCCGGGGTAATCTTAGATCCTGGCAGAACACCCCCTTTTCCGGGTTTGGCACCTTGCGAAAGTTTTATTTCTATAGCTTTGATACAGGGGTTTTCATCTACCAAAATTTTAAGTTTTTCCATGGAAAACCCACCATCTTTTGAGCGGACACCAAAATATCCTGTCCCAAAATGAAAAATAACGTCCCCTCCTTGTTTGTGATAGGGGGATAGGCCACCTTCTCCAGTATTATGGTAGGCTCCGCACTTTTCCACACCGCGGTTCAAAGATTCGATGGCTGCGGCGGACAAAGAACCAAAACTCATGGCCGAAACATTGATAATGGACGCGGGGCGATAGGGTTTTCTTCGTTTATTATGGACGCCCATCACTTTGGCACAGGGTAAAAAGTAGGGATGTGCGTGGTTTGGATGGTTTTCCGGCATTTGGAAACCGATCATCGCATTCTTTATAAAAATATGTTGGTGTTTGTAGATGTCCCTATCGGTGCCAAAGCCTTCATAATTATTTTCTTTTTTTGCCGAAGCATAGATCCAGCTGCGTTCAATCCGGTTAAAAGGCAGTTCTTCCCTATTGTTGGCCACAAAATACTGTCGCATTTCCGGACCTATACTTTCGAGCCAATACCGTAAATGTCCAACTATAGGGTAATTGTGACTGATCGTATGGGCTTTCTGAAGAAAAATGTCCCGAATAGCGACCAAAACCAGAAATAGTAATACCCAAGCCCACCAGGGCAATCCGGCAAAAAATTCAAGAAATGCTTCCATTGACGTCGTATAAAGTATAGTTACAAATATGAAGCCCCAATATTCAATTTCCAAATGTTGGTGAATATTGGGACTTGTTTAATTATAATCGGATATTATTTGCTTCTGTCCAGGTAATCCAGTGCAATTTCAGTCATGGCCTTAACGCCCAATTGAAGTCCGCTATCATCAATTTTAAAATCTGGGGTATGATGGGGAAAGTGTTCGTCTGGGCCGGCATTGGGGTCTTTTCCACCCAAAATATAAAAGAAGCCGGGTATTTTTTCCTGATAAAAAGAAAAATCCTCAGCTCCTGTAATTGCTTTGATCAAGTGTACATTTTCTGTACCCGCTACTTTTTGAAGGCTGGAGAGTGAGCTTGCGGTAAGGTCTGGGTCATTATAAGTGATCGGCACACCTTTGGCTATCTCCACCGTGGCTTCGGCTCTGTAGGCTTTGGCGATGGTCTCTGCCATTTCCTTCATCCTTGTATTTACCTGCTTTTGCATATCGTAATCCAACGTTCGGATGGTTCCAACCAATTCGACACTTTCCGGAATGATATTGTTACGAACACCACCGGAAATCTTTCCTACCGTGATTACGGCCGCCTCCTTGGTCAATTCCAATTCTCGGCTAATAATGGATTGAAAGCCATCTACTATTTTGGAAGCCACATAAATGGGATCTACACCGCCCCAAGGTTGTGAGCCGTGCGATTGTTTTCCTTTTATCTTTACAACAAAACGCTGTGCTGCTGCCAAAGCACCTCCTGGTTTATATGCAATATGGCCAACAGGCAGGTAGGAACCAATGTGCAAACCATAAATGGCATCCACTTTGGGGTTTTCGAGAACTCCTTCTTTCACCATAAGTTCTGCGCCACCTTCTTCTCCCGGAGGGGCACCTTCTTCGGCCGGTTGGAATATAAATTTGATGGTTCCATGAATTTTGTCCTTATTGTTGGATAAGACTTCAGCTACCCCCATCATAATTGCGATATGGGTGTCATGCCCGCAAGCGTGCATTACCCCGACTTCCTGTCCCAAAAATTCCGAGGTGACTTCAGATTTGTAGGGAAGATCGTTTCTTTCGGTAACAGGCAGCGCATCGATATCAGCCCTAAGGGCCACTACTTTACCCGGGTGGTCACCTTTTAAAAGACCTACTACACCTGTATGGGCCACTCCGGTTTGAACATCGATTCCTAAGGATTTTAGATGCTTGGCAATTTTTTCGGCGGTTTTAAATTCCCTGTTGCTCAGTTCCGGATTTTGATGAAAATCACGGCGCCATTCAATTACCTTGGATTCAACAGCGGCAATGTCTTTTTCGAGCCCATGGTCTTGGGCATACATGGTTAAACTTGCGGAGCATAGTGCAAGTAGTAGTATTTTTTTCATAATTGAATAGGTTGGTTATAATTTAATAGGCCTATATCCATTGTTCTGCAACTGGATATTTGCCGTCATTGCAGAGAGGGCAATCTTGACTCCGGGAATCAATTCTTCCTTCGGAAGACTTCTGGTTTTGGAAGATTGTCCGCACATGATTACTTCCACACCCGCATCCAATAAACTTTTAACAAGTTCAAGGTTCGGGTTGGCTGCTTCATACCTTTTTTTGTAGGCTTCGTTCGTTAATAAGTTTCTTGCGGCAGTTCCGTGGACTATTAGTGCTGCTTTTATTTGAGAAACCGGTACGCCGCTCTGGGCATGCATGTTTAAAAAACGCGCCACCGTATTGATATTTCGATTTAATTCGGTATCCGACTCAGGCCCATCCTTTACATCAAAAGCTACTTTGAACTCCTGTGTTGTATCGGTCACAAAATCAGGATTGTCTATTTCCCATACCGCACCATAATCTTCAATGATCGGGCCGGCCTTGGTAGATTGGGAATATCCATAAAATGTAAACAGAATTAAAACGAACAGGGGTAATCTTTGAAAATTCATTAGCAAAATAAGTTGAGTTGTTAAATATATTCAAAATTACATCCAATTCCGAAAACACTGTTTATAAAAATTGAAAGCTAGATTTTAGCAAAAGATCATTTATGGCTAATTTCACACCTACTTTTAAAAGCTTCTGGCCCTTGAGTAATTTTATAGATGAATTGAACGATGCGCAGCGGGCCCCCGTACTGCACAAAGATGGACCATTAATGGTAATTGCCGGTGCCGGTTCCGGAAAGACCCGAGTGCTTACCTACAGGATCGCCCACCTAATGGAACAGGGGGTAGACTCTTTTAATATTTTGGCACTCACCTTTACCAATAAGGCGGCTCGCGAAATGAAAAAGCGGATTGCGACCATAGTTGGGAACTCCGAGACCAAAAACTTATGGATGGGGACGTTCCACTCCGTTTTTGCCAAATTATTGCGATATGATGGCGATAAACTTGGATTCCCGAGCAATTTTACCATATACGACACGCAAGATTCGCAACGTTTGATCGCATCGATTATTAAAGAAATGGGGCTGGATAAGGATATTTACAAATATAAGCAAGTCCAGAACCGAATTTCGTCCTATAAGAACAGTCTCATTACGGTAAAGGCCTATTTTCAAAATCCTGAGCTGATGGAGGCCGACGCCATGGCCAAACGGCCAAGGCTGGGAGAAATTTATCAAAATTATGTGGATCGCTGCTTTAAGGCCGGTGCTATGGATTTTGACGACCTGCTCTTGCGCACCAATGAGTTATTGACCCGCTTTCCCGAGGTGTTGATGAAATATCAGGACCGTTTTAGATATATTTTGGTAGATGAGTACCAAGATACCAACCACTCCCAGTATTTAATCGTAAAAGCACTTTCGGATAGGTATCAAAATATTTGCGTGGTAGGAGACGATGCGCAGAGTATCTATTCTTTCCGAGGAGCGAATATCAGCAACATCCTTAACTTTCAGCGCGATTACGACAATGTGGCCGTGTACCGTTTGGAGCAAAATTATAGATCTACCAAGAACATTGTAAATGCGGCCAACTCCATAATTGCGAACAACAAGAACCAGTTGGAGAAAAATGTATGGACCTCCAACGACGATGGTGGTCTCATAAAAATACATCGCAGCCCCACAGATGCAGAAGAAGGACGTTATGTGGCAGGATCCATTTTTGAGAACAAGATGCAGCATCAAATGCAAAATGGAGAATTTGCCGTGCTGTACCGGACCAATTCACAATCCAGGGCCATAGAGGATGCCCTACGAAAACGGGATATTCCCTATCGAATTTATGGGGGCTTGTCTTTCTATCAAAGAAAAGAAATCAAGGACGTTTTGGCCTATTTACGGCTTGTCATCAATCCAAAAGACGAGGAAGCCCTAAAACGTGTGATCAACTTTCCTACAAGGGGGATTGGCCAGACAACTATCGATAAGCTTGTGGTCGCTGCCAACCATTACGGACGATCTATTTATGAGGTAATGGACAACCTGGACCGGCTCAACCTGAACATTAATGCCGGAACCAAGCGTAAACTGACGGATTTTGTTACCATGATCAAAAGTTTTCAGATCATGAACGAGGGGTCGGATGCGTTTGCCCTCGCCGAACATGTGTCAAAAAAAACAGGCTTGCTATTGGAGTTTAAAAAGGACGGTACCCCAGAAGGGATTGCCCGAATGGAGAATATTGAGGAACTCTTGAACGGAATCAAGGATTTTGTTGAAGGCCAAAAAGAGATTGCTGATGCTACGGGGAGTTTGACCGAGTTTTTGGAAGATGTGGCCCTGGCAACAGACATGGACAAAGATGTTGAGGATGACGATAGGGTGGCTTTAATGACCATCCATTTGGCAAAAGGACTGGAATTTCCGTATGTATATATTGTGGGGATGGAGGAAGATCTGTTTCCATCCGCGATGAGCATGAATACACGAAGTGAGCTTGAAGAGGAGAGAAGATTGTTCTATGTAGCACTCACCCGGGCCGAAAAACAGGCTTTCTTGACCTATACCCAAAACCGATACCGATGGGGTAAATTAATAGATGCCGAACCAAGTAGGTTTTTGGAGGAGATCGAGGAGAAATATGTAGAAAACCTGACTCCTATAAACGATGGGTACCGATATAAATCCATGATCGATAAAAATATTTTTGGAGAGGTGGATAAAAGTAAACTTCGACAAATGAAACCGAAGAACGGTACCCCGCCAAGTGTGCAAAAACCCAACGAGGATCAGCTTAGAAAATTGAGAAAGCTGAAACCAGAGATATCTTCACCCACCAGTTCGGCCGATATAGACCCCGGAATAGTTGTAGGGGCCAGAGTGAACCATACCCGGTTCGGGAGAGGCAAAATATTGAATATCGAAGGTGTTGGCAACGATAGAAAAGCGGAAATCGGTTTTGATCAAGGTGGCATTAAAAAACTGCTGCTACGTTTTGCCAAATTGGAGGTGCTGGACAACGCTTGATCCAGTTTTGTACATCGCTTTAATAAGAACACCATTGATTTGTGGGTTTTTTAAGAATGACATAAAAATTGTGAGCGGATAAAATTGATTAAATTCAGAGCTTAAATTTTGAATTTAACCACCAAACCAACCACTCACCAGATGAAAAACCTCTTTTTAAAACCTGTCTTTTTAGCTGTTGCCCTACTTATTGTAATCTTATTCGGGGTTGCCGGTTATCACTATGCCATCGGGTATCCTGCTTGGGTCACGATGGTTTTGGGAATACTCATTGGAGCTGTTCTGCTGGTCATTATAAAACTACTGCTCAGTTGGCTGGTACCGTTGTTCAAAAAAATACCGCTTCCTTTTTTTACGTCGGTGTTGGCAGGTTTGATTTCACTGGTAATTATGAGGATGTACGCTTTTGGTTGGCCATCCCTACTGTTTTATAGTTTGGTGTTGTTTGGTCTTGTCTGTTTGATTTTATTCACAACGGGTATTTGGCAAATCATTCAAAAACAGAATGTGAAAGTAGGAGGTATTCTTGTCGTTTCGAGCATTATCCTAGTTGCTTTTGGATTTTATGGATTCAATTCTTTGGATGGTGACCCTTACTCGGAATCCACACAGGTAATTGATGGTGAAGGAATCACTACACTCAGCGATATGGGAATCGATGACCCTTCGACCAAGGGGAATTATGAAGTTGAAGTCTTTACATATGGCAGTGGAACGGATTCCAAAAGATTAGAATATAGGGAGGGGGCAAAAATAAAAACCCCTACAGTAGATGCATCTTTACTGCTACCAGAATGGAAGGGCAAAAAGAAAAAGTGGCGCGAAAAATACTGGGGTTTCGGTGTGGACAGTTTTCCATTGAATGCCCGTGTGTATATGCCCAAAGGCACTGGGCCTTTCCCTATGGTTATGATGGTGCATGGGAACCACAGCATGCTCGACTATTCCGATGGAGGCTATGCCTACCTTGGGGAATTGCTGGCAAGCAGGGGAATTATTGGTGTTTCTGTAGATCAAAATTTTATCAATGGACACTGGTCCGGGGACTTTAGAGGAAAAGAAATGCCCGTTCGTGGTTGGTTATTGCTCAAACATTTGGAACAATGGAGCAAATGGAACCAAAACACTACATCGGGTCTGGCTGGTAAAGTGGATTTGGACAACGTCGTACTTGTAGGACATTCCAGGGGAGGGGAGGCGGTATCCATTGCTGCTGCTTTTAACCAACTGGACAGATTTCCGGATAATGGCAATGAACAGTTCGATTTTGGATTTGGGATAAAAGGTGTGATCAGCATTGCTCCTACGGATTACAGGTACGATCGAGAGATTAGTTTGACCGACATTAATTATTTGTCAATTCAGGGAGCATACGACTCGGATGAAACCAGTTTTTGGGGTATGCGGCCATACCATCGTTTGCAGTTTTCGGAAGGTTTCGATGGATTTAAGGCTGGGCTGTATATGAATCATGCAAATCACGGTCAGTTTAACTCCACTTGGGGCCGCTCGGACTTTGGAGCACCTATGAAATGGTTGCTCAACCTTACCCCATTGGTAACAGGAGAGGAACAGCGAAAAGTTGCCAAGGTATATATTGGCGCTTTTGCCGAAGTTGTTCTTAAGAAGAACAAAAGTTATTTGCCAATGTTCAAGAATATGGAACTGATCCATAATTGGTTGCCCAAAGAAACCTATAGAATTCAGTATGCGGACAATTTTAAAAATGTTATTGTAGATTTTGAAAGGGATTTGGACCTTTCCAATGGATTGGATGGTATAAAACTCAATGCCGAACATTTTAACATTTGGCGGGAAATGGAATTATTGGCCAGAGACGGTGGTAGTCAGCAAAACAATGCTTTGGTACTTGGGTGGAGACATAGTTCGGATATTCAAAGTGATTCAATTCCCGTTTATTCCATTGAGCTGCCGGAAGCATTGAAGAATTTTGGGGAAATGGATACTTTGGCACTTTCCTTGGCCATGGGTGATTTATCTGAATTGGCGACAAATGAAGAAGGAAAAGAGAGGAATTTGACTCCAAAAAGTGGTTTTAATTTTAGCATTATGCTTAAGGATAGTTTAGGAAATTCGGCTTCGGTTCCTTTGGCAGAGAACAATAAACTTCCGGGTGTGGTCAAAAGCAAGTTTACCAAGTTTGATTTTTTGGATAGGGATATGATAGGTGATGAATCCGAGATCCAATTAAAAAGCTGTTTTGTTCCGATCTCCTCTTTTTTAAAACAAAATAACAGTCTTAACATGAACAAACTGAAAAGCATTCATCTGGTTTTTGATAAAGATACCATGGGAGTTGTTGTTTTGGATGATATCGGGTTTTATCAAAAAAGAATAGATTGATACTGGAACTACTGATCCTCCATTTCTGAAATGGCATAATCGTGTTGTAGATGAATTGGGTTGCTTATTTGTGCCTCTGCCAGAATTCCGTTCGAAATGGTATATCCCATAATAATGTTTTGGGTATCTTTTGTCTTTTGGCTGTGCAGAAGGTAAATATTATTGCCTGTGGTCTCTTTCACTTGGGATATTCGGCTATACAGCATTGGTTTTCCATATAACGAAGAGATTCTCAGTTGGTTTTTCGATTTAAAAACGGCAATATTTTTTATACTTTGCCCCAAACACTCCATTTTGGTCTGCCAAGAAAATAAGGCAAAATTTCCATCGTCCGAAACTATCAACCCAATTTCATGGCTATTTGGATCATGGGCATCGACCATATAATCCAGTTCCTCGACCAATCTTAGATTTTCTATCTCTCTTCTTAACTTTTCATTGACCTCAACAATACGGTCTATGGCGTTACAGTCGTTTGCATCCAGTCCATCTAATTGAAATAAAAGTTGATCCATTTTGGCCAAGGTTTTATTTGCGTCAACAGAATTGTTGCCTTTCGTTCTGGAGTTGCTGTTTTGACAACTGGCAAGAACAATTGTTATCAAGACTATGATGGAGGAGTGCAACATTCTCATAAGCTATGTTTTATCGTAAAGATGAAGGATCTAAAAGAATTATTCCGGTCCCGATCAACCAATCGTTATTTTGGGTTGATGGATGGCTGTTTTCACTTTATATGGATGTTGAATTATGAATAGGTTGTGTGTATTATCATTAAATTAACAGCTGGTCCACCAAGTTCAGTAAAGAACCAATATGTATTATCTTTGTTGTAAATGCCTTGTACATTAACTAGTTTGTAAATAGATGGCGGAGCTGATTAGACTATATGAAGAAAATCCAAATCCTAAGCAGGTTCAAAAAGTAGTGGATGTGCTAAAAAAGGGTGGATTGGTTATTTACCCGACCGATACGGTTTACGGTCTCGGCTGCGACATAACCAACTCAAAAGCCTTACAACGGGTGGCCCGTATTAAAGGAGTAAAGCTGGCAAAGGCCAATTGGTCTTTTATCTGTGCCGATTTAAGCAATCTTTCAGATTATGTTCGACAAATAGACAGTCCTACTTTTAAAATTCTAAAAAGAACACTTCCAGGACCTTATACTTTTATACTACCAGGAAACAATAATCTACCCAAAGATTTCAAAAAAAAGAAAACCGTTGGTATCCGTGTTCCGGACAATGCCATTGCAAGGGCATTGGTTACCGGGCTGGGGCATCCAATTGTATCTACATCTATTCGTGATGATGATGATATACTTGAATATACTACCGATCCGGAGCTTATTTTTGAGAAGTGGCAAAATCTTGTAGATGTGGTCATCGATGGAGGGTATGGGGACAATGTGGCCTCTACGGTCATAGATCTTTCGGGAGACGAACCAGAGGTAATACGTGAAGGTAAAGGGAGTTTGGATATCTACTAATAAAAAAAGCGACCATTTGGCCGCTTTTCTTTTTAAGCTTTAGCTTCTATTTTCTTATTTACCGGTTCCACCGATAGCAGGATCTTTCATTCCTTCTTCGATCATGTTATAGAACTGATCGATTTTTGGAAGTACAACAATTCGTGTTCTTCTGTTCTTAGCTCTGTTGGCAGAAGTATTGTTGTCTACAAGTGGTACGTAGTGGCTACGTCCAGCAGCAGTCATTCTAGATGGTTCTACACCAAAATCGTTCTGAAGGATTCGAACAACGGAAGTTGCTCTTTTTACACTCAAATCCCAGTTATCTGCTAGTTCGGAAGTTTTAATTGGCACGTTATCCGTGTGTCCTTCTACCATAAACTCAAAGTCAGGCTTGTTGTTTACAACTTTCGCCACTTTACCAAGTACTTCTTTAGCAGCGTTGGTTACGTTGTAGCTTCCGCTTCTGAACAACAATTTATCGGAGATGGAAACGAAAACAACACCTTTCTCTACGCTGATCTCAATGTCCTCATCATCCAAGTTGCCCAATACACCTTTTAAACTCTGAACCAAGGCAAGGTTTACAGAATCCCTACGGGTAACGGCATCTTGTAATTTTCTGATGGTAAGGTCTTTCTCGCGAAGACTTTCCAAAGATTTTTCAAGGTTCTCGGCACCTTTAGTGGTAAGTGTGGTCAAGTTGCCCATGTTGTTGATGAGCTCTTGGTTGTTTGCTTTAAGGAAGGCATTTTGGTCTTCGAGGGTTTTTAGCCTAGAGTCTGCAGTTGCTTTTTCTTCCAAGCAATCGTTTAGTTTAACGGTTGCAGAATTCAATAGGTCTTGGGTTTCTTTGTGTTTGGCCTCTAGTTCGGAATATTTCTTCTGCGATACACAAGAAGATAATAGAACTGTCATTGCCAATGCTCCTAGAAAAACTTTTTTCATAGTTCAGAATATAATTTAAGGATTGTTAGATTTATCAAATGTTAAAAAACTACACCAAAATTAGATAAAAAGCAAGGTCCCTATATTTCGGCTTCGTTAATCTTTTACTAAATTGTTAAAATTCTCTACCTGATGTACGAAATAAGACCATACTATGGATGTCGCGGCGTAGTACTTTAATAAAAAATTAGCTTTTTCGCGCTTTTTGTACATTTTTGTAAAGTTAGCGTAAAAACTTAAATGAGCTTTTAAGATAGCGGAACAGTGATCGAACTTCAATTGAAAAATAAAACGCAGTGCAGCGATACCATCTAGCAATAAGCGGGCAAAAACCAAAGGAAGCGCCTTTTTTCTTGGAAGGTTTTTGGTTATGGAGTAGAGGGAGTTCCTAAAATTAAGGAAGGTTTTTTTGGGATTCATATTGGATAAGGTGCTGCCTCCTAAATGGTACACGTGGCTATGGCCTACATAATACACTTTATGTCCGGCATTTTTTGCTCTCCAACATAGGTCTATTTCTTCTTGGTGGGCAAAATAGTCTTCATCAAACCCATTAAGCGATCTAAAAACCTCACTTCTTATAAACATACAGGCACCGGTCGCCCAGAAAACCTCTTGGATATCGTTATACTGGCCTTCGTCCTTTTCTATGGTCTGGAAGACCCTTCCTCTACAAAAGGGGTAACCGAACATATCGATGAAACCTCCCGCCGCCCCTGCATATTCAAAATGGTCCCTTTTGTTCAAATCCAATATTTTTGGTTGGATTATGGCCGCATTCGGAAGTGTTTCAAAGGCCTTTTTTATAGGCCCCAACCAATCAGGGGCTACTTCAACATCGGAATTGAGCAAACAGAAGATATCTGCCTTTATGTTCTTCAACCCGTCGTTATAGCCCTTGGCAAAACCACCGTTGGTGCTGTTTTGTACAATGCCTACAGTGGGATAATGTTGTTTTATAAAATCTACCGAACCATCGGTGCTCGCATTGTCCACTACATAAATATCGGCACCTTGGGAATACTCCATCACAGAGGGAAGAAATCTCTCCAGCAGAGCTTCTCCATTCCAGTTGAGTATGACTACGGCGATTTTCAAAACGGAGGCAAATTAACGGCTAAATTCAGGAATATCCTCTAAAAACATGTATTTTTCATTCTTATGATCCATTTCGCAATAATAATGCGCCAACCCATTGGTGACCATTAGATATTTGGATTTTAATTGGAGGTTGTACCGAGCTATCTGATCAAAAACCGCTTGGGTAATGTTCACCTCGGGAGCTTTACATTCTATTAATAGAAAAATAGAACCGTCGGGATTGAACACGACCACATCGTAACGTTTTTTTAAGTTGTTTATGGTAAGTTGTTTTTCCACATTGATCAGGCTCTTCGGGTAGTTTTTTGTGAACACCAGATACCGAAGCACATGTTGCCGGACCCATTCTTCGGGTTGGAGGACCACAAATTTTTTACGTATCCCATCGAAAATGTACTGCCTATTTTGGCTATTTTTGATTCGGAACGAATAAGGTGGAAAGTTCAAACCTTGCATTTTACAAAACTGGTGATATAATTTGAATGGACAAAGTAAAAGAGATCGTAGGGGAAATCAATAAGGGCAATCCAAAGCCCATTTATTTTTTGATGGGAGAGGAGCCATATTATATTGACCGAATTTCCCAGTACATTGCAGAAAATGTGCTGACAGATGACGAAAAAGGGTTTAATCAGATGGTGTTGTACGGGAAGGATACCACGGTGGACGAAGTTGTTGCCAATGCCAAGAGGTTCCCGATGATGGCAGAATACCAGGTTGTGATCGTAAAAGAGGCTCAGCATCTTTCCAGAACCATAGAAAATTTATCCTCTTACGCAGAGAACCCCCAACCGACCACCATTCTTGTGCTTTGCTACAAATACAAAAAGTTGGACAAGCGAAAAAAGTTGTACAAGACCATTAAAAAAACGGGAGAGCTCTTTGAGAGCAAAAAACTGTACGATAATCAGGTGGCGGATTGGATCAGAAGAACCTTGGCCAACAAAAAATATAAAATATCGCCCAAGTCCTGTGTTATGCTAGTGGAGTTTTTGGGCACGGATCTGAGCAAAATAAGCAACGAGCTGGACAAACTCACGTTGATCGTGCCTCCATCAACGGAAATTACGCCCGACCTTATCGAAGAGCATATTGGCATTAGCAAGGATTTCAATAATTTTGAATTGAAGAAGGCGATCGGAGAGCGCAACGTAAAAAAAGCGTCCAGAATCATTGATTATTTTGCCCAAAATCCCAAGGACAACCCTTTTGTGGTCACCATAACCCTTCTGAATACATTTTTCACGCAATTATTGCAATATCATGGACTGAGCGACCATTCTCCCGGGAATGTGGCCAAAGTACTCGGTGTAAACCCATATTTTGTAAATGAGTATGTTGTGGCGGCTCGAAACTATCCCATGAAAAGGGTAAGCGGCATCATCTCCAATTTAAGGGTATTGGATTTAAAAAGTAAAGGAGTAGGAGCCAGTAACATGGCACAGGCCGATCTGTTGAAAGAACTCCTATCTGAAATAATCTAAACGATTGTTACTTTTTATCCACGCTGTATTTGCCAGGCCCCAATAGCATTATAACCACAAATACGGTAAGGTAAAGCAAAGCTTTTTCCTTTGTGCCGAATGGATCAGCACCGTGAATCATAAAACCGGCAACGAACATGGTAATTGCGGTGGGTATGGCAGCCCATCGGGTCTTAAAACCAATAATGATCAATAGCGGGCATATAAATTCGGCCACAACGGCCAAAAAAAGTGAAGGCGCCTGCCCAATTCCAAATGGGTTGGCGAATTCTGTGTTGCCATTGATGAGATTCATTAATTTGGGGTAACCATGGGTTAGCATAAATGCAGATGGTACAATCCTTAAAAGTGCCAGCCCAAAGTGGATCAAAGTGTTGTTTTTCATGTGGGGAAAAAATTAATCCCCGTGAAAATATAAATTATGTTTCTAAAAACACAACTTTAATTGACGAAAGGTACTTTTGAGTTGATCTTTATGTGAAACTACCGCAGGGCGGGATAAGTTTGTGGGTCGGATTCGTGCATTATGTGGTACACTTTTTCAAAAATATCCTCTGCATTTGGTTTTGAAAAATAATCCCCGTCCGATGCATAGGCCGGTCGATGTGCCTTGGCTGTCAACGTTTGTGGTTTGCTATCCAAATAGCGGTAGCCTCCTTGTTTTTCCATCACTTCTTGCATCAGATATGCCGAACATCCGCCTGGCACATCCTCATCGATAACCAAAAGCCTATTGGTTTTTTGCAGACTTTTTACCACATCGTGTTCCAAATCAAAAGGCAACAAGGATTGGGCGTCTATAACTTCGGCATCAATACCAACTTCCAAAAGATCTTGGGCTACTTTTTCTACAATCCTTAAGGTGGAACCGTAAGATAGCAGGGTAATGTCCTTGCCCTCTTTTAATGTTTCGACCTTGCCGATTGGTGTACAGTACTCACCTAAGTTGTCCGGTTTTCTTTCTTTTAGGCGATATCCGTTCAAACTTTCAATGATCAAGGCCGGTTCATCACTCTTCATCAAAGTATTGTAAAAGCCTGCAGCCTGTGTCATGTTCCTTGGGGCCAGAATATACATGCCCCGCAATAAGTGCACTAGGCCGCCCATGGGTGAACCGGAGTGCCATATTCCTTCTAAACGGTGTCCTCTGGTACGAACGATCAACGGTGCTTTTTGTTTTCCTACGGTTCTGTACATTAAGGTAGCCAAATCGTCGCTTAAGGTTTGGATCGCATACAGGATATAATCCAAATATTGTATTTCCGCAATTGGGCGGAGTCCTCTAAGGGCCATACCGATTCCCTGACCAATTATAGTGGTCTCGCGGATACCCGTATCGGCGACCCTAAGTTTGCCAAACTTTTTTTGAAGTCCTTCCAGACCTTGGTTAACATCGCCAATATTGCCCGTATCCTCGCCAAATACCAAAGCTTCTGGATATTTGGTGAACAGTTTGTCAAAATTGTCCCTAAGGATTACACGTCCATCAACTTCTTCGGCATCTTCAGAATAGATGGGGGGTACCGGTGCAATGGATGTTGCTTTATTGCCAATTTCGTTATAAAGATGCGAACCATACTCGTATTCACCATTTTTAATATAGTTGTCCACCCACTGCTGAAGCGCTTTCTTTTCCGGGCTTGTTTCGCCCAAGAGATAACGCAATGCCTTTCGGGATTTAGTGGCCAAATCTTTTTTAAGGGGCTCCTCAATTGCGATCAAGTCATTTTTTAGCTTAGTGATAAAAGCTCTGTTCGGACTTTTACTTGCTGCTTGGTCCAATAACTGAACCAATACTTTTTTAGCTTGTATTTGAGGGCTCAGGAATTCGGTCCAAGCTTCTTTTTTGGCAGCCCTTACCTTTTGTTTGATCTCCCTCTCCGTTTTTTTGAGTTCTTCTTCGGTGCTAATACCGTTTTCTATGATCCACTCCCTAAAACGCTTGTTACAATCGTTTTCGCGTTCCCACTCCAAACGCTCGGAAGATTTGTATCTTTCGTGTGACCCAGAGGTAGAGTGACCCTGTGGCTGCGTAAGTTCCGTTACATGTAAAATTACGGGTACATGTTGTTCCCGAGCAATGTCAGAGGCATTCTCAAAGGTGTGGATAAGTGCCGTATAATCCCAACCGTGTACTTTTAAAATCTCAAAACCATTCTTTTCTTCGTCCCTTTGCAGTCCGCTAAGTGCTTCGGAAATACTTCCTTTGGTGGTATGGAATTCGGATGGGACCGAAATGCCGTACTCATCGTCCCAAATACAGATAACCATGGGAACTTGCATTACCCCGGCAGCATTGAGTGTTTCAAAAAAATGCCCTTCGCTGGTACTTGCGTTGCCTATAGTGCCCCAAGCGACTTCATTTCCATTGTTGGAAAAATTCGATTGTTCTACTCCTTCTACGTTTCGGTAAATTTTGGAAGCCTGTGCAAGTCCTAGCAAACGAGGCATTTGACCTGCGGTGCACGAGATATCGGCACTACTGTTTTTTTGTTCGGTCAGGTTTTTCCATGTTCCATCCTCGTTTAAGCTGTGCGTACCAAAATGGCCTCCCATTTGACGGCCTGCACTCATAGGTTCTTTTTCCAAATCTGTAGTGGCGTATAGGCCATGAAAGAAAGATTTTGGGTCCAAATAACCCAATGCCATCATAAATGTTTGGTCGCGATAGTATCCGCTCCTAAAATCCCCATTCTGAAAAGCCCTTGCCATTGCCAACTGTGGGAGCTCTTTTCCGTCCCCAAAAATTCCGAACTTGGCCTTGCCGGACAGTACTTCCCGTCTTCCCATTAAACTACATTCCCTGCTGGTAACGGCAATCTCATAATCTTGAAGGATCTGCGTTTTGAAATCGTCAAAAGAAATATCGTTGCTAGTACTTGGGTTGGGTTTCATAAGGTATTGAAGATTTCTGCAAAAGTATTAAAAACGAGTCAAAATAGCAATAGCAATCCGCACTAATAAATTGAAAAAAAGTTAAAAATACACTGAAAAAATCTATTATATGTTAATTATATAACCAAAAAGAAGTGTTCAATTATCAATATGATAATCAAAACCACTTCCTTGTGAAGAGCCCGATAAGGGTTTTCGGGCTTATAGTGACTATAAAACGGATTCTTTCTTCGTAATTGTCCTGGGCGATTTCCCAACCTCTATTTGAATATACGGGAAAGTAAAGCTCAAAGTAATCCGTAACCAAATTTAGGCGAACACCGGAGTCGTATACAAAACGGGTGTTTTGGCCTTTATTTTTAATGAAGCCCAAATCGCCATAGGCTTCCACCCAACGCCATATGTTTGTGCTCGCGTTGGTCGTAGCTATCCAATCGTTGGCATATGGATTTTCGAGTTTCGATTTAAACCCTCCTTCGGCAATAATTACCTGTTGGCTATATATTCCAGAACTTTCGGACCTTCCCAGATAGTTTAGGTCGAACATATAGTCCGTGGGTCTGTCCAGCGCAAAGCTGAAAAAATTGGATTCAGTTGTGTTCCTCAAGAATTTTCCGGCATACACTCGAAGGTTCAATTGTCTATTGCTTTGGAACAGTTTTCTGTATTCCCATTCAAACGCAACTTTGGTGAAGTCACTGGAATGTTGGGCATCAATAAACCAAGAGGAATAATTCAAAATGTTATTGTCCACATCGGTAAACCGAACATTCATAACACCATAGTCGGGTTCGGTGTCCAATTGGCCTTCCAAATTCTCGTCTATATTCCTAAAAACGTTCCTGTACCTGAACAATAAGTATTGTCTTCGGTTGGATAAAAGATCGTCCGGTCGCCACCCAAAACTAACGGCAGGTGTCAATGTGGTAAATCTGGAATTTTCCTGAAAGTGCGATGTAGATGTGGAAAACGAATAATTGGTTACAAACAATCCAGTTTTGTTATGGTACTTGCGATAGCGTAAACTGGCCTTTCCCACCAAGGTGCGCTCCAAAAAGGAATACGTCGGGGAAATATCGTATTGGAAAGGGCGTTCCAAAAAGGTTTTGTTATAGAGGCGTAATCCTGGTGTTATCCCGTCGTATAAATTAAAGTTGACTATGGGTACATAAAATATCTGGTTGTAATAGGGGTCTTCCGTATCCTTGAAAAATTGAAACTTGAGCTTTTTGTTACTGGAAAAAAAACCGTTCAATGTTTTCCAATTGTCCCTTTGGTTGAACTCAGGTATTTTTTGATCATAGTTCAGCACTAAACGATCTTCACCTTGTCTTGGTATGGTAACGCTCTTGGTGGTATCAATTCCGGAAAACCAATATTGCGAAACCACGGAATCCTTTTCGAGCCCAAAAACGGATATGGGCACATTGGTCCCTCGTTTGTTCTTTAGTACAAAAGTGATGGAATCCTCTGTTTTTTTGATTTTTTTGATTTTGAAATCGATTTTTTTGTCCGTGTTCACATAAGAATCAAAGAACCAATCCACTTCTTTATCCGCATATTTTTTGATTGTGTTATGAAAATCTTTAGCGGATACGTATTGTTTCAGTTTATAGTTCTGATAAAAATCCAATACAGTGCTATCCACTTTTTTCTCGCCCAAATAGGCCGATAAATAGGACATGCCCAGCCCGGCCTTGTAACTATTCGCGATCTTTTGGTTGAATTTGATTAGGGAATCGTTTCGGGTGGTCAGGGCCTGATCGATGTTTTTCCTTGCAGAGAGCATACTAAATAGTGCGTATTGCTCATTAAAATCCATTTGTGCAAAATGAAAGTTCTTTATGCCCCAAATTCGTGATAGCTTTCCTGCCAGTTTTTGATCGGGATAGTACTCTTCCACATATTTTATCATAAGGTAGTACCCGATTGCATCGTTCACCCAGCGTTCTTCGCGCGGATTTAGGTACAAAGACTCTTTCAGATAATTGCGGATGGCCGTTTTTAGGAACTTCATTTCAAACTGAAATTGCTCCTCGTACGGCCTAATAAATGAAGGGAGTTGGCTTATGCCATATAAAGGTGATTTGCTATAGTCGAACTCGCTGACCAATAGGTTGCCATGGGGGTAACGGCCCAAATTTTCGTTTAAAAATTGCGAAACCCTATTAATGGAAATACCTTGGGCTATTTCGCCATATTTATTGGATTCTATATCTGTGGTTATGGTAACGTGCTCGGTAACATGTTTGGTGAATCTATCATCAGCTGTTAAGATAATCTCGCAATTTTTTCTATTGTCCCCGAGAAGCTGTACATGATGCCCACCAGGAAAATTGGAAATGTTGGATGTGCGATAGTTGGACGCCAAAAACAAGTCTTCGGGATAGGTAAAATTGATTCTGGTATCGGTAACATCGGTATATAGATCATCCAAGTTAATGTTGTTGTACAATTTCCAATCATCATCGAAAACAGCAGGGGTAAAATACCAATCCTTAAGGTTGAAACCTTGGTTGTTTAAATGGCCATAGCCGGTAAACTTGGCATCGGGCAATCTAATGGTATAGGTAAAAAACAGTTGGATCGATTCCCCCGGTTTAAGTACCTCATTAAGGGAAACGGCAATATAATCCATGTTACCTATTCGATTCCAGTCGAGCCCGGCATAGTTTTGATCAACTATGGTCCGTATCGTGGTTTTTCCCCTTTCCCTATCTTTTGCCAAATGGAGACTGCGGTTAAACTCTTCCGCGAACCTTTTTGCCAATGCGGTATTTTTATTGGAATAGGCATGGTTCCAATCGTTAAAATAAAGGGTGGAAAGTCCTTTGTCCGATTGGTTTACATAGGTAAAATGTTGCCGTATTCGTATTTGATGGGTAGGTCCATCGAGGGTAGCCACAATTTCATTGGTATGTTGCGCCGATATATTCGGGCACAATAAAATGCATTGCAGCAGAACGCCAAAAAATACGAAACGGTAAGCCAATGTGGTAATGTTAAAAGTTTGGGCTTAAGGTTCGGCCTTTGTAGAAAGCATCTATTATTTCCACAACTTCATCCTCTGTATCGGCCAATTTAATCAAATCTAGGTCTTTTGGACTTATGTTCCCTTCCTCGACCAAGGTGTTCTTGATCCAATCGAGCAGACCTTTCCAAAATTCACTGCCCACAAGAATTATAGGGAATGTATGGATTTTATGTGTCTGGATAAGTGTCAGGGCCTCAAAAAACTCGTCCAATGTACCAAAGCCTCCGGGCATCACAACAAAGCCTTGTGAGTATTTTACGAACATTACCTTTCTAACAAAAAAGTAATCAAAATCCAGACTTTTATCATCGTCGATATAGGGGTTATCGTGCTGTTCGAAGGGTAGGTCTATATTTAAGCCCACAGAAGTACCGCCGGCCAGGTTGGCTCCTTTGTTTCCCGCTTCCATAATTCCGGGTCCACCGCCAGTAATGACTCCATAACCCGCTTCCGCGATTTTTTGTGAGATCCGTACGGCTAAATCGTAATATTGATGTCCCGGTCGTACCCGCGCCGATCCAAAAATGGAGACACACGGCCCGATTACGCTCATTTTTTCGAATCCATTAACAAATTCGCCCATAATTTTAAATATGGCCCACGAATCGTTTGTCTTAATTTCATTCCATCCTTTAGAATGTTGTTCTTTGCGCATTTGCATAGTTGTATAGTGTTTTAAACTGCGTGTTTTATTTTTTGTTTTGTGTTCTCCAACTCCTTTTTTAAAAATTTGGCGGTATAGCTCTTTTTGTCCTTGGCCACTTCTTCGGGGGTACCCTTGGCAACTACCGTTCCGCCGCCTCTACCACCTTCATGCCCAATGTCTATAATGTGGTCCATCATTTTTATCACATCCATATTATGCTCGATGACCAAGATGGTATTGCCTTTGTCCACCAATTGGTTCAGTACCTCCATAAGTACCCTGATATCTTCGAAATGAAGACCGGTGGTAGGTTCGTCGAGGATGTAAAAAGTATTTCCTGTGTCCCGTTTGGACAGTTCGGTGGCCAGTTTGACCCGTTGTGCCTCGCCTCCGGATAGGGTAGTGGACTGTTGCCCCAATGATATATAACCCAAACCTACATCTTTTATTGTCTTTAGCTTTCGGTGGATTTTTGGAATGTTCTCAAAAAAATCCACAGCTTCATTGATGGTCATTTCCAGGACATCGGCAATGGATTTGCCTTTGTACCGGATCTCCAAGGTTTCCCTATTGAAGCGTTTGCCGTTACAGGTCTCGCATTCTACGTACACATCGGGCAAAAAATTCATTTCAATTACTTTGAGCCCACCTCCCTGACAAGTTTCACATCGCCCACCGGCAACGTTAAAACTAAATCTACCTGGTTTGTAACCACGGATGGTTGCTTCGGTGGTTTTGGCGAACAGGGATCGAATTTCACTAAAAACCCCGGTGTACGTGGCCGGATTGGACCGTGGTGTGCGCCCTATCGGGGATTGGTTGATATCGATGACCTTGTCTATATGTTCCAAACCTGTAATTTTTTTGTAGGGCATCGGTTTTTTTACACCATTAAAATAATGGGCATTCATAATAGGGTAGAGGGTCTCGTTCACCAAGGTGGATTTACCACTTCCCGATACGCCGGTTACCCCGATCAGTTTTCCCAAAGGGAAATCAACAGTTACATTTTTTAGGTTATTGCCAGTACAACCAGATAGGGTTATCTTTTTACCGGTTCCTTTCCGACGTTTTTCTGGTACGGGAATCTCCATTTCGCCGGTAATGTACTTTGCTGTAATCGTGTTTTGGCCCAACATTTCTTTTGGGCTTCCTTCGGAAATAATTTCACCTCCATGTTTACCTGCCCGTGGCCCTATATCGATTACATGGTCGGCACATTCGATCATGTCGCGATCATGTTCCACTACGATTACGGAATTGCCGATATCACGCAGCGCTTCGAGAGAATGTATCAATCGCTCATTGTCCCTTTGGTGAAGTCCTATGCTGGGTTCGTCCAGGATATAGAGAACACCCACCAATTGAGAACCTATTTGGGTGGCCAATCGGATACGTTGTGCCTCACCTCCAGAAAGTGATTTGGAGCTTCGGTTCAATGATAGATAATCCAGGCCTACATCCAATAAAAATCCAACACGGGCACTGATTTCCTTTATAATTTCGTTCGCAATGATCTTTTGGTTGCCCTCCAAGGTATCATCCAAGTGTTTGAAGAAATCGGCCAACTCTGCGATATCCATTTGCGCGAGTTCCGCAATATTTTTGCCATCAATTTTAAAATACAATGATTCTTGGCGTAACCGCGATCCATTGCAACTTGGGCATTCCACTTTGTCCATGTAATCTTTTGCCCATCTTTTTATAGATGTTGAGTTGGCTTCATTATATTGGGTTTTGATAAAGTTGGAGATGCCCTCGTAATCGATTTTATATTGTCTTTTAACCCCTAGACTTTTAGAATCCACCTCAAAACTTTCCTTGCCACCGTTCAAAATAACGTCCATGGCTTCTTCTGGAATTTTTTCAATGGGATCGGTCAATTCAAAATTGTAGCGCTGCGCAATAGTTTCCAATTGTTTAAAGGCCCAAGACTTTTTGTACTCTCCCAAGGGAGCAAGGCCTCCGGATTTTATGGATAATTTTCTGTTTGGAATGATTTTACCCACATTTACCTGGTATACATGCCCCAAACCACTGCACTCTGGACACATTCCTTTAGGTGAGTTAAAAGAAAAGGTGTTGGGTTCCGGTGTTGGATAGGAGATACCTGTGGTCGGGCACATTAGGTCCCGACTGAAATATCTTGGTACCGTTTCCCCTTCTTCCAAGATCATAAGAACATTTTCACCACTGTACATCGCCGTATTTATGGTCTCGCTCAAGCGTTTATGGAAATCCTCGCTATTTCCCACTTTTAAACGATCTATCACAATTTCAATATCGTGGGTTTTGTAACGGTCAACCTTCATTCCTTTGGTAATGTCGGTAATTTCCCCATCGACCCGCACTTTTACAAATCCTTGCTTTGCAATCTGCTCAAAAAGTTCGCGGTAGTGTCCTTTTCTGGATTTGATCACGGGAGCCAACACATTTATTTTTTTGTCCTGGTAAGACTCAATGATCAAATCCTTGATCTGTTCATCGCTGTAACTCACCATTTTTTCACCCGTGTTATAGCTGTATGCATCGCCTGCTCTAGCAAAAAGTAGACGTAAAAAATCGTAAACCTCTGTAATGGTTCCCACAGTGGAACGTGGGGATTTGGAGGTGGTTTTCTGCTCTATGGCGATCACAGGAGAGAGTCCATCGATCTTATCCACATCCGGGCGTTCCAAACCGCCCAAAAACTGTCTGGCGTAGGCCGAAAAAGTTTCAATATATCTTCGTTGCCCCTCGGCATAGATCGTATCAAAGGCCAAAGAGGACTTTCCACTGCCCGAAAGTCCGGTGATGACCACCAATTTTTCACGTGGGATCGTAACATCAATATTCTTTAGATTATGGACCCTTGCGCCCTTAACCTCAATATGTTCTTCGTAATTGATCATAAATCATAGCAAACTTCAAAAGTAGCGATTTGAGATGTAAAAATGAAGTGGCCTTTTGGTTTCGTTTTTGTTCATTGATGGTTTATTTTTACCGTGTACATTGTCACCTCGAGCGCAGTCGAGAGGTGCTTGTTTATCCAATGTTGGGTCTGGACTGCGCTCGACCTGACAGAATAAAAAGAAACAAATATGAAATTACTAGGCATAGGCTCAAGAATAAATCACCCAGAATATGGAAAAGGGGTGGTGACCAATGTATCTTCCAAACATTATTGGGTGACATTTTTGGAAAACGGATTGGAAACCATTGACTTGGATTCAAATTTTGAAGTTATTGAAGCTGTGGAAGATGAAGTGGACAGTGTAAGTTTTTTTGATGTGGAGCGATCTTTGGTGAAAATATTGGAAAAATGGAGCGACACCCACGAAAAAGTGGCCATGGCCGATAAATGGAAAGGTGGAAAATTGGTTTTGGAACCCGGTGACTCAACTGCCAATAAGGAAATGCCCATTGATACTTTTTTCCATAAAATTGTGATGGTGCGCGATCGTATCCGTGTAATGGAACAAAAAATCAACAGTAGCAAAAACTTGGACGATCAAGAAAAAGTGGACCTACAACAATATATTACCCGAATATATGGCAGTTTGACCAGTTTCAACGTACTGTTCAAGACCAAAAGCGACCATTTTGTGGGGGAGAAAAGCAAAGGATAGATTACACCGCCTCCTTCTTCTCGCTCAAATACTTCCAATAGCGTTTAGGTACGTGCTGCGTATGTAATTTTGGGTTGATGCGCGAGGCAATATTGGTACTTTTAAAATAATCGTTCCAAAGGGTCTGGTATTCGTATTCCTCGGTGGTAAAGGCATCACTTTTTATAGTTTTGTTGTGGTGGATGTCTTTCAAATTGAGGGTTACCATTTCTACGTGGTCCAAATTATAATAGATGCCATATTTACGTTTTACATCATAAATTAACCATTTTTGGTCCGCATAGCGATCACGGAAATGTTTGGAAATTAAGGGGAGTACATCAAAATCGGGTTCAATGTTGGCAAAGTAAATGTCGTCCTTGGTCAATTGAAACCTGACAAAGGCTTCCATCCGATGTTTTTCGCGTCCCACTTTTTTGGCCAATTGCGCAATGTGCAATACTGTCGGGTCCGAATAGTCCAAATACTTACCATTTTTGGTGCGCATTAATTTTTGGATGTAAGAGTAAAGCATCATTTCCACTCCTTCGGTTTCACTTAAAAAAGCAAAATAGACACTGGAAATGGCATTGTTACTCTTATTTCGGATACCGTTCCAAACCCTTTTGGCCTTTTCCACATGGGTAAATACGGTTTCAGAATCCGAAAATAACCCACTTTGGGTCTGATTGTTCTTTTGGATGTCGGCCACATTGATTTTTTCGTCAAAAGCGACAAATACGGCGGTGAGGAAGCCATTAAAGCTACCGTCATAAACTAAGGTTGTTGAAGTATTCATAGTGCTATCGTTTTTTTAGATGTCCTTTCGAAGGAATTTATGACTGAGAAATCTAGGTGTCCCAATACTATCTCGACTACGCTCGACATGAAAGTTCGAAATGACTTATCTGTTAATTGAACAAGGACAATTGCGTGCTGTATTGATTCCGGAATTTCCCTTTGGAATTCTTAAGAATCATCCCTTTTATCTTATCCGCATCCAAGTCCCGGCGCTCCCAATCTCGCGATTCGCACACCATAAATTATTGGGCACGGTTGAGGGCCACCCCAATTTTTTTGAGATGGTCCCAGTTCAGTTTTCTAAATTTTCTGGCCTTTATAATTTTTGATACGGACAGCATTCCAATACCAGGGATTCGTGCCAATAGTCGCTTGTCCGCAGTGTTCACATCCACTGGAAAATAGTGTAGGTTGCGCAGTGCCCATGAGAGTTTAGGATCTACGTCCATATCCAGATTTGGATGTTGCTTGTTCAAGATTTCACCAATGGAAAACCCATAAAAGCGCAATAGCCAATCCGTTTGGTACAATCTGTTCTCGCGTAACATGGGCACCTCTGTACCTATCGATGGCAATCTGGAGTCCTGGGTTACGGGCACATATCCGGAATAATATACACGCTTCATATGATATTTTTTGTAATAGTATGTCGCTGAATACATTATATCCTTATCCGATTCTCTAGATGCACCTACGATCATTTGTGTACTTTGGCCGGCAGGAGCATATTTTGGGGTGTTTTTTATAATCTTTCGCTCCGATGTATACCGTGCTATTTCATTTTTTACCTTTTCCATCGGTCTGGTAAAATCCTCGTGCTTTTTATCTGGAGCCAATAGTTTTAGGCCAGAAATTGTGGGCACTTCAATATTTACGGAAAGGCGATCTGCATAAAGCCCCGCTTCGTACATTAATTCATCACTCGCTCCAGGAATGGATTTTAAATGAATATAACCGTTGAAATTTTCTTCTTCGCGCAGTTTTTTGGCAACAGCTACCAAACGTTCCATGGTGTGGTCGGCGCTTTTAAAAATACCGGAACTCAAAAAAAGACCTTCGATATAGTTTCTTCGATAAAAATTGATGGTAAGATCAACAACTTCCTGCACCTTAAAAGCGGCCCTGGGAACATCGTTGGATTTACGGGTTACGCAATAGGCGCAATCAAAAATACAATGGTTGGTGAGCAAAATCTTTAGTAGCGATACACAACGGCCGTCCGCGGTGTAGGTATGGCAAATACCCATTTTGGACGCATTGCCCAATCCTTTATTGGAATTGGTGCGATTGCTGCCACTGCTTGCACACGAAACATCATATTTGGCAGCATCGGCAAGAATGTTCAGTTTATCACGTATTCTGTCAAAATTCATAACTTGGAAATATTCCAATCAAAAATATGGAAATAATCCAATTAATGGAAATACTCCATAAATTATTTTGGAAATAATCCAAAATTGGTATATTTGAGAATAGATTGTCTGTATGATTGTTTTCGATAATAATTAATTTTTAAATGTCTCGACTGCTTTCGACACGACATTATTGACTTGATGATGGAAAATGAAATAACCCTAAAACGATTTACCGATATCCGAAGGGAACTAGGTTATACACAAACGGATTTTGCCAATTTGCTGGGCGTTAAAAATACCACTGCGGATATTGAGCGGGGGAGAACCAAGCTTTCCGGAAAGGTGGTTGCCGAACTTTTGAAACAATTTAAGATAAACCCATTGTGGTTATTCGGTGAGAGCGACCAAAAGCACTTGGATACTTCCAAGACAAGCGTTATTCCTAAAGTGGTTACGGTGGACAATAGTGAAAATGACAACATGGTGATGGTGAACGCCAAAGCTGCGGCAGGATACCCCCAAAATATTTCCGATACGAGCTGGTACCGGCAACTACCCGCTTTTGATATGCCTATTCCCGAGTTTAGAAATGCCTCCTATCGGGGTTTTCAGGTTGAGGGGGACAGTATGCTGCCCAATTTGAGGCCCAACGATTGGGTGTTGGCGCGGGCCATAGAGCATATAGATCATGTAAGCTCCAATAAAATGTATGTGGTGGTTTTACAGGACTCGGTAATGGTGAAGAAAATAGAGCGAAAGCCCAATTCCAACAACATTACCCTTGTTTCATTAAACGAAACCTATCCACCTTACGAAATCAAGCCCTATCAGATCCAAGAAATCTGGGAAGTGAGCAGTAAACTTACCTTTAACGTGGATGCTACTACCGAAACAGGCTTATTGAAACAGTTGCAACAGTCCATGGAGGAATTAAAAAAGCAGATTGCCAAATAGTTTTAAGAGAAAAACTTGTCTTTAATGGTCTTGGCAAGGGTGTGTGCAGCTGTTGGGTTTAGACGAAACCATAATTCCGGTTCAAAAATTTCCAGTTCGGCCAAAGCCCAGTTACCCTCGTTATCCCTAAAAATATCCACTCTGGCATAAACTGGTAATTCTGGTGCTGCCTTAACAATACTTTGGGCAAATACGATTTGTTCTTGATTGGGGGTATACTTTTGAACAGTTCCGCCAAAATCATCCTGAACCCTAAAATCCCCGGGTTTGGCTGTTTTTAAAACTGCATGGGTAAACGCTCCGTTAAAGACCATCATGGATATTTCTCCTTCCGAAACAATGTTTTTTTGAAACTCCTGGAGCATCATGGCTTCTTCGGCAATTAATTCCTGGAAAATACTTTCATGTTCTATAATCTTATTTTTTTCAATTTTATAAGTGTGCCTCGCCGCTCCAGAAACACAGGGCTTTAAAATAAAAGTATCAGCATTGAACCTATGGTTCGCTTCGGAATTTGAAATTGCATCTGCCAGCGTGGTGGTTGTGCCTTTCTCGATAAAAACTGTTTTGGGAATTGTTACTCCGTTGATTGATAGGTCTTGCAAATAATGCTTATCTATGTTCCAATGAATGAGTTGCTGGGAATTAATGAACCGCGTTTTTTTCGAGGTCGTTTCCAACCACTTGGAAAATTCGGAATATCGGTCAAAATAATCCCAAGTGGTTCGAAACAGGGCAAGTTTCGTAGTCGACCAATCAAAACTGGGGTCGTCCCACGATTTTCGACCTACTTTTAAACCCTGACTTTCCAAAGCTTCCAAAACCAGCCGGTCTTCGAGCAATACATTTTCAATATAAGGGTTACTTTTTTTTGGGGCCACATACCTATGGTCCGTCAAAATAACAACATCAAAATCCATTGAAAAGATGTTTAATAACCAACCGCTGCATCATCTCCACGTTTGTCTGCGCCACCTTCCAATTTTCCGTTGGGAAGCACACGAATGGCATCCACTTTGCCAATGATCGGGGTTCGCTCTTCATTAATGATATATCCTTTGGATTTTAATTCTGCCTTAAGTTCTTCGGAGAAGCCTTCAGGTTCAAAAATCACCATATCGGGCAACCACTGGTGGTGAAAGCGTGGCGCGTTTACGGCTTCTTGCATACTCAAGTTAAATTCGTAAACATTTAAAATGGTCTGAGCAACTGCGGTAATTATTGTAGAACCTCCTGGGGTGCCCACAACCATATACAGTTCCCCATCCTTTTCAACAATGGTGGGCGTCATACTGCTTAACATGCGTTTTTCAGGAGCAATGCTGTTGGCTTCGGCACCGATTAGCCCGAACATGTTGGGAACCCCGGGCTTGGCACTAAAATCGTCCATTTCATTATTGAGAAAAATTCCTACTTCTTCACAAAAGAGTTTGGAACCATATCCTCCATTGAGGGTAGAAGTGACGGAAACTGCGTTACCTTCACTATCCACTATAGAAAAATGTGTGGTCTGATCACTTTCGATAATTTCAACCTCACCATGGCTAACATCTGATGAAAGTGTGGCTTTATCAAAAGAAAAATTGGACATTCTGCCCTCTAGATATTCATCGCTCAACAGCATATCGTAAGGGATGTCCACAAAATCGGGGTCGCCCAAAAAATAGTTTCTATCGGCATAGGCCCTTCGGGAGGCTTCGGTAAACAATTGAATGGTCTTGGTTGAGTTGTGACCAAATTTTGAGATATCGTAGGGTTCCATCATTTTAAACATTTGGTTGATCGTGACCCCTCCGCTGCTGGGCGGGCTCATGGAGATGATTTTTACTCCTTTATAATCAAAAACAATGGGATCTCTCCATACAGCTTCATATTTGGCCAGATCTTCCTCGGTGATCAAACCACCGTTTTCTTGCACAAAAGCAGCCAATTTTTGCGCCACTTCGCCTTTATAGAAACCATCACGCCCTTCTTCCATGATTTTTTGAAGGGTTTTGGCGTAGGCCGGATATTTTATGGTGTCGCCCGCTACAAATGGAGAGGCGAATTTAGAGCTATCCCCATTGGCTTTAATAAATTGTTCTCTGTAACCTTCCAATCGCCGAGCTTGTTTATCGGTAACCACCACGCCTTGGTTGGCAAGCTCTATAATTGGTTGAATGATATCCTTTAGCGGTAATTTTCCAAATTTTTTATGGACCTCGAGGACGCCGGCAACGGTTCCGGGCACACCTATTGCTGTTCCGCCAAAGGTGCTCAGACCAGGAATTACATTGCCCAAAGAATCCAGATACATATCTTTGTGCGCTGCGAGCGGAGCCTTTTCCCTATAATCGATTCCACCGACCTCTCCATTGCTTTTACGGTAAACCATAAATCCACCACCACCCACACTACCGGCAAAAGGGTAAGCAATTACCAAAGTAAGCTCCGTAGCGACCATGGCATCAAAAGCATTTCCACCTTTTTTCATAATATCTACGGCCAGTTGAGAGGCTTCTTTACGAGCAGAGACGGCCATGGCCTTGTCTGCCACCAATCCGGTCGGACTAGCTGGTTGGGGCTGCTGTTTACAATGTACAAAGAGAAGTAGGGGCAGAAGGAGAATCAGTTTTCGCATAGCGCATTAAATTTTTGTTTGGAAAAGGTAATCAATTCTTCAAAAAAAGAGCAGAATTCATTTTCGAACTCTGCATAGTATTCCTCCAGATCTAAAATGGCAAAATTCATTCTGGACTTGTTCTTGGTACGTCGGTTCATACCATTGAGTACGCGTTCAATGCCTTCGAGGTTGGCATAGTTGAGCAACCAGTTGTCCGCGATCATATAGGGCATCATTCGTTTGGTGGCAATGGGCAAGATATCGTAATTATCGCCCAATAAGTCATAAAACCCTTCTACATATTCAGCTAGGGGTACGTTGGAATAATTGTCCCAATTTTTGGCGAGGAAATGATCATAATAGATATCGACGATGACCCTGCTGTAATGATGATAGTTTTTATGAAGCCGTTTGCTGCTTTGTTTAGCAATGGGGTGGGCATCCGTAAAGGTGTCGATTTCCCTGTGCAATAGAATCCCTTTTTGAATTCTATCGGGAAAGTGTTTGAATTTATTTCCACGGATATGGTCGGCAAAAAAATTGCCCAAGGTAATTTCCGGGTCATCAAAAGATAAGTAGATATGTGCTAAGAAGTTCATCGGGACAAATTCCTTTTCTGTCGAAATTTACAAATTCAAAACATGGAATCGGATATGCCCCACTATATTTGCAAAAACTTTTTTAACAATTATGACACTGATCAAATCAATTTCTGGAATACGAGGAACCATTGGAGGAAACACAAACGACAACCTTACTCCTGTAGATGCGGTTAAATTTGCTGCTGCTTACGGTACTTGGTTAAAATCGTATGCCAACAAGGAACATTTGAAAGTCGTAATTGGCAGGGATGCCCGATTGTCCGGGGAAATGATCCAGAATTTGGTGGTTTCCACATTGGTTGGTCTGGGCATCGATGTGATTGATTTGGGACTTTCTACTACGCCCACTGTAGAAATAGCAGTTCCATTGGAAAAAGCTGACGGGGGAATTATTTTAACAGCAAGCCATAACCCAAAACAATGGAACGCTCTTAAGTTGTTGAACGAAAGAGGGGAGTTTTTGGATGCAGAACAAGGAGCCAAAATATTGGCTTTAGCGGAAAAAGAGGATTTTGAATTTGCTGAAGTGGACAATCTGGGCGAGATCACAAAGAATGATTCGTATATCGATATCCATATTGATGAAGTCTTGGAATTACCTTTGGTGGATGCGGAGACCATTAAAAAAGCCGGTTTTAAAGTTGTTGTGGACGGTGTAAATTCAACAGGGGGCATTGCTATCCCCAAACTATTGGAAGAATTGGGCGTAGAAGTGGTGAAACTCTATTGCGATCCCACGGGGCACTTTCCGCACAACCCTGAACCACTAAAAGAACATTTGGGTGACATTTGTAAAAAAGTAGTGGAGGAAAAAGCCGATTTTGGCATTGTGGTGGACCCAGATGTGGACCGTTTGGCCTTTATAAGTAATGATGGCGAAATGTTCGGGGAAGAATATACCTTGGTCGCCTGCGCGGATTATGTGCTATCCAAGACCAAAGGGAATACAGTTTCCAACTTGTCGTCTTCAAGAGCTCTGCGCGATATTACCGAAAAACACGGAGGAACATATGAAGCAGCAGCCGTTGGAGAAGTGAACGTGGTGACCAAGATGAAGGCAAACAGTGCCATTATAGGAGGAGAGGGCAATGGAGGAATTATTTACCCAGAGAGTCATTATGGGCGAGATGCATTGGTGGGAACAGCGTTGTTCTTGATGTTGATGTCTGAGCGTGGAGGAACCGTTGCCGAACTCAAGGCCAGTTACCCCAGCTATTTTATGAGTAAAAAGAAGATACAATTGACTCCCGATCTGGATGTGGATGCCCTTTTGGAGGCCATGTTCAATAAATATAAAGATGAAGAGGTATCCACGATCGATGGAGTCAAGATTGATTTTCCAGAAAATTGGGTGCACCTGAGAAAGTCCAACACGGAACCGATAATACGAATTTATACGGAGGCTAAATCACAGGAAGAAGCCGATGCCTTGGCAGATAGAATCATTGGTGAAATAAAAGTGGAGGCAGGAATTTAGAACGCCGACACCCAATTGCATCCCTATTGGAACTTTTGGGGCATCTTGTCCTTGTGTTTCCAGCGTTTGTGGGTCCAAAAGTAATATTCGGGAGCTTCGTTGATGGATTCTTCAACAAGGGCCAAGAATGCTTTGGTAAGCGCAAACTCTTCCATTTCTTTTGGATTTTCGGTAATCAAAGAAAAGGTACCCCTGTAGTGGCCACGTTTTTCCTTGCTCACTTTTAAATATACGGCCGGTAGGTCCAATTTTTTGCACAGCATCTCGGCACCTGTATGCGCCGGAACGGTAATACCCATAAAAGGGGTCCACAACAAAGCCTTTTTTATCATTGGGGATTGATCGCTCAAAATACCGTACATGCTTAAATTACCTTCCTTTTTATTTTGGGCCACAATATCCCGGGTTTCCTTGGTGGTGATCAATGTAGTGCCGAATTTCTCCCGGATGTCCCTGACCAATTTATCAAAATACCTATTGCCTATTTTTTGATAGATGGCATATCCTTTTGAGGCAATGTGGGCATCTAGCGCAATTACCCATTCCCAACTGGCATAATGTGGGAACATGAGCATTATGCTTTTGTTCTTTGCTTCGAGCTGATGCAATACTTCCAAATTGGAAAAAGTAAACCGTTGTTGAAGTTGTTTGTTGGAAATGCCCATGGTCTTGATCATTTCCAAGAACATATCGCACATATGCTGGTAGAACTTTTTCTCTATCAAGATCCGTTCAGCGTCCGATTTATCTGGAAACACTAATTTTAAGTTGCCGCGGACTACTTTTTTACGATAGCCGATTACTTTATAGAGCAGCACATATACGCCATCGGAAATAAAATATATAATTTTAAAGGGAAGTCTGGAAATCAACCAGAGCAATGGATAAACAAGGATATAAACTACCAGCTGCATAGACTATTCTTGTCTGCAAATATAGCTATATTTGAACCCAAACCTTTGTTTACATGCTCAATTTACATATTGCGACCATTGTTATAATGGCAGCCAATGTTTTGGTATCCATCCGAGGATTCAATAGTATGGCTTTCTTTGATCGGTATAAGTTCAGTATCAGTGCAATTCAGGCTGGACAAAAGGAAAGAATGGTCTCGTCGGGATTTTTACATGTGGATGTATCCCATTTGTTCCTGAATATGTTCACCTTGTATTTTTTTGCCCCGGTGGTTATAAGTTGGTTGGGGTCGGGAAAGTTTTTGATCATTTATTTTGTGAGTTTGGTCGCCGGGAGTCTTTTGGCACTGTTTTTCCATAAAAACGAACCGTTTTATAGTGCCGTTGGTGCCAGTGGAGCGGTAATGGGTGTTTTGTATGCTGCCATTCTTCTTAATCCGGATATGCAATTGGGAATAATGTTTATCCCGATACCATTGCCAGCCTACGTACTGGGCATAGCTTATCTATTGTACTCCATTTATGGGATGAAGAGCAGGCATGGCAACATAGGGCATACCGCGCACTTTGGTGGTGCCGTGGGAGGGTATGCGACCACTTTGCTTTTTAGGCCCGAACTTTTTGTTACGGATACATTGATTGTTGTTCTTTTGGCCATTCCCATAGTTATTCTTTTTGTTCTGGAGAAATTGGGCAAAATATAATTCAATAAAAAAAGCCTGGAACAATCCAGGCTTTTATTTTTTTGCGCTTTGTCGACTCAATTATTAATTGAGCAGTTCCGATACTTTTTCTTCCAGTGCGGGACCTCTAAGGTCTCTTGCCACTATAACCCCTTTATCATCCAATAAAAATGCTGCAGGGATTGCATTGATATTGTACAATCGGGCAATAGGATCTTGGAAACGTTGTAGGTTGGAAATATGGTTCCATTCCAATCCGTCGGATTGGATGGCTTGGTTCCAATGGTCCGCATTGTTGTCCAAGGATACCCCCAGAACATCGAAACCCTTTTCGCGGTATTTTTTGTACACCGCTACAATATTTGGATTTTCTGCTCTACAAGGTCTGCACCATGCTGCCCAAAAATCGACCAAGGTAAGTTTGGCATTGCTTGTTACATCGCTGAGGGCCAATACATCTCCGGAAGGCGTTGGGGCAGAAAAATCTGGAGCTATCGAGCCTATTTGAGTGGACTTTAAGTTTTCCAACTGTTCTGCAATCTGTTTTCCGGGCTCGGTCGCCTTCATTTCTGGGGAAAGCGCTTCGAACATGGAACGGATTTCCTCAACGGGCAATGTTTTGGTGGCCAATAAGTTTCCAATGATCAATACGGATACGTAGGCATTGGGATGCTCTTTGGCGTAGGTGGTGTTGAAATTTTTAGCGTCCTCTTGGAATTCGATGAATTCCTCGCGCAAAGCGGTTACCGTTGCAGTATCCCTCTGTTGTGCAGCTACGCGCATATCGTCCTGCATGGATCTTGCTCGCTGCGAAAGTTTGCGGGTTTCCGTTAGAAAGTCCATGAACATGTCGTTTTGTTCTGTGCCCTTGATCTGAGCTTGATCAATACTGTCCTTTTGGAACTTTACCTCAATAGATCCGTTCTCTACGATCACGGGGACATTGCCGCGAAGTTGGTCAACAAAAATATAGTGCATTTTTGGCTCCACTTGATTTCCGCTAAAACTAAAAAGTCCATTCTCCACTTTTACGGTGTCAATGTCCACCAATTGATTTAGGGAATCCGTGGTCTTTAAAAATATTTGGGTGCCGTTTTCGGTTTCCCCGGTTATGGTACCACTCAATGTATATCCTTTTGGGTCTGATTTACAGGAAGCTATAAATACGGCCACTAAGGATAGAACAAATAATTTTTTCATGTTTAATTGTTTAAGTCCGCTAAGGTATTCAATACTTATGGCAAAAAAAAACCCTTGGCTATTGGATGGGCCAAGGGTTTTTGGTAAAATTTTCTTAATTAGAACTGATAGCGGATTCCAAGCGCAATATCAAAATCAAAATCGTTATCAAAGCCATCGTACCCTATAAGGCCTATTTCCGGTCTAAAATCCAAGGACAGCAACAAAGGGATATCAAAGTCGTATTCAATCCCGATATCACCTGCGGCAAAAACAAAAAGGCCGTCGTTGTCCTCGTCAAATCCGGGATAATCAAAATCAACGCTTCCCAGTCCTCCACCTACACCATAGTACCAGTTAAAGTTTCCATCCAGTTGATGCACCCATTGGTAAACTCCTGTAAGTTTAAAGGCGTCAAAATCCCTGCTGTCCCTCCAACCTAGGTCAAATTCGGCCCTGTTGTAACGCCCGATGGATTTTTGATAGGATATTTCGGCACCAAAACCATCACTATCGCCCAATCTTAGGCCAAGTGCATGTTCGGATATATTTTGAGCGCTAAGGTTTGCTGTAACAAACAAAATAAATACAGAAAATAATGTGGTAATCTTCATGAGGTTCTCGTTAAGTTAAAAATTAGAGATAGTTTTGTACTAGATTTACGATTGAAAAACATTTTTAGTTCCCAAAAAGTATTCCAAATTGGATAAATATTTGTTAAAAGACCTTTCCCAAAACTTGAAAGGCGAGCTCTTGTTCGATGATTTAAGTAAAGCGCTATATGCCACCGACGGCTCCGTTTATCGCATTTTGCCGTTGGCGGTGGCCTATCCTAAAAACGCGGAAGATATAAAAGTACTGGTTGATTTTGCCAATACCAACAAAGTTGGTCTCATACCACGAACGGCAGGAACGTCTCTGGCCGGACAGTGCGTGGGTCCTGGCATTGTAGTGGATGTGAGCCGATACCTTACCAAGATAGTTAGTTTGAACAAGGAGAAAAGGCAGGTTACCGTACAACCAGGTGTGGTTCGGGATGAGCTCAATCAGTATTTGAAACCGTTCGGCCTGTTTTTTGGGCCAAATACCTCAACCTCCAACCGTTGTATGATCGGGGGAATGGTCGGGAACAATTCCTCGGGGACTACATCGATACAATATGGGGTAACAAGGGATAAAGTGGTGGCCATGCAATGTATTTTGTCTGATGGCAGTGAGGCATACTTTTCGAGTCTCACCAAAAAGGAATTCGATGCAAAGAAACAGACTGATTCCCTTGAGGGAAGAATCTATCACAAATTATATGAAGAGCTTTCCAATCCCGATATTCAGGGCAATATAAAGGCAGAATTCCCGAAACCCAGTATACATCGAAGAAATACAGGGTATGCGGTGGACGAATTGCTCAAGAACAACATTTTTGGCGAAGACTCGGATGAATTCAATTTATGTAAATTACTTTCGGGTAGCGAGGGAACTTTGGCTTTTACTACCGAGGTTACACTTCAACTGGATGTCTTGCCGCCCGAGTTTTCCGCTATGGTGGCCACGCATTATAAAACCTTGGAGGATTGTTTGGCGGATGTGGCCCCAGTAATGGAACACAAGCTCCATTTATGCGAAATGATGGACAAAGTGATTCTAGACTGTACCAAAAACAATAGGGCGCAATCGGCCAACCGTTTTTTTGTGGATGGCGATCCTGTAGCCATTTTAATGTTGGAAGTAAAGGCCGAAACGGAGGAGGATCTCGAAAAACAGCTGGAATTACTCTTGAAAACCATCGCAAAGTCCGGGTTGAGCTATGCCAGCCCTGTTCTTTATGGGGACGACATCAATAAGGCCATAGAACTGCGCAAAGCTGGTCTGGGACTTTTGGGAAATATGGTGGGCGACAAAAAAGCTGTAGCCTGTATTGAGGATACCGCCGTGGCATTGGAGGATCTAAAGGATTTTATAGGAGAGTTTACCAAGATCATGAAAGGCTATGACCAAAGTGCGGTTTATTACGCCCATGCGGGTGCGGGCGAACTGCATTTGCGACCAATTCTGAATTTGAAAAAATCCGAAGATGTGGTCCTTTTCCGTAGCATAACCACCGATGTGGCAAAACTCACCAAAAAATATCAAGGTAGTTTTAGTGGGGAGCACGGCGATGGGATTGTACGTGCGGAGTTTATTCCCTTAATGATCGGGGAGGCCAATTATCAATTATTAAAAAGAGTAAAGAGCTTATTTGATCCCAACGGTATTCTAAACCCCGGTAAAATTGTGGATGCCTACGCCATGGATGAATCTTTGCGGTACGAGGTGGACCGTGAAGAGCCCGAGGTAAAAACGCTCATGGACTTTTCGGACAGTGAGGGCATATTAAAAGCGGCGGAGAAATGTAATGGTAGTGGCGACTGTAGAAAGAGTCATCATATGAGTGGAGCCATGTGCCCAAGTTACCAAGCAACAAAAAACGAAAGGCATACAACCCGTGGAAGAGCCAATGCCTTGCGAGAATTTTTGACCAATTCCCAAAAAACCAATCGTTTTGATCATAAAGAGCTTAAAACCGCATTCGATCTATGCTTGAGCTGTAAGGCTTGTGCCAGTGAATGTCCCAGTAACGTGGATGTGGCCGCGCTTAAGGCCGAGTTCCTGTACAATTATCAAGAAGCCAATGGATATTCTTTACGGAGCAAGTTGTTCGCCCATAACACTCGATTGAACGAATTGGGCAGTAAAATGCCCGGCATTACCAATTGGATGTACAAATCCAAATCGGTGGGTGCATTGCTCAAAAAAGCATCGGGAGTGGCCCCAGAGCGAAGCTTGCCGGAAGTAGGTCGTTTTAATTTTACCAAGCATTTAAAAAAACATCGGGTAAAACGCACGGACCTTTCCAAAAAACAAGTCATCCTTTATGTAGATGAGTTTGTTAAATATTTGGATATCCAAGTAGGTAAGGATGCGATTGAACTGTTGTGCAAATTAGGTTACGACGTTGAATTGTTTTATGGTGAAAGTGGCAGGACATATTTATCTAAAGGGTATTTAAAACAGGCGAAAAAACTGGTTGCCCAGAATATGGAGCGTTTAAAGGATATTTTGAACCGAGGTCTGCCCATTGTTGGGTTGGAACCATCGGCCATTCTATCATTCAGGGATGAGTACCAGCGATTGTACGATGATAAGGAGCAATTACGGAAGTTGGCTTCCCAATCATTTTTGATTGAAGAATTCTTAGCTGCCGAAATTGCAGAAGGGCATATTACATCCGAAAGTTTTACCGATGAGGAGAAGACCATCAAAATACATGGACATTGTCATCAAAAAGCATTGAGCAACCAAAAAGTAACTTTTGATATGCTGAACCTGCCCAAGAATTACAAAGTAACCATAATAGCATCTGGATGTTGTGGTATGGCAGGTTCCTTTGGGTACGAAAAAGAACATTACGAGACCAGCATGAAGGTGGGCAGCCTAAAATTGTTCCCTGCGGTAGCAAAGAGCTCGGAAGAGACATTGATCGCAGCGAACGGCACAAGTTGTAGGCATCAGATTATGGATGGGACAAAAAGGGAGGCACAGCACCCGGTTTCAATCTTGAGACAGGCCCTTGTCATCTAAAAAATCTCGATCGACACTTTCTTCTTCAATTTCGCTGATGTGCTCTTGGGTAATATCTTCGATATCGACCTCTTTATCGGTAATGGAGGCGATCAGTTCGTTCATGTTCATTTCCTTTAGGTCTTCGTCCACAAAGAAAGGAGAAAGTCTATCGTGGTTGTAATGGTAGACTCTCCATCGCTTAAAGGAATACTCCAAAGCAGTGAGGTTCTCAACCCAATCACCCGAATTTAGATAGGTGCAGCTGCCATATTTGTTCTGGTATATTTCTTTTTTTGGTTGATGGATATGGCCGCAGATCACGTAGTCGTAATCGTTTTCAATGGCAAGCTCTGCAGCTGTCTTTTCAAAATTGTTGATATATTTTACGGCGCCTTTTACGCTATTTTTAATGCGTTTGGACAATGAATATTTTTCGCGCCCCATTTTGGCCAGGCACCAGTTGAGGAAGCTATTGATCAAAATAAGAAGATCGTAGCCATAACCGCCCAGTTTGGCCAACCATTTGGCATTTTGGATGGAAACATCAAATACATCGCCATGAAAAATCCATGCCTTTTTGCCGTCCAAGTTCAATACCAATTTGTTCATTATCTTAAAATTCCCCATTGAAGTATCACTGAACTTACGCAGCATTTCATCGTGATTTCCAGTGATATAGAACACCTCGGTGCCTTTGGAGGCCATGCCTATTATCTTTCTCAGTACCTTTAAATGTGATGGGGGGAAATACCTTTTACTGAACTGCCAAATATCGATAATATCCCCGTTCAGAATCAGTTTTTTTGGCTGTATACTGTTCAGGTAGGTAATAAGCTCATCTGCATGGCAGCCATATGTTCCTAGGTGAACATCCGAGATGACTGCTAAATCTATCTTCCTTTTTTTCAATCTGATAAGGTTTATTACAAAATAAAGGAGTGGGAATAACATAGAAATCAACACGAGGTCAATAATTTATGAGCATATCGTTAAAAAAATATCACCTAAGAATGAAATATGTTATAATAACATTAAGCCAAAGGCTTGTTTTTGAATTAACTTTGTAAGCTCTACCTTTGATGGCATCATATTTTATACCGAATGGCAGGAAATTCTTTTGGACAACTTTTTAGGGTTACCACTTTTGGCGAATCCCACGGAAAAGCATTGGGCGGCATTATTGATGGCTGCCCTGCAGGAATAGAATTGGACTTGGAGCGGATCCAATTGGATTTGAACCGAAGAAAACCAGGGCAATCGTCCATAGTTACCCAGCGAAAAGAACCCGATACGGTAGAGATATACTCAGGTATTTTTGAAGGAAAGACTACAGGGACTCCCATTGGCTTTGCCATTCACAATACCAATCAGAAATCAAAGGATTACTCCCATATCAAGGATTCGTACAGACCATCGCATGCAGATTATGTGTACGATAAAAAATATGGTTTCCGAGATTATCGTGGAGGAGGCAGGAGTTCTGCCAGGGAGACTGCAAGTAGGGTAGTGGCCGGTGCTATTGCCAAACAATTTTTACATGGTGTCCAAATAAATGCTTTCGTGTCGCAAGTGGGTGGCATGAAGCTGGATAAACCTTATCAAGAGTTGGACTTTTCCAAAATTGAATCCAATGCAGTTCGTTGTCCCGATACGGAAATGGCCCAAAAAATGGAAGATTATATCAAATCCATTAAAAAGGAGGGCGACACCATAGGGGGTGTGATCACTTGTGTAATCCAAAATGTACCGGTTGGTCTTGGCGAACCGGTTTTTGATAAACTCCACGCCAAATTGGGCGAGGCCATGCTGTCCATTAACGCGGTAAAGGGATTTGAATACGGAAGCGGATTTGCCGGGGTTGCCATGAAAGGGAGTGAGCACAACGATGCGTATAATGCCGATGGTACCACCAAAACCAATCGGAGCGGAGGAGTGCAAGGAGGTATTAGCAATGGAATGGATATTTATTTTAATGTAGCTTTTAAACCCGTCGCAACAGTTTTACAATCCTACGAAACCATTAACAAGGACGGAGAAAAAGTTGCCACCCAAGGCAAGGGAAGGCACGATCCATGCGTGGTTCCAAGAGCTGTGCCCATTGTGGAGGCCATGGCGGCAATGGTATTGGCCGATTATTCCCTGTTGGCCCGTACCAACAAAATCTGATTGACCCATTAGGAGGTTTCCATACAATAAAGTATATTACCCTCAATAAATATACTTTATGAAGAAATTGGAATTGCACTGGCAGATTCTTATCGGAATGCTTTTAGGTATTCTTTTTGGATTTGCAATGACCCAAATTAGCTGGGGCAAGGAATTTGTATCTGATTGGATCCAACCATTGGGGACCATTTTTGTAAAACTTCTTAAACTAATCGCCATACCATTGATCTTGGCATCTTTGGTAAAAGGTATCTCCGACCTAAAGGATATATCAAAATTCAGAAATATAGGGCTAAGAACCATTGGGATTTACATCCTTACAACTGTAGTTGCGATTACCATTGGGTTATTGTTGGTAAACGTGATGAATCCGGGCAGTGGAATTTCCGAGGATACGGTAACAAAGTTAACTGACACTTATGCGGGAGATGCAGGTGTTACATCCAAAATAGAGGAAGCATCCCGACAGAAAGATAGTGGGCCATTGCAATTTATTGTAGATATGGTCCCCGACAATGCCATGGCGGCCATGACGGACAATGCTTTGATGTTGCAAGTAATATTTTTTACCATTTTCTTGGGAATTTCCATGTTATTGATAGGCGAGAAAAAGGCAAAGCCCTTAAAGGAATTTTTTGATGCCCTGAATGATGTGGTACTAAAAATGGTAGACCTGATCATGCTTACGGCACCCTATGCCGTGTTTGCCCTTTTGGCGGGAGTAGTGGTATCTTCCAGTGACCCCGATTTGTTACTGGCGTTGCTTAAATATGCCGGCGTAGTCGTTTTGGGTCTTGCCCTAATGATTGTTTTTTATGCAACAATAGTAGGTGTAGTTACCAAGAAAAACCCATTCTGGTTCTTAAAAGAGATCAGTCCTGCCCAATTATTGGCGTTCTCGACAAGTTCCAGTGCGGCCACTTTGCCGGTTACAATGGAAAGGGTAGAGGAACACATTGGTGTAGATAAAGAAGTGTCCAGTTTTGTATTGCCTGTGGGAGCAACCATTAATATGGATGGTACCAGCCTGTACCAAGGGGTCGCAGCAGTATTTATATCACAGGCACTCGGATTCGACCTTACTTTTGGAAATCAGTTGACCATTGTTTTGACTGCCTTATTGGCATCCATTGGATCGGCGGCGGTACCCGGAGCGGGAATGGTTATGTTGGTTATTGTATTGGAATCCATTGGTTTTCCTTCCGATAAATTGGCCATTGGACTTGCACTGATTTTTGCAGTAGATAGGCCTTTGGACATGTGTAGAACCATTGTAAATGTCACTGGTGATGCAACAGTTTCCATGGTAGTGGCCAAATCAGTAGGTAAATTGGGAGAACCGCACGTGCAAGAGTGGGACGATCATTACGATGAGGTGAAATAAATCAATCCAAGAACTTCGCTCTTAACTCAGGGGTCGGAATCATGCAGGACTCCTGTTTGCCAAACCATTTATAGCGGTTTTTTGCCACAAAATCGTAAATGCGGTTTCTTATGGTTGCAGGTATCCAGGAGAATATGGCGGATAATTTCCATAATCCGCCCAAATGCTGTGCAATTTCCAGGGCAGCGTCGGACTTGGTATAATAGGCTACTCCCGGCTCGATGAGGATAATGGAGTCCACGGCAATGGTGTCTATATGACGCTGTTTCAATAACTGTTGGCCCACATCACTCTGGAGTGCCGCATAGCGGAATACATCGTTTTTATCCCGTTTTATTACAAATTGGACAGAGTTGTTACAGAGGTTACAGACCCCATCGAACAAAATTATTTTTTTACCGTTTTCCACGGGTCAAAGATACGTAGCTTTGCAATGAAAGCCTAGTTTATGGATGTGGGCTCTGCTTTTAAGGGTAAATATCCAGCTAGTTTATAAATTTCATCGGGAGTAAGTTCGCTGAGTTCAAGAACGTCTTTGCCTGAATTGGTCATTGCTTTTCTAATCAGGTAGTTTCCGGTTCTGTAACCAACGGCCTGTCTGCCATCGGGGTGTTGGAACATCCAATGTTGATAGTTCGCATTTAGGGGCAAAGACCTAATCTCTTCCGCCCACTGCTCCGCAATGGCTGCTTCTGGTGGGGTATCCGCTTCCATGGCTTTACCGGTATATTCCTCAGAGAAAACAACGGCCAAACCTTCGTTTATGGCAGCTGTGGAAATACCAGGCCCATATTTGTTGTCCTGAATGGCCCAACCTCGGTACAAATGGTGGAATTCATGGTAAATTGTGTGTTTTAGAGCTACATGCACGGCATTGGTAATGCCCCCTGGATATTTATCAGAGATTTGAATCATCACTAATGGTGGGGAATTGGATTCGGTACGTCCGGTAACACCTCCGACCACATCAAGGTCCCAATCCACAATTTCCAGGGATACGGTTATACTGTCCGGTAGGGTCGGTATTAGGGGTCGAATTTCTTGTTCAGATTCCAGTACTGTTTCTCGAATGAGTTCTTTTTCCGATGTGGTAAATTTACCACCATCTTCGGTAAAGGTGACCATAGAACTTGCTGCTTCTGTAATGTTCGGGCTCTTCTTGCAATAGCTGATAACTAATAACGCAAAAAGGAATAATAGGATTTTGATTGATTTCATTGATGTTTGTTTTACTTGTAGACTCCATAGCCCCAATAATGTTACATCCAAAGAAAAAGACATCAAAACCGGTCATAATGTGGCCAATCATCAGAACGTATGAGAAATTTAGATTTCTCAATCGGAACACAGTTCGTCATTTCGAAATGTGTTTTCAAAGGGTTTAGTTTTTATAGCATTTCAAGTTTTGAGAAATATCCAATAAAAACAAAAGTTCGTGTAAATGGTTCTTACTATCCGCACGATTATTCGCAATCCTCGTTCAGTTCCTGATATTCGGATAAGGTTACGGTAGGTATTTCCTGTCCGCTTTCTATTTTAATACAGCTCAAGTTCGGATTTCTATCTACACGTAAATCTATCAGCGCTGGATTTTGGCTTACATCCAATTGGGTCATCATATTGGAAGAGGCATAAAAATACAGCAAGTTCGGGTTATCTGCCAGATAGATGCCCTCGAGGCTGTTGTCCGATATTACCAAGGTTTCCAAAGACGGATTGGAACTGAGGTCCACTGAGCTAAGTTGATTGGTGGTCAATAGAATACTTTTTAGATTGGGCGCTCCGGAAGAACTAAAAGAGGTCAGCACATTATTGCTGATGAGCAAATGTTCCAGTGACTCGTTGGTAATGCTAAAATCTTCAAAGTAGTTGTAGGACAGGTTCAAAAATTTTAATCGCGTTGCTTGCTCCAGTCCGGAAACGGTATTCAACTCGTTTTGCAATACATTCACCAAGATCAAACGGGTGTTTTTACTTAAATCGATGGTTTTTAAGTTGTTGTTTTGAAGATACAAGGTGTCCAATTTTGTGTTGGAACTTAAATCGATTTCCCACAGGTTCTGACCGATCGCGGACAAAAAAGTAATGTTTACAAACCCTTCGACGCCCGTGAGGTCCTCTATATCCCCAAAGTGACTGTTCAGGTTTATATCCAGTCGCTCAACTTTTTCGGCATCTTCCCGTAACATTTGTCCGTTAAGTGTACCATCGGTATCGATTCCCTGATCAATAAGTAATTGCTCAAAATGGTTGTCCGGGATAAGAAGATACGGGTCATTTACCAGATTATCGTCGGCATTGTCGTTGGAGCACGAGCCCAAAAGCGCTAAGGAAAAAATACAAGCAAGGGCAAAGCATGTATTTGCCATTTTACGGATGGTCATTCTGATTGTTTTTTGATGATGAATCCATAGGACTCAAAATCATCAAAAATGTTACACTTTTTTTAATTAGAATTTAAAAAATCATTGAGGACGGTGAGCAAGAATTACCACTAAGTAGAGGATTACATCAATGCATTTATTCACTGTCGGCCGTTCAAGTGGGGTTCAACCACTTAATGTCAGCCGTTTTTATTTCTTTGGATTGCTCATGGCCGAATCCCCAATATTTTGTTGGTTTCAGAAATCAACTGGGTAATTTTTCCTTTATCATAGGCATCGGGATGGGCTTCGCCAAAGGGCCCTTTGTCGTTGTCAAAATATTGCCCGCTACTTTGGTTATAAACATCCGAAAAGGCCAAATCACATACTATTTCGACACCCTTGCTTGCTGGCGACCAATGTTGCCCGAATGCTTCTTGAGCCATTTTGGTGTTTAAAAGCGACCCTGGGTTCACAGCGATTACATTCAGGGATTTTTTTGTTTTTGCCAAATAAAAACTCCACATGGTCAGTGCCAATTTACTCTGTGCGTATGCCTTTTGCTCCGTTAGCAATTCTTTTCCCATCAAGGCATTGAACGATACCGGGGATTGCGCAGCGGAACTCAAATTAATGATCCGTGGGGCACTGCTTTTTTCCAGAAGTGGTATAAGTCCATAAGTTAAAAGGTATGGAGCAAAATAATTTACGGCAAACCGCATGTCCAATTGGTTTGAGTTAACTCTGTTGGGACTGACATAAATCCCTGCATTGTTGATCAAAACATCGATGGCTGAAACTTCTTTCGAAATTTCACCGACCATGTGTCGTATGCTTTCAAAATCTGATAAATCCGAGACGAAACCGATTATTTTTTCATGGTTGGCTGCTTCCTTTAGTTCAGTGATTGTCTTTTCTAATTTCTTGGGGTTTCTCCCATGCAACAGAATCCGGTTTCCATTTTTGGCCAACGCAATGGCCGTCAATTTACCGATACCGTCCGTGCTCCCTGTAACCAAAATTGTTTTCATTGCTAATCAATATTAAGGGAACCATTGGTTCGTATGTACAGGATTGTTTCCGTATCGGAGGTGTTTGCAATGGAATGTAAAGCCCGATCGGACGAAGTAAAGTAACTACCGATATCCAATGCTTTTATTTCCTTGGTCTGTGGCAAGATGTAATCCAAACCGCCCTGGACCACAACTGCATGAAAAATATTTCCAGTACTGTGGAGCTTGCCGTTGAATCTTTTTGGAAGCTTAACGAATACGCCTTGGAGCGCATTATCTGTATGGCTTTTCCATAGAAAACTGATTTCCGCTTTGCTGTCCTTGGCAAGCCACTCGCTTTTTTCGTAATTCAACCAAACCACATTGGAAGCATCTATATTGATGGGCCTTTCGCCATTGTCAAAAGCTTTATCCGTGGGCTTTACCAAATAAGGGCCATGGTCAATTTCCACATAAGCAATGTTTTCGTCGCCTTTGGCCGATGTAATGTGTGCTTCTCCTTGCGGTTGTGTCCAAAAGCTGCCAGGGGTCATCCACATATGTTCCGCTTTGGGGTCATCATTGTGTATGGTGCCTTTTAACACCACTGCCCTGTATGTTACATTGTGAATATGGGGAGGAGAGGAAAATCCATCCGTAAATTTCGCTAGAAAGCCAGTAGCGACCTTTCCATTCCTATTGCCCCATATTGTGCCCGCCTGTGGACTTTGGTCGCCACGGGCGGGATTCAATTTTTGCCAAACAATATCAGAGCTCAACAACACCTTGTTTGTGGGTTCAATTGTCTTTTCGGTAGCCCCACCGTTTTTGGGTTCTACAGATTCTTTGTGTTGGTTGCACCCAAGCGCAATGAATAAGGATGTTATCGCTATAAATGTGTTTGTTCTTGTTTGCATGGTACTCTATATCTCTGTGAAAATTTCCGTTTTCGGCAATCGGGACTTTGGTAAGCTGGCATTAAAATCGTTTGCTGATCTATAGCCCAAACCTACCATCACAAGTGAGGTATATCCTTTTTCGCGCAGTCCAAACTCTTCGTCCAGGGCCTTTACATCAATTCCTTCCATAGGGACAGCATCAATGCCAAGGGCCGCAACGCCAAGAAGGAAATTGCCAATGTTCAGATACACTTGTTTTTCCATCCAATGTTGGGCATCCTTCAGATCAAACCTGTGGATGTTGGTAAACAATTGTTTTGCCCCAAAATTCTGTGTTTTGAACTCTTCCTTTGCAAATCGGCCGTCTGCATCCTCGATATCCGTTACATGCTGGAGGTAATCATCATCTATATCCGTTTTGGAGCAGAACAGAACCACATGCGAGGCATCTAAAACCTTTGGATTGTTAAAACTGAAAAAACCTTCGGTCCCCTTCGCCAGTCTTTGTTTGCCTTCATCCGTGCTGGCAATTATAAAATGCCATGGCTGTGAGTTGATGGACGAAGCACTCATTTGCAGCAATGCTTTAATGTTGTCTTCGTCTTCTTTTGAGATTTTTTTGGTTGGATCAAACTCTTTTGTGGTATACCTCCAATTCAGTACTTCTTTTAATTCAATTTGATTATTAACTTTTGCTTCCATTTCTATATACAAATATTAGTTACTATACTATTTATAGTTGCAAACGTAAGTATAGTATTCTATCTTTGCAATAACGGTCATAAATGATAGTATAGGCTTATGAAAGAAAATGAACCCAAGATGCTTAGCTATAAGGGAACCAAATATCCATGTTGCGCCAGTTTGACGATGGGGCTGATCGGCGGTAAATGGAAAACGGTGATTCTTTATCATTTAATGCATGATACTTTAAGGTACAGTGAGTTGCGAAAAACAATGCCCACAGTAACCGAACGCACTTTAAGTCTACAATTAAAAGCGTTGGAAGAGGATGGCCTGATCAAAAGAAAAGTCTACACCTCAAAACCGCCGTTAAAAGTGGAATATTCGTTGACCGATTTTGGCAAAACTTTAATACCCTTGATCCAATCTATTGCGGATTGGGGAGATTATGTTGTTGAAAATTATTCAGATGCGTAAAATTTGACCTTGGAAGAGCTGTGGCGTGGCTATTTCTTTTTAGCCTCGACCAAATCCAATTGGTCAACACTTACATTAGTGGTAAACATACCGTAATTTACAACGGCTTTGCCTTTTTCCAAAGTGTCAATGGTGCCCACTGCCTTGCCATCTAATAAACGGACACGATCGCCTACTTTGAACACGGGGCGGGGTTTGTTCTTTTCGGCCTGGATTTCCTTTTTCTTTTTTATTTTCTTTTCCACACGGACCTTCTTGATTTTTTGCTCCAGCTCTTGGGCCACTTGCTTCTTTTCTTCTTGTTGGGCCTTGGCCTTTTTGGCTGTGGTTTTTTTACGCTTGCTGTTCTCGGTTTCCACGATTCGGAGCATTTCCGATATCAATGGTCGTTTCTTTTTGTCAATAAAATATTTTTCGGCAGCTGTGTTTACTTTATTTCCCAATTGGATCATGCGCTGGTTGTGGTCGTACATTTCCTGGTAGCTCTCCAACTTGGATTTGATTTTGGAGTTTAATTGTTCCAAGCGCTCGGATTCCTCCCTGGCCTTAATTTCTTCTTCCTTTAATTTAGAGCCGGTTTCCACCATTTTGCTGCGTTCTTTTTGCAGCTTGGCAATAGTAGCATCAAAACGGACCTTGCCACGTTCAATTTTCTTTTTCGCCTTGTTGATCAGGGAGTAGGGGATGCCGTTCTTTTGCGCCACCTCGAAAGTGAAGGAGCTTCCTGCTTCTCCCAACACCAACTGAAAAGTAGGTTCCAAGGTTTTGGAGTTGAACAACATATTCGCATTGGTTGCATGGGGCAATTCGTTGGCCAAAGCCTTTAAATTGGCATAGTGAGTGGTGATAACGCCATAGGCTTCACGTTCGTAGAATACTTCCAAGAATGCTTCTGCCAAAGCCCCACCCAATTCAGGGTCGCTACCTGTACCGAACTCATCGATCAGGAACAAGGTTTTATCGTTGCATTTTCTTAGAAAATGATTCATGTTCTTAAGTCGATAACTGTAGGTACTTAAATGATTTTCAATGGATTGATTGTCTCCAATATCCGTTAATATCTTATCAAAAAAGCAAACTGAACTGCGCTCGTGTACAGGAATCAGCATACCGCTCTGGAGCATTACTTGAAGCAACCCGATTGTTTTAAGAGTGATACTTTTTCCACCTGCATTGGGGCCGGAAATTACGATAATTCGATTTTCTTGGTGCAGTTTTATGGTCTGCGGCCAGGTTTTTTCGTTTTTTCTTTTATTGGATAAAAACAGTAGTGGATGGTAGGCATCACGAAGGAACAATTCCCTTTCTTCGTTGACCTCGGGCAAAATGCCGTTCATCTCGTTGGCATATTTTGCCTTGGCTGCGGTGATATCCGTATTGGACAAATAGGTTTGATAGTCCATTAGTACATCCCGATAGGGCCTGATGGTATCCGTAAGCTGGTTCAGTATGCGCTGTACCTCTTCTGTTTCCTCAAACTCCAAATTACCAAGTTCCCTGGTGTAGGTTAGCGTGGCTTCTGGCACAATGTAAACGATACTCCCGGTTTTGGACGTACCCATTACGGTACCTTTCACTTTTTTTCGGTGCATGGCTTTTACCGCCAAAACCCGGCGGTTTTCCACTACGGACTCACGGATTTCATCCAGAAAATCCAAGGACTGATATCGTCCGAGGGCAGCCCCAAAACTCTGATTGATCTTACCGCGGACTTCGTTGATCTGGGTCCGAATGTGCCTCAGTTCAGTGGAGGCGGAATCTTTGATTTCCCCAAATTTGTCGATAACTTCATCGATGGCACCGGGAATGTCCAGCTGTAGCTCCAAAGCATCAATTTTTTCAAAAAGCAATGGGTAGTATTCCTTGAACTTTTTAAAGAATTTTTGATGGATCGCCACAGTTTTGCAGATGCCGCCAATTTTTCGGAACCCTGCAATCTCCAAGGTGCTGTTGTCTATCTTTAAAAGACCAAGTTCACTATTGATTTGGTCGAAGCCGTGGTTAGGAATACGGTTGTCGTTGGAAAAGGAAGCCAAATACTCCGAAGTTTCCCCCAGTACATGCATAAGTTCCTCTTTTTGTTTAAATGGAACTATGTTCAAGGCATCTGCTTTTCCCAGTTCCGTATTGCAGCGCAAGGCTATTTGGGTCAATACAGTTGGGAATTCTAAATCTTGAAGTGTTTTGGGGTGGATCTGTTGCATCTATTTCTTCTAGCATCGCAAAGATAGGATTTTGATGTGTTTTTAAAGGCACGCCCTTTGGCAAAAACAAGTTGGTTTGTGTACTTTTGATTGCAGCTTAATCCTTTACATAGATCTAAGTTAAAATTAGGGGCGACAATACCGTTATTTATATTATAGCTGGGGTGATATTGCTACATTTTGTGGTTGGAATCGGGTATTTGATCTATAAACTGACCAAAAAGAAGTAAAGTTACTACATGGACGTAAACATTGGGCCTAGTTGGAAAATTCAACTTCAAAAGGAGTTTGATAAACCTTATTTTAAGGAGTTGACCGGATTTGTAAAACAGGAATATCAGCAATACACTTGCTACCCAAAGGACCAAGAGATTTTTTCGGCTTTTAATCATTTTCCGTTTCACGAAACCAAGGTTGTTGTGATCGGTCAAGATCCTTATCATGGCCCCGATCAAGCCAATGGGCTGTGCTTTTCGGTCAAAGACGGGATTCCACATCCGCTATCTTTGATGAATATTTTTAAAGAGATCAATATGGATTTGGGCAAACCTTATCCAGAAAGTGGTAATCTGCAACGTTGGGCCGATCAAGGGGTTCTATTGTTGAACGCTACGCTTACAGTAAGGGCGCAACAGGCCGGAAGCCATCAAAAAAGAGGTTGGGAGCAATTTACCGATGCTGTTATTAAAACAGTTTCCAATGAGTTGGAAGGTGTTGTATTTTTACTTTGGGGTGGATTTGCCAAGAAAAAATCATCATTGATCGATACAACGAAGCATCACATTTTGACCTCCGGTCATCCATCGCCATTGAGCGCCAACCGTGGACTGTGGTTCGGCAATCAGCATTTCAGCAAAACAAATACATTATTGGCCCGAATGGGCAAAACGCCCATTGATTGGTAGGACGGTACTTTTGCCCAACTGGATCTTATTTCCAAAGAAAGGTTTTCGGCGATTTTACTTCGTCAATCAAGTTTAGATCAAATAGTCTGGATTGAACCTCATTTACGGTTTGTTCAGGCAATTGCTTTTGTCCCCAAGTGGTTTTGGAAAGCCATTCTTTTATGTCTTCCAGTTTTTGCCCGTATCTGTTGGACAATGTCCTGTCTATACTTGGAATTTGCTTAAATTCTGAAGTATAGGTGTTGATGATATCCAGAATATGAGCCAAGGCACCGGCGTTTTTGGAAATAAATGTGTCCGTGGCAGCGATCACAAAACAAGGCCAAGGGGTAGGGCAGTCGCCCAAACGCCTAAAGGTGCCATTGTCCACAAGTGGTTTTGTGGTAAAATGTTCCCACATAAAATAAGCGTTGGAACCATTTGATAGGTTTTCTACTGCTCCATCCAAATTATTGATGATTTCAAACTCCAGGTTTTCCGTATCCCAGCCACGGTCCTGTGCATGGATATAGGCCATTAAATGACTTCCACTTCCCATTCGGCTAATGGCAACTTTATCATCTTTAAGAGCTGTGACAGAATTTCGTTCACTGTTGGCATCCACATGAATGCCCCAAAGTAGGGGAGAGGATACATATTCTTGCACAATTTTTACGGGATTTCCCTGTGAAATACTTTTAATGACCCCTTCGGTGAGGATTACGCCAAGGTCCGCTTCGCCGTGTTGAAGCATTTGGGTCATTTTTCCGGTACCTTCGGGTATATCGGTCCACTCGAGTTGGATGCCCCTATCCTTAAAGGCATTGTCCTCGAGTGCCAGGTGCCATGGCAGGTTAAAATGTTCTGGAACCCCAATAATCTTTACTCTTTTCATTTGGCGATTTTTTTCATGGTTTGTTTCATAGGGTTCCGGTCGGTATATTTTAAAAAACTAAAGATATAAAATTATACCAGTTGACTTTTGACTATGCGCTCCAAGGTATATTGTATCAACTCATCTATGGTCTTTTTTCCATCCTTGGAAAACTCGCTTGTTGCCCTATTGGCAATTATGGCATTTAATGAAATAGCTCTATGTCCATGTAATTTGGCAATACCGTACATGGCAGCGGTTTCCATTTCCAGATTGGTGATCTTTAGGTTTTTATAGGTAAAGCCAGCAAGTTTTTCGTTAAAGTCAGGAATTGCCGGTTGTAGTCTTAATACTCTTCCTTGAGGTCCATAAAATCCTGAATTTGTTCCTGTTACACCTAATCGTATACGATTTGAACGCATTGCTTCACCTAATTTTTCATCAAAATCGACCACATACGGGTGTATATGGTAATCGTCCCATGACAAGTAATTGGTAAGATGAGATTCCAGTTCGGTGTTCCGAATATCCGTACTATCATAAAAGTGCATCAGGTTGTCAAAACCTATTCCTGCAGTACTCATCAAAAAAGAGTCAACGGGAATATCGGCTTGTAGTGAGCCAGATGTACCGACCCGTATAAAATTAAGCTGTTTCTTTTCTGATTTAATTTGTCTAGAAGTAAAATCTATGTTTACGAGTGCGTCGAGTTCATTAAAAACAATGTCGATATTGTCGGTACCGATGCCTGTGGAGATTACTGTAATCCGTTTACCGGAACAATATCCGGTATGTGTAACAAATTCGCGTTTACTCTTTTTTACTTCAATGGAATCAAAGTATTTGGAAACTTCATGGACTCGATTTTGATCGCCCACGGTAATTATGGTATGGGCAATGTCACCTGGGTGCAGGTTCAGGTGATAGATACTTCCATCAGGATTCAGAATAAGCTCTGAGTTGCCCAAAGATGAATCCATTTTGGTTACAATTTAAGAATGCGGTTTGTATCGGTATTGTATAAGAAGTTATACTTTAAGGAGCCTCCCAAATACATTTGATTATCACGTATTTCCGAATAATAATTAGTGTCCTGCTTTAAAACATCCAGTCCCTTTTTTGTAAGTTTTACCGGGTCAAAAGAACTAAAAAGCGGTTTTAGGGATAAAATCATTCGTTCGTACTGTGTATCACCAAAACCATAAAATCCTTGATTTGTCAACAACTCGCGCATCAATTCCTTTTTGGATTTAGGTTTTTGGCTCTTTGCGGTTTCCAAAATATGGTTCTCAAGGTCGTTCAATCCATTTTTAATGGTAGGGAATCGTTTAAGATGGGTTTTGAGGGCATCGGAGAGGTATTCGAATTGGAAATCGTTGTTGGCAATTTGATTCTCCAATCGGATAGGGTTGTCGCTACAATATAATTGCCAAATGTAGTCCGCATATTCAATGTCATCCTGGGTCAGCACCTTTCGATTATCGTAAAGCTCCAGTAATTTGTCATCGCTCAGTTCGTTAAGACCGTATAGTCTGCCGGAATTGTCTTCTTTGCCACTGCATACCAGAGATACTTCGGCATGTCTTCTATGAGTTTTTAGCCAGCTCAATACCGCCAGCATATTTATTTGACAAAAAAGATCGTATTCGAACCACAAAACAATTTGATCTTGTTGTTTATGGTTGCATAGAGATCTATATTCCTTTAAGGTTTTTTCAATAAACCAAGACTTGGAGACTTTGTAATTTTTATTGAGGAATTCGAACCTGGTTTTCCAGAACGATTCGCTCCCTACTGTGGAGAGTGTTTTGCCTTCGCAAAGCATTTCCCTCCATGTAATTACATCTCCTTTTAACTGTAAAGACTGTAGTTTGGATGTGAAACTGTCCCCGTTGGTTATGTGCAACAGTGATTTCATTTTCAGCTTTATTTTCGTTGGTTAGGAATAATAAAAGTAAGACTTAAAGCAACAACACAAAAATTTTTTAAAAAAACATTGGTGTCCCCGGGTTGCTTGGTCATAAATAAAACCTCTTTATTCTTTTACTGGATGGTTGAACATCATCCACCGACACGTTTTACCGAAAACCCATTTTCCTTTAGGAAATCCATTATTTTATCCCTGTAATCCCCTTGTATGATTATGGTTTCGTTCTTAAAACTGCCGCCAACCCCTAAAAAAGTTTTTAGGTCTTTGGTCAATTTTTTAAAGTCACTGTTGGCTCCATTGTACCCTTCAATAATGGTTAAGGGCTTGCCTTTGCGTTTTTCATATTTGCAGATAACAGGTTCATCCTGCAGCCAATATGGCGATTTTCCCTGTTCTTTATCGGGTTCTTCTTCTGGAACGTGGTCTGGAAATAGGTTTTTTAATTGGTCTCCCAGGTCCATATTTATTTCTTTATCAGTCCTAAATCGATTAATCTCTCGTGCAAAAACTCTCCCGCAGTGATGTCATCAAATGCTTTCGGGTGCTCTTCGTCGATGCAATTTTCCAAACAATTTAAAGGCATATCGCTCACTGGATGCATAAAAAATGGAATGGAATAGCGCGAAGTGCCCCAAAGTTCCCTTGGTGGGTTTACTACCTGGTGAATAGTGGATTTTAGCTTATTGTTGGACAATCTGGACAGCATGTCCCCGACATTGATCATCAACTGGTCGGGTTTGGCAATGGCATCCACCCAATTGCCTTGGTGATCTTTTACTTGAAGCCCCTTGCCATGGGCGCCCATCAACAAAGTAATAAGATTAATGTCCCCATGGGCCGCAGCTCTTACCGCATTCTTGGGTTCTTCGGTAATAGGAGGGTAGTGTATGGGTCTCAAAATGGAATTGCCATTTTTAATGTAATCATCAAAGTAGTTTTCCTCTAGCCCTAGGTGCAATGCCAGGGCACGCAACACATATTTTGCTGTTTTTTCCAGCATTTGGTATGTTTCTTTACCAACACTGTTAAATTTGGGCAGTTCTTTGACCGTTACATTATCCGGATATTCAGCTTTTAGTTTTGGGTTGTCCTCAACGTATTGGCCAAAATGCCAAAACTCTTTAAGATCGCCTTCCTTTTTCCCCTTGGCGTGTTCTTTTCCGAAGGAAGTGTAGCCTCTTTGCCCCCCAATGCCCTCTATCTCGTATGTGTCTTTAACTTCTTGTGGTAGCTCAAAGAATTTTTTAATCTCGGAATAAAGACTTTCGACCAGTTCATCGGATAAAAAATGTCCGCCCAAGGCAACAAAACCGATATCCTCGAAAGCGGCACCAATTTCTTTCACAAATTTATCCTTTCGTTCTGGATCGCCCGAAACAAAATCTTTCAGGTCCACGCTTGGTATAGCACTCATAATATCATCTTTGGAATAATATCAAAAATAGGAAATTCTGCTTTAGGATTTTCTTTTCTTAAGAGTTTGAACGGCTTTTTACTACATTTACCGAACAGAATTTTATTGTATGAGATATCATGTGGGCAACTTGGAAGAACATAAGTTGCTGGATTTGTACAAAGGTATGCTGAAGCCTAGAATGATAGAGGAAAAGATGCTGATTTTACTTAGGCAGGGCAAAATTTCAAAATGGTTTAGCGGTATGGGCCAAGAGGCCATTTCTGTAGGGGTTACACAAGCTCTTAAGGAAAACGAGTACATTTTGCCCATGCACCGAAATCTAGGGGTCTTTACCTCGCGCAACATCCCGTTGAACCGACTTTTTTCCCAATGGCAAGGCAAGCAGAACGGATTTACACAAGGTAGGGACCGAAGTTTCCATTTTGGAACCCAAGAATATAAAATCGTGGGGATGATCTCCCATTTGGGCCCACAATTAGGTGTTGCCGATGGAATTGCATTGGCCGATATGCTAAGGAGAAAAAAGCGGGTAACGGCTGTTTTTACAGGAGAGGGGGCGACCAGCGAAGGGGATTTTCACGAAGCGTTGAACGTAGCCTCCGTTTGGAATTTACCTGTGTTGTTCTGTATCGAGAACAACGGTTATGGCCTGTCCACACCCACAAACGAACAATATAATTGCGAGCACCTTGCGGATAGGGCCAAAGGATATGGCATAGAGTCCAGGATCATCGACGGAAACAACATTTTGGAGGTCTTTACCAAAGTTGATGAGCTTTGCAGGGCAATTCGCAAAAGACCGAGACCTGTATTGTTGGAGTTTAAGACATTTAGGATGCGGGGGCACGAAGAGGCCAGTGGCACCAAATACGTTCCGGATAAATTAATGAAAGAATGGGGAGAGAAAGACCCTATTTCCAATTACGAAAGCTTTTTGTTGGAGGAAGGTGTACTGACCAACGAAATGATCGAGACATTAAAAACTGAGATTACCGAGGAAATCAACTCTAATCTTCAGTTGGCTTTTGATGAACCGGCCGTGACCTGTAGTGAAAGTAAGGAGTTAAGAGAAGTATATCAAGAATTTGATTATCAAGACATTGTTCCTCAAAAAAATGCAACTGAAGAAATCCGGTTCGTAGATGCAATTTCCCAAGGCCTGGAACAATCCATGTACAGGCACAACGAATTGATTATAATGGGGCAGGACGTTGCCGATTATGGCGGAGTTTTTAAAATTACCGAGGGTTTTGTGTCCAAGTTTGGAAAACGAAGGGTTAGAAATACGCCTATTTGCGAGTCTGCTATAGTATCTGCTGCGATGGGCCTGTCCATAAACGGGATGAAAGCCGTAATGGAAATGCAGTTTGCCGATTTTGTTAGTTCAGGATTCAATCCCATTGTCAATTACTTGGCCAAGGTGCATTATCGTTGGAACGAAAATGCCGATGTAGTGGTAAGAATGCCATGTGGTGGTGGTGTCGGAGCAGGCCCGTTCCATTCTCAGACCAACGAGGCCTGGTTTACCAAAACACCGGGGTTAAAGGTGGTGTACCCGGCATTTCCGGTCGATGCCAAAGGCTTGCTCAATACCGCAATTAACGACCCCAACCCAGTTCTATTTTTTGAGCATAAGGGATTGTACCGTAGTGTAAAGGGCGAAGTCCCTACGGATTATTACACGCTCCCGTTTGGTAAAGCAAATATTTTGAAGAAAGGAAATGCAATTTCCATTGTTACTTATGGTGCCGGTGTGCACTGGGCTTTGGAAACGTTGGAAAACCACCCGGAGATCAACGCCGACCTGATAGATTTGAGAACCTTACAGCCGTTGGATACAGATACCATTTACGAGTCCGTGAGAAAAACGGGTAAATTGATAATTTTGCAAGAAGATACCTTATTTGGAGGGGTGGCAAGTGACATTTCCGCCATGGTCATGGAAAATTGTTTTAAATACCTCGATGCCCCGGTAAAAAGGGTGGGAAGTTTGGAAACACCGGTACCTTTTGCCAAACCGCTCGAAGAGAATTATCTGCCAAAGAAAAGATTTGAAACAGAATTAATTGAGCTGTATCAATATTAATATGAGTGGTTTACCTATTTTTTTAATACTTTAACAACTGTAAATACGTCCCCAATCGTATATTTTTTGAACATTAACTTAATACTTATGATGAAACGATCACTATTATTAATTGCCGTGATGGGGCTTTTGCTCACATCATGTTCCGTTTCCAAGAGCGCGAGAACACAAAGAAATTTGTTCAGTGGAACTTGGAACTTGGACAACGTTTACTACGAAAACAATTCAGGTAACTTTAAATCCACCATCTTTAACGATGCAGAGGATATCTGCTTTGAGGATAGCGAGTGGTTTTTTAGGGATAACAACAGTACTGGCCGCTACACGATCAAGCAAAGTTCGCTTTGCCAAGGCGGTGACCGCTTTTTTAGATGGTCCGTTGTAGAGCCCCAACAAAATTACCAAAGCCAATTGCAATTTAAGTTTATCGACGAAAAACGAAAGGATATATCTGGAGGATACGGATACCGTTTGAACATCGTTGATCTAACGGAACAATCCATGACACTTAAATCCAATGTGTCCGTTGATGGTCAGCCTGTAACCGTAGTTTATGAATTCTCAAAAAAATAATTACATGAAAAATATACTATTAAAAAGTGCAACGGCTTTTTTGGCCCTGACACTAATCATTAGTTGTGATGCCGTTAAAAATGCCAACAATACCCAAAAAGGTGCTGCGATCGGTGCAGGAGGCGGAGCTGTGATCGGCGGAATTATAGGAAACAATGTAGGAAAAGGAAATACCGCCCTGGGCGCCATTATCGGAGCCGTTGTGGGTGGGGCGGCCGGTGGCTATATAGGTAATCGTATGGATCGCCAGGCAGAACAAATCGAAGAGGAAATCCCTGGTGCCGAGGTACAAAGGGTAGGAGAGGGCATCAATGTTACCTTTAGTGGGGAGAATGGTGTTTATTTCGACACTAACAAATCCGACATTAAAGGCGCTTCTGCTGCAACTTTGGATAAATTGGCGGGAATTTTTAAAGAATATCCTAAAACCAATATTCTAATTGAGGGGCACACCGATAGCGATGGCGCGGCCGAATACAATATGGGCCTATCTCAGCGCCGGGCACAATCCGTAACCAGCTATTTAGTTTCCAAAGGAATTTCCAGTGGTCGCTTTACCACGAAATGGTATGGCGAAGAACAGCCTATAGAATCCAACGAAACTGCCGCAGGAAAAGCGGCCAACAGACGAGTGGAGCTTGCTATTATAGCGAGTGATGAGCTAAAACAGGAAGCCTACGAGAAGACCGAAAACTAGGATTCATCTTTTATAACACATCAAGGTCCGGTACTATATCGGACCTTTTTTTGTTTACGGATGTTAAATAAACCATTAAATGTGGGTTAAACTAGCACAATTTGAAAGAAATTATGTAAATTATCTAGGTAAAAGGTTAAAAATGAAACCCTTGAGTTGCCATGGAAAGTAAAGCACCAAAAAGTATTCAAGATCAGCAAGAAATGTTGCTGTTGAGGGTTGAAAGAAACGATAGAATGGTTCAACGGCTTTCCCAAAAATTAAATTCTTATACCTATGAACCAAAATGTCCACAGCGGTTCGAAAAATTCCATGAACTAAAAGATGGCATCCATAATTTTAGAAAGCATCAAAAAAGCCTGATGCAAAAAGTGCAGCAAAAGAAGAACGATCTCTCCCATGGTCTGGAAAAGGAAATAAGGGTTCATTTAGATCGCTTCAAAAAATTGGAAAGCGATTTTGCATCCTATTTGTTCAGCCTTGACCGACCTTTATAATACTTAAGATCCTTTTTTACGTTTATTTTGTTTGGAAGTACTTCTTTACACCATAAACATGCGTAATATTGCAGGACGGTAAAACTGTCGTGGAATGGGAAAATCATCAAACTCTGCATTGGTCGTATTGGCTTTTTTTGCCATCTATGTAATATGGGGGTCGACCTATTTGCTGAACAAGATTGCGGTATTGGAACTAGCTCCGTTTATGTTGGCCAGTTGCAGGTTCACGTTGGCAGGCCTATTTATTTTTCTTTTGGCCAAAATAATGGGTATCTCTCTTCGGATTACCAAAAAGCAAGCACTAAACACTATAATTGCCGGAATACTTTTTTTAAGTGTGGGCAACGGTCTTGTGGTTTGGGCGTTGCGTTATGTGGATACCGGTTTTGCGGCCTTGGAAATTTCTTCCCAACCTCTGATCATACTTTTAATGATGCGAGTTTTGCAGGGTAAAAAAATTCAACCCATGTCTGTAGTGGGGGTGGTCTTGGGGATAATTGGCATTTATTTGTTGGTAAGCCAAAAAGAGATCATTACTCAAGAAGAATCGATTTTGGGCATGATGATGATTTTCTTTTGTATGGTCTGCTGGGCCTATGCCAGTCTTTTTGTGGCCAAAGCGGATTTACCGAGCAATTACTTTGTAAATACCGGCTACCAGATGTTTTTTGCAGGCCTTATTCTTAGTTTAATGAGCATGGCCTTTGGTGAGGAGTGGTCCTCTCCATTGGTTTGGAGTACAGAAGTGCAGATTTCCATGGTACTGCTCATTATTTTTGGAAGTATTGTCGCATTTACCTCTTTCAATTATTTGTTAAAGACGGTTTCTCCCGAAAAAGTGGCTACCTCCACCTATGTTAACCCCATTGTTGCCTTACTATTGGGCTGGTATTTTTTGGATGAGAAGATTACACTGCAATCGGTAGCTGCGGCCGCCATTCTTTTAACAGGAGTATATTTCATCAACACCAAAAAAACCTTGGCCATATTTGAGCGGTTCAAACGTTAACGCACCGTTATTTCTTTCGGATTTGATGTCAATATTTTGTATTTTATCGGTAACAATGCTGAAAACGATGAAACCATTACAAAAATTCATACTTTATTCGCTGTTATTGTCTTTGGTGGCTTGTGCCTCTTCGCAAAACAAAGCTACACCGGAACAAGTATCGGCACTGGAAGAAATGGTCGCAAACAAGCATTTTGAAATCAGGGCGCTCTGGGCGCAACCATTGGTCACGCAAAGTATGAACAGTATCGCAAATGCAGGCTTGTTGCCTCCGGGCAGCACTGCAAACCGCATTGAAATTACAGGTGCTGCAAATTATTTTAAAATGGTAGGGGACAGTGTTATGGCCGATCTGCCCTTTTTTGGAGAACGTAGAGTGGGAGGTGGCTACAATCAAAATAAGGGAGGTATTGTTTTTGAAGGCATTCCTAGGGACTTGACCATAGTTCCAACAAAAAAGGATAATGGGAAAACCATCCGTTTTTCAATCAATGGTGATTCCGAAGGGTATCAGGTAATTGCCCAATTATACTCTAACGGTACCGCCAGGCTCAATATTTCCAGTACCCATCGGACCAATATGTGGTTTCAGGGGGATCTTGTCCCATTCAAAGAGGAATAAACGGTTTATCAAAAAAAGTAATGCGCCGTGACGCATGGTTTTCTTCATTTTGTTTTAGCTTTATCAATTCAAAACCACAACACTTAAAAAATCACTATGAAAATGTACGCGCTGACCTTTAGGTCATTATGTTTGCTCACATTTGCGATTACTACGCTTTCCTGCAATGGAAAAAAAGAAAACAAAGACAAAGAAACTTCCGAAGAGATTACCGAGAACACAGAAGAATCTAATGGCGATTTACCCTTGGAAAGGCTGAATCTTCCCGAGGGCTTTAATATCGAGTTATATGCAGAAAACCTCGAGGGAGCGCGCTCCATGGCCATGGGGGCCGATGGCACCTTGTTCGTGGGAACGCGTAACGAGGGAGTGGTGTATGCATTGAAGGACACCGATGGTGATTATAAAGCGGACAAGACCTACACTATTGCCTCCGATTTGGAGCAGCCCAATGGTGTGGCTTTCAAGGATGGTGATCTGTATGTGGCCGCAGTAAGCAGACTCTTCAAGTTTTCTGATATAGAAACACAATTGGAAAACCCTTCGGAACCAGAATTGATCTATGATGATTATCCAACGGAGTTCCATCACGGTTGGAAATATATTGCATTTGGACCAGACGATAAACTCTACGTGCCGGTTGGCGCGCCCTGTAATATTTGCGATAGTGCAACGGTAGATAAACGCTATGCTTCCATAACACGAATGAATCCCGATGGGAGCAACCGGGAGATAGTGGCACATGGTGTGCGAAATACGGTTGGCTTTACGTGGCACCCGGATACCAAAGAGTTATGGTTTACCGATAACGGACGGGATATGATGGGAGACGATATTCCTCCCGGTGAGTTGAACAAGCTTACCGAAACCGGGCAACATTTTGGCTATCCGTTCTGCCATGGGGGAACCGTAAAAGATCCCGAGTTCGGCGATCAACGACCTTGTTCCGATTTTGTACCTCCTGTTCAACCTTTGGATGCGCATGTAGCCGCTTTGGGCGTAAAATTTGGGAAAGGACCCATGTTCCCGGAGTCGTATCAAGGACATGCTTTTCTGGCAGAGCACGGCTCATGGAACCGCTCGTCTAAAATTGGCTATCGGGTAACTTTGGTAAAATTGGAAAATGGCAAGGCAATAAGTTATACTCCTTTTATCGATGGTTGGTTAAACGAAGAAACCCAAGAGGCATTTGGTAGACCGGTGGACCTGTTGTTTTTGGAAGATGGCTCGCTGTTAATTTCGGACGATTATGGAAATGCCATATATAGGGTTACCTATAAAGGTTAGGGCAATAATATCATAAATTTAAAAGGTACTTGGGAATGGTCAATTCGTTCATTTTCCAAGTACTTTTTTTTTGGTCTTTGCTCACCACTTCAACAAAATAGTAATTAATACCGCCCTCAATTTTGGAGACCAAATGTTCTATGGTAAAAGTGGAGCCTTCGTGGTGGAAAAGATACTGTGTAATTCTTTTGTTTGGGTTTTTGGTGACCTGCCCGTTCCTAAGGATCAATTGGGGCCTGCCCAAAATGCTTCTCTTATTGTGCCAGCATAGGTAGCGGAATTCTCCGGTACGGAGCCTATCGATCCTTACAGTGAACTGCTCATCGCCAAAATAGGCCAGTATACGATCAAGTGATGGGTCGCTCCAAAAAATAGCTGCGTAGGTTTAAAATGATTTGGAATTAGTGGTAACGGCAAAACAGGGCATTATATTACACCCTGTGTCTGGATCCCCAATGGGCACCGGCCAACCAACCGATCATAAAAATAATAATTCCGGCCATGATCAAACAAAAGATCTGTAAGGCATTTATAGTTTCGAGTGTAGTCATATTCCCGTTTTTTTAGCAAGCTACACGTTGTGCAATTATTTTACGCAACCAATTGACGAATGTAGGTTTTTAATTGATGAATACTGCATTTGAATATACGGATAGCTGTTCTTTGCACTTAAAAATTCCGGAAAAGGAAAATTGTCCATTCACTGGCGAACTCTGTCCATTTTTTAAGCCTCTTCATTACCGGAACTTTGTCTCATCAAAATTTAAGTTTAATCAGTTAAAGAAAAATAGAATGAAAAATTTAATGCGAACACTTAGCGTGTTTATGATCACCATTTCGGGACTACATGCCCAATTGCCAGAACCCGGTTTTGTAATCGATGGCTCTACCGCCATTGTGATCACCGATCCACAAAACGATTTCCTTAGCCCGGACGGAGTGGCTTGGGGGGCCGTAGGGCAAAGTGTAAAGGAAAACAACACTATCGAGAACTTGGAGACCATGTTCAAATTGGGAGAAAAGTATAACATTCCTGTGTTTATTTCTCCCCATTACTACTACGAGCACGATCACCAATGGAAATTCGAAGGAACCCTGGAAAAGTTGATGCACAACATTACCATGTTCGATCGTGGAGATCAATTGAACGTAAAAGGATTTGAAGGCTCTGGCGCCGACTGGTTGCCACGGTACAAAAAATACATTAACAAGGATAGGGTAGTGGTTACCGGTCCCCATAAAGTGTTCGGTTCCGAATCCAACGATTTGGCCCTACAGCTAAGAAAACAAGGGGTGGACAAGGTGATCTTGGCCGGAATGTCCGGTAACCTTTGTGCAGAATCGCACATGAGGGAGTTGGTGGAAAACGGTTTCGAAGTAGCTGTTGTTGGCGATGCCACAGCTTCTGCCAAGCTACCTGGGTTGGATGGCGACCAAGCTGCTCAGACCAATTATAAAATGATCTCCAGTAAGGTGTTTACCACGGACGAATTAGTGAAAGAACTTAAAATGCACGGCATAAAGTAAGACTTAAGTGTTTGTGATGTTGCAGTAGGTTGACAAGGGGTTCGATGTAGATCGGGCCCCTTGTTTTTTTGACGGTCAAGTAGTTAACCCATGTAAAAATGTCCGAGAAGGATATCCAAGGAGGTAGTTTTCGTCAACCTGAACTTGTTTCAGGTTCTCATAATGATTTGCTCAAAACCATGATGGGATTCTGAAATGAATTCAGAATGACGCATCTCAATGTTTTTGCCTGATATTCAATGCTTTCAATTTCCAAAGGGAAAATTGTCCAAGGACTGGCGAAATCTGTCCATTTTATACTAGCTATCATCAACGCACCTTTGTATCGTCAATAAAGACAAAGCATTTACGAATTTAAAAAACAGAAAATTATGACACGTTTACAAGCATTAGATCCAAAGGAAGCAACCGGAAGATCAAAAGAATTATTTGAAGGTATCCAATCCAAATTGGGAATGGTTCCCAATATGATGAAAACCATGGGGAACTCCTCTGTGGTATTGGAAAGTTACCTAAACCTTAGCGACACATTGGGGAAAGGCTCTTTGGGCGGAAAATTGGGCGAATTATTGGCCTTGTCCGTAGCAGAGTCCAACGCCTGTAACTACTGCCTTTCCGCACATTCTTTTATAGGTGAAAAATTGGTAGGGATAGACACAGATACCCTACAGGCCGCAAGGGGTGGTGAAAACGGGGACGCAAAAATCGAGGCAGCGCTTCAATTTGCCAAAACCTTGATCGCTAAGAACGGACGGGTTTCTGCAGAAGATGTGGCAGCTGTTAAAGATGCCGGATATACTGATGGCGCCATCGGCGAGATCGTTGCCCATGTAGCCTTGAACATTTTTACCAATTATTTTAACAATACGGCCAATACCGATATCGATTTCCCAGTAGTGGAAGCTGCAACGGTATAACCGATTATTACAACTTAAAATCAAAAACAGATGAAAACATTTAGAAATCTATTGCTTGTGGCATTCACATTGTTTGCAGCCATAAGTGTACAGGCCCAGACCCCACCGGTAGACGATAACGGTCTTGCCATTGGTGGGTACGATGTAGTCTCCTACTTTTCCGGAGAAGCCAAAAAAGGAAGCAAGAGTTATGCGGTAAAGCACCAAGGGGCTACCTATTATTTTGCCAGCAAGGCAAATCAGAATGCCTTTAAAAAATCGCCCAAGAACTATTTGCCCCAATTCGATGGGTATTGTGCGTGGGGCGTAGGTGCCAAAGACGCCAAGTTTCCCATCAATCCGGAAACCTATACGGTGATCGATGGAAAATTGTACCTGTTCTTTAACGGACCCTTTAACGGAGAGCCCTTTAATACGTACCAAGATTGGGCACAACGCACCACCGAGCTTAAAAAAGCGGCGCATGCCAAATGGCCCAAAGTAAAAAATAGCAAGTAGGTTTTAATTGCCTGAGAGGGGTGGGGTCGTAAAGGTCCTGCCCTTTTTCAATCTAAAAGACACGATTATGGAAACAGAAAAGAAATATCCGTTGCCTCCCTTTACCGAGGCTACCGCAAAGGAAAAAGTACAATTGGCCGAAGATGCCTGGAATAGCCAGAACCCGGAAAAAGTGAGCAAGGCCTACACCGTGGATACCGAATGGCGCAACCGTTCCCAATTTGTGAACGGACGAGAAGAGGTGGTTGCCTTTTTGACCGAAAAGTGGCAAAAAGAAAAAAATTACAAACTACGAAAGGAACTATGGGCCTTTACCGACAATAAGATTGCAGTTCGTTTTGAATACGAATACCAAAATGCCGAAGGAGCGTGGATACGCGCGTACGGGAACGAAAATTGGGAGTTCAACGAGCACGGGCTTATGCAAAAACGCTATGCCAGCATCAACGATCTGCCGATAACCGAATCGGAGAGAAGACTTTAATTTCAGAGGTCAGATATAAGATTTCTAATTACTCAAAACTAAAACTGACCATTGATAATTGACAACTGTTTATTGAACATTGATATGGACATCTACAACACCAACACACTTATTAACGAACAGACCGGGAACTTGGCCTTTAAACTCTCCGAATTTGATAATAGCTGTCAGTTTTGCGATACCCATCGGTTCAATTACTATTCCCTGATCTGGATAAAAAAGGGGAGGGGCACCGCCCAAGTGGATTTTGCGGAATATCCCTTTACCCCGAACACGCTTTTTGCCGTAACGCCCTATCAACCCTTTACCTTTACCGAAGAAGTACCTCTGGAGGGCGTGGTTTTGAATTTTCACCCCGATTTTTTCTGCATTCACAAGCACCACGAACAAGTGGCCTGCAACGGAATCCTTTTTAACAATATCTATAGCCCGCCCATGCTCTGTGTTACGGACGATATGAAAAACGAACTGGAACGCATAATAGAGCAGATGTATGCCGAAGTACAAAAATCCGAATTGGCACAGTACGAACTGTTGGTATCCTATCTTAAAATATTTTTGATATCCGCCTCCCGCGCCAAGGCCAAGCAACAGCCCGAAGCCTTGGAGGGCAGCACCGACGAAAAAGAGCCCTTTATTTTACAAAAGCTCAAAAACCTGATAGAGACCCATTACAAGACCATGCACTCCGCCGGTGAATATGCCGATCTGCTGAACATTAGCCCCAAGGCACTGGCCAAAATGACCAAGAACCATTTTAACAAGACCATGACCAACCTGATCAGCGAGCGGATCATAATAGAGGCCAAGCGCGAGCTGTACCTTACCAACAAAACCGTAAAGGAGATTGCCTACGACCTGGGGTACGACGATGAGCACTACTTTAGCCGATTTTTTAAGAACAATGCGGACATATCCCCCAAAACCTATCGCGAAACGGTGGGCTTTGCCCGTGCTGCCTCTGCGTAAAACCTATTTATGAAAGCCCATATAGTTCACCAGACCTTACCGTTGCCCTTTGGGCAGGTGTACAAAACCTTGAAACAACGTATCGTGGACCACGGCTTTATACTGCTGCACGAAATAGACACCCAGGCCATTGTGGCCAAACACGGGGTAAGCATAGCGCCATTGCGGCAATTGCTCTTTTTTCACCCGAAATATATTGCGGAGATCATGGCGAACGATCCTTTGGCCATAAACGATATTCCCCTAAAACTGGTACTGCACCAACTGGATGAGACCACCACCCAACTGAGTTTTAAAAACCCGGTGGGCAGCCTACAGGATTATGGCTTGGACCCTGCCATGGCAGCGGAACTGTTGGAACGGGTAAAGAGAATAGTCGACAACTAGTATTTGTATAGTAAAAAAACCGCCTCGCAGTACGCTGTATGGGGCGGTTATATACTTAGTTTTTGGAATGTTAGAGAAAGCCTTTTAGGGCTTTTTTGTTTTGATGAATTATTTTGTAATAGTTTGCTTGTTAATTTTTTATATTTTTAGAGATTAAGTGCTTCGTTTTTAAAAAAATTTCCTGTTTATCCAATTTGGAAATTACCATAACTTGAGCTAAGCCATATTAATTTATTACTCAAAAACCAATATTAACATGCAAGACTGGGGAGAAATCTCAGAAATTTTCGAAAAAATAAGTGCTGATGCATTCAATAAGGAATTAAAAAATGAATCTGAAGCTCAGACAAGATTTGATGTAATTGATAGAATAATTAAGGAGGTTTTGCAATGGGGGCATGGGCAAATAAGTGTTGAGCCTCATTCTTCTGGTAAAAGAAATGGATTTATCGATTATAAATTAATAGCTGGTGATGTTAAAATCATTATTGAAGCAAAGAAAGTTGGTGCTGCTTTTCCCTCACCAACTAAGGCAAAAAAGTTAAAACTGGATGGGGTTGTTTTGGGAACAGGTGAAATAGCTGAAGCCTTAAAACAAGCGGAGGATTATGCGATAAATGAAAACGCAAATATTGTTATGGTCACGAATGGAGATTGTTGGTGTTTCTATCCTATAGATGATAAAGGTAGAAAAGATGTTGTTTATGCTACATTGTTATTTCCATTTAAAGATACTTCGGACGCTGAAACTCTTTTCAACTTTTTTGCAGTTGGTAATGTCGAGAATGAAAGTCTTAGATCGCTTACCATTGATAACCCTATTCAAATAAATAACCGATTAAATACAATTGTCGATAATTCTGATTATAGAGTTGGCAGGAACAACATTGCTGACTATGTGATGCCTGCCTTGGATAAAGCAACCTTGTCTGAAGAGTTGTTTTCTAATGAGGAAGTACTTGAAAAATGTTATGTCTCTACAGATGCAAGGACAAAGTTTGACAAAACCTTGAATATGCATTTAGCACAATACAAACCCGAATTTATTAAGCCTGCAACTAAAATTTCTAGAAAGAAAAAAGAAGATGAGTTAGCTAAAGAAATTCAAAAAGGTATTAATAGTACTGTTTCATTACCTGTAACTTTAATAATTGGTTCAGTCGGTTCAGGTAAATCAACTTATTTAAAACATTTTGAATTAATAAAAGGCAAGGAACTACTTGACACTAATTCTGCTCACTGGATCTATTTGGATATGGAAAAGATGGGTAAATCTGGCAATCCTCGAAGCTTTATATATCGTCAACTAAAATCTTTTCTTATCGAAGAACACCCTTCTAATCCAATTGATTTCAATAATGTAATTAAGCCTGCATATCAAGAAGAGTTTGATAATTTGGCACGGGGGCCATATGCACTTCTTGCGAAGGATAAAGATAAGTTTGAACAGAAAAATCTGAACTAATTGATGCAGATTATCAAGCGACCGAACCTTATGTAAATAAAATATTTAAATATTTATCTTCAATAAGATTGTGTGTGATTGTTATAGACAATGTTGATTTATATGAAGATGATGAATTGGAAACACAGGTGTTTTCAGAGGCAATTTCCATTTCCAAAGAAATTAATTGCCATATTTTAGTTTCCATAAGGGATACAACATTTATAAAACATAAGAACGATTCTATTTTTAATGCTTATGAATTAAAGAAATTATGGATTAACCCACCATCTTTCAATGAAATCTTATCAAGAAGATTGAATTATTCAAAATTAATATTGAAAGGTAAGAATGTGGATATTGAGTTGCCTAATGATATAATCTTAAAAGTGGATGATCTTAGTATATTTTTTTCAATTGTTCAGGAAAGCCTACTAAATGAGGAGAACGGGAAACTATTAGGTTATTTAAGTGATAGAAACCCTAGAAAGGGAATAAATTTTGTTCGAAACTTTCTTGCATCAGGTCACATTCAGGCCGATAAAGCCATAAAAAACTATATTAACGGAGAAACGAACTGGGTTTTTCCTTATCATGAAGTTTTCAAAGGAAGTATACTAGGCTCATGGAAGTATTTTAAGGAAAAGCGAGCAGATGCTTTAAATTTATTTGATTCAAAATTAGGTAGCAATAACCTGCAACTTATCAGATTATATATTTTGAAATTTTTGCATGTAAAATCTTCTTATGGTAATTCAGAAGTACCTTTAACAGATATTGTAGAGACCATTTCTATGCTTGGTGTATCGGAAGATATGATTTTAAGAGTTTTGGATTTATTAAAGAAAAATTCTTTAGTACATTCAAATGATGAAGACTTAAATATAAACTGTTTATATAATTTGACTTTATCAGGAGGGTATTATGTGACAATCTTGCCAACTAAAATAGTGTACTTAGAAACAATAATGTACGATACTAATATTTTTGACAAAGAATCATGGGAAGAATTAAAAATACTAACCTTGGAGATTGAAAACAATTATGATATGGTACAAAGACTGGAAATTAGGGAAGAGAGAATGGAAGTGTTTATGGATTATCTAGAAAAAATGGAAACGACAGTCTTAAACTCTACTAAATTATTGGAGCTTGCGTGTATAATTGATTACAAAAAATCTGTTTTGAAAAACTTTAATAAGGTTATTAATAAAGTTCGAATAAGAAACAGAAAATAATAATTCTCATATCCCCCCAATCTCCTTTAAGCCCAACCCCGTATGCTTTTTAATGTCTTCATCGGACATTCCACTGGCCTTTAAAGACTTCGCAATACTAATTGCTTTTTCTTTTTCGGCCCTTTTTTTCTCGGTATCAATTTTAAATTGCTCCAGTTCCTGCTTTTCGGGCCCCATAATTTCAAAAAGACCACTTTTCTTCAGTTCGTCCATAACGCCTTGGTCGGCAAAACTGGTGTATTGGGTCTCGGTGATCACCAAATGGTCGAGCACCTCCACTTTGATCAATTTCCCCACTTTTAGCATGTGGTCGGTAAAGGTAATATCGGCATCGGTAACCTCGTGCGTGCCGCTGGGGTGGTTGTGCACCAAGATCAGTTTACTGGCCAGTTTGTAGATCGCCATGCGGAACACATCGGGCGGGTCGGCATTTACACGGTTGCTGGCGCCCAGACCTATCAGTTCCACAAACAATATTTTGTTGTTGTGGTTGAGCCCCACCACCCAAAAATGCTCTTGGTTGCGGCGTATCTTGTTTTCGCGGAGCAAAACCTGTTGCATGATCGCATATATGTCCGCAGAGTTGAGCACTTGTATCTTTTGATCTTTGGTAAGCCGTACGTTCATGGTAGGTGTTTATAATTTTTGGGTAGGGGAAAGGTAGTCCATGCCCGGGAGAAAAACAAAAATGCGATTTGGGCATAAAAAACCGCTCCAAACTATGTTCGCAAGGGCGGGGAATTTATTTTTTATAGCTGAGGATCATCTCTTAAATTTAAAGGACCATTTTTCAGCTTACAAAAACTAAAGTTGTGGTAGGAGCAATAAATCCTTAAGGAATTTGTATTTTTTCGGAGCAGACCCTCCTCAAACTAAAAGTTATGAACCCTAAAGTCGATTTCTTTTTTGAAAAACCATCCCAATGGCAAAGTGCATTCAGGGAATTACGAAGAATTGCCCTCGAAACAGGTTTGACCGAAGAGCTTAAATGGGGCAAGCCCTGCTACACCTTAAATGGCGGCAATATATTTTTAATACATGGATTTAAAGAGTACTGTGCCTTGTTGTTCCACAAAGGAGCATTGCTAAAGGATACCAAAGGTATTTTGTTTCAGCAAACAAAGAATGTGCAATCCGCTCGGCAGTTGCGCTTTACCAATATAGATGGGGTTAGGGAACAAGAAAAGGTGATATAGACCTACATATACGAAGCCGTTGAGGTGGAAAGGGCAGGCCTACAAGTAAAAATGAAGAAGACTTCCGACTTTGATATGCCCGAGGAGCTTGGACATAAACTGGAAAAGGATAAAGATTTTAAAACTGCTTTTGAAGCATTGACCCCGGGACGGCAGCGTGGGTACATGCTGTACATTTCTGGAGCCAAACAATCCAAAACCCGCGAAAACCGCATCGAGAAATGTGTTCCTAAGATTTTGCAGGGCAAAGGATATAACGAAAGGTAAATGATCGGCAATTGCCCTTGTACAATAAACCAATAACCTAAAAACCAACCGAACTATGACCCAACGTAGAAAATTCCTGAAACAAGGTGCAGCGGCGATGATGTCCCTGCCCCTCCTGGCTTTCGACCATCAAAAAGAGTGGTCGCTGACCCCATTGCAAACCAATGCCCCAAAGGATGAAACCTATTGGGGCATGGTACGCAAACAGTTTCCTTTAAAGGAAGGTCAGACCTATTTTAACAACGGAACCATGGGGCCTACATCGGGCTATGCCCTGGACAAAATGTTCCACCACATGATGCACTGGAACGTAGAAGCCGCTACGGTGGACTATAAAAACGGCTCGGGCCCCGAACTGTTGACCGGCTATTTTCCATACGAGGAGCTTCGTACCAAATTGGGCAACATTATCAATTGTGATTTTAAGGAGATCTCCTTGGTGCAGAATGCCACTTTTGGAATGAACTACGTGGGTATGGGCCTCGATTTAAAAAAAGGCGACGAATTGCTCAATACCAATCAAGAACATGGCGGTGGTTTTGGCGCTTGGCAATTGCTCGCTAAGCGAAAGGGCTGTGTGTACAAGCAGGCCATTATGCCCGAACCTGCCAACGACCCGCAGGAAATTGTGGATGCCATTTTTAAGGAAGTCACCCCAAAGACCAAGGTAATCGCCATTCCACATATTATTTCCGGTTTTGGAACGGTAATGCCGGTAAAGGCCATTTGTACCGAAGCCAAAAAACGCGGAATTTTTACCATTTTGGACGGAGCGCAATGTGTGGGCCATGTTTCGGTGGACGTTAAGGATATCGGTTGCGATGCTTATTACTCCAGTCTGCATAAATGGCTGTTGGCCCCTGCAGGAAGTGGGTTGTTGTACATAAGCAAAGAGGTGGTGGGCGATATTTGGAGCACCATTGCCAGTTATAATTGGGACAATAAGGATGATCATGGTTTTCGTTTGATGCAAAACGGAACGGGCAATGCCGGACTTATGGCCGGATACGATGCCGCCGTGGACTTTTTTAACACCATTGGCCAAGATGTGTGGTTGGCCCGAGTGAAAGAATTGGGTAAATACCTGCGCGATGGCCTCAGGGAAATAAAGCATGTCACTTTTTATTCATCCACCAACGAGGAACTGGCAGCGGGCATCACCACCTATGGTGTTAGTGGCATGAGCGGCCCTGAGCTTCAGAAATATATGTGGGAAAAGGAACGTTTGCAGCCACGCTCGGTGGGCAACGAAATGTTGCGCCATTCCGTCCATATTTACAATTCCAAGGCAGAGATCGATACCGCTCTGAGATTGATAGAGGGGTTGGGCTGATTTTTAAGGCCGTCGTATCAACTTCAAATATTTTGAAAACTCTTGCTTTACTTTAGGGAACAGGATGAGTAACCCTATCATGTTGGGGAAAACCATGGCCAGGATCATGGCATCCGAAAATTTGATGACCGCATCCAAGGTAATGGCCGCCCCGAGTACGGTAAACAACAGAAATATGATCTTATAGGTAAGATCTATCCATTTTCCGCGCCCAAAAAGGTATTTCCATGCCTGTAAACCATAGTAGGACCACGACAAGATCGTGGAGAAGGCAAAGAGACAAACGGCGGCCATAAGTACATAAGAGGAGCCGCTTATCGAATTTTCAAAAGCCATGGAGGTAATGTTCACGCCGCCCAAGCGGCTGCCATCGTACATTAAAGCCTGACCATTTACCACATCGCCATACACGAACATGCCATCCATATTAAAAAGGATGATTACAATGGCCGTCATGGTACAGATCAGTACGGTATCGATAAAAGGTTCCAGCAATCCCACCAGACCTTCGGAAGCAGGGTGCGCCGTATTTACCGCAGAGTGTGCAATAGCGGCCGAACCGGCTCCGGCTTCGTTGGAGAAGGCCGCCCTTCTGAATCCTTGGATGAGCACGCCTACAAATCCGCCCGTAATGGTGGCCTTGGGGGTAAATGCTTCGGAAACGATCAGTCCAAAGGCATCGTCGACCCATTCGATGTGGGAAAAAATGATAAAAAGCGAAGCGCCCACATATAGAATGGCCATAAAGGGCACCACTTTTTCGGTCACTTTGGCAATCCGTTTAATGCCGCCAATGATCACAATTCCTGCCAAAAGGGCAAAAACAAGCCCGATAATACTACCGGAAGAAGCTCCGCTGAGCCCAAAACGTTTAATGATCTGTGCCGCAGCCTGATTGCTCTGGAAGGCATTTCCGCCACCAAAGGAAGCACCCACGCAGAGTACTGCAAAAACAATAGACAGGAACTTGCCCAACTGCGTTAATCCCATTTCTTTTAATCCTTTGGACAAATAGTACATGGGGCCACCGAACACATTTCCCTTACTATCAATATCCCTATACTTTACGCCCAAGGTACATTCCACAAATTTGGAGGACATGCCGAGCAGTCCCGCCAAGATCATCCAAAAAGTGGCACCGGGACCACCAATGGAAATGGCTACCGCGACCATAGCTATATTGCCAAGGCCCACTGTGCCAGAAACTGCTGTTGCCAGTGCCTGAAAATGGTTGACCTCGCCAAAGTGGCCTTCGTCTTTAATAGTATCCTTTAAATCACCTTCGACCTCAAAAACGTGTGGTTGTAATGGGGGTTGATTTTTTTCTAGGTTATCGTACTTGCCACGTACCACTTGAATGGCGGTTGGAAAATACCGGATGTTCACAAAACCAAAATAAAGGGTAAAAAAAAGTGCACCCACTATCAATATAATGAGCACTACCGGAATGCTATGACCAAAAATGGGGATTTCTGCCAACACTAGGCTTTCCCACCAAACGGCAAATGGCATAAAACCATCATTGATTTTTTCATCCAACCCTTTGGTTGAGGTTGATGCTAACAATGTAGTACTTGATAGTGATAATAAACTGAATAACAGCGTTCTGCCCATGACTTCAAATTTCCCTGAATTTCTATCCCTGATTTGGATTTTTGGGCAATTGTCGGAAAGAATCCTAAAATGTCAGTAATGCCAAAACTGACAAATCATGCCTAAGTCACTCATTTTCAAAATAAATATTTTCTTTGGGCAATTGAAGACGAATTTTTCGTTCTCGGTTTTCCGACATTTCGAACAAGGTGTTTTTTAGGGGGGTATAGTGTTTGTCCTTGGTCCAATTCTGTTTGCCAAAGAGTCCGTTGAGCAAAGCTTGTAGCAAACGCTTAAGCTCATTGTGGTCGTTGATATCGTAATTTTTGGAGCCATCAAAATTTTTAGGTTTGATCTCGAGCCAATCTTCAGTAGGGGCCAATCTACGTTCCGCAAAAGTTTTGAGCAATTTGTACAATGCTGGTGTCAGGGATATATTTCTATCTGTTTGGCCGGGAAATCCTTTTAGGATGACTTCGCAGGTATTGCGATCCCCTTTTCTAAAATTCAGCCGTAATTGATATGCGCTTGGGATAACGTTTTCGGTAAGCTCTTTTACCCAACTTAGGGCCAGGGCGAAAAAGAGCATGATCAACGATGTTTTAAAAATGGCCGAGAACAATAATAAATTAATGGTATTGTCCATAAGCTTATATACTTGTGCTACCAAGGTAATCAATACCGTGAACAAAGAGAGTATCCCAAGTAATGGGAGCCTACGTTTTGTAAAGGATTCCCAGAGTACAAAACCCAAAAAAACAAGGGTCATAAGGGCATAATATACATCCAGTTCGTTTATGGCCGATGCGGACCGGCCCAATATCATTTTATGAAGGGTAGGGAGCAGGGCAAAAACAAAGGGTATTCCAATAACAAAGGGCCAGAACTTGTTTTTTATTAAACCAGAGAACGGTTTGGGCAAATATTTGAACCAGGGGAGGGCCATAAGGATAAATAGGCTGTTCAATAGGGAAAAAACACTCCGAAATCCTTCCTTGGCCGTGGAGCCCCAACCATTTTCGTTGGGCAACAATACCTCCGATAGGCCAGAAAATGCCCAACAGAGTATGGAAAGTGCTAGCCAAACGGGCCCAAAATCCCGTTGCCTTCGACCAATGTGGTACCAAATGGACATAAGGGCCATAAAGGCAAAAAGGCAGACAGCAAATTGCCACCAGCCATAAAATTTGGATATCTCCAAGGCGGAGGCTGCGATGGACCATGCTTTTTGGTATGCTGGACTAAGTAGAAACAATTGGGTCGGTTATTGTTTGTTCACCAATATATGAAAATAGTAGAGGATAGGGATTTTTAGTTCTTTCATTATTAGTATATTGGCCATTAACCATTAACGAATCCTTTTTTTTTTGAAAAGCAAACTCAACATTTGGCTGTTGGTCAGTTTTCTTATAGCAGGCATATTAACGCTGTGGCTCTATTTTAAATTGACCGGATATATTTGGGACATTTCGTATGATGAAGCAGTAGATTCAGAGGAATTCAGTCCCTGCGGAGAATATAGTATTTACCCCTATTATCATGTCGGTACGTATCATCGAGGAGGTAAAAAGCATATCAAAAAGAAGCTGTTATCAAAAATAAATACAGAAGGATTACCGTCAAACGGTTTGTTAACGGTTCGTTTTGTAGTGAATTGCAAGGGTGAAACGGGCTACTTTAGAACCAAGATGACCGATGCGGAGTTAAAAGAAATCAATGTGCCAACCAGTACATTGGAACATTTTTACAATTTAATTTTGGAATTGGAAGAATGGATGCCGGGAAAAATTAAGGGCACGGTAGTGGACAGTTATGCACAGATCGTTTTTAAGGTGGAACAAGGTAAGATTACGGATATTTTTTAGATGAGGATAGTTTTAAAAATCATAAAAATAGTTCTGGCTACGGTATTTACGCTTTACGTTGGCTTAATTGCTTATCAACTGGTGTTCCAATCCAAAGAAGCACGATTTAAACTTGCCGCAGGTGCGCAGGGAAATAATCTTTCACTGGCCATATTCGGGATACTTAACTGGCAGCACCCGGAGTATGATGCAGCGTTTTTTGAGCGATCGGTACCTTTCAATAAAAATGGCGACTACGAAACCGGTTTTTCCTATTTGAACAGGGCTGTGGAATTGAACCCCTTGAACCATCTTGGGTATCGCGGGTACATGAAGTTACGTTTCTTAAGGGACTACAATTCGGCCTTGGCCGATTTTGACCGATTGGATGCCTTGACACCCGAGGTTGTGGATGCTCCCTGGGGAGAGGATATCGATTTTTTGCGTGGAGAATGTTATTTCGGCCTTGGTGATTACCCAAAAGCACTAAAACATTTTAAGCAAAGTATCACCAACCAAGGAGCAGAATGGGTAGATGTTCAGGCCTTTGTTTATGTTGGCCTTTGCCATTACAATATGCAAAATTATGATGAGGCCATTGGTGCTTTTAAAACAGGAATAGAGCAATATGGGAACACTTGCGAAGCCTATTATGGTTTGGCCAAGACTTACTTGACAATGGGGGACTGCATAAATGCCCAAATTAATTTACAGAAGGCACAGGATAATATTCAATATAAATATTCCGATGGCTATAAAGAATACCTCAATGAAATCTACCAAGAGGATTTGGATGAACTGAAAACCAAATTTTAACTCCAACACGGTTTTTATGTCTTAAAGCCAACTTTTACAAAAGCTATGGTCAACTTCTTCGTTGAACCATTATATACCCTGTATATTTGCAACGTTTTGATTTTTAAAACTGTAAAACAAAATTATGAGTAAAGTAAAAGAAAACGATACCGTAAAAGTACATTACACGGGCAAACTTGTTGATGGGCAGATATTTGACAGCTCATTGCAAAGAGAGCCCTTGGAAATAAAATTGGGTGAGGGCCAGCTGATACCCGGATTTGAAAAAGGACTTATTGATATGGCCGTTAACGAAAAGAAGACGATTACCATAGATAAGAAAGATGCCTACGGAGAGGTGAACGAAGCACTTTTTCAAAAGATTTCCAAGTCACAATTGCCAGAAGACCTTGAACCAGAAGTAGGTATGGGGCTAGTGGGGGCCAATGCCGCCGGACAGGAACAACAGTTCAGGGTCGCCAAAGTAGAGGAGGAGGACATTATTATCGATGCCAACCACCCATTGGCAGGACAAGATTTGGTGTTCGATTTGGAATTGGTGGAGATACTATAGTTTACGTAGCCAACATTGTTGGGAACCAAATATTGAAAAGGAGAAAGCCCGGTTTGCGGTTTTCTCCTTTTTTGTTGGATATCACCTTCTTTTTATAAAACCGAACACAACCTGTGCTTAGTTAATTGGGAGGCGATTTGGTCGGATTAAAAGTGTACAGAATTGGTTTGAGGCTCAGGTTCCACGAATTCTACCTGCAAAACAACTGCTTGCAAGTGTTTTTTATGTAATCTGTAATTTTTGCAACAATTCCTCTTTGTATTTACTGCCAATCGGCAATTGAATCTCTGTTCCAATTTGGACCGTGTTTCCATAAACTGCCGTAATAGTTTCGTGCGGAACAATATAGGACCTATGGATTCTGGTAAATTGCTTTTCGGGTAAAAGGGTTTGTAATAATTTTAAGTGCATACTGACCAAAAGTGCCCCGTCTGTTTTAAAAACCGAACTGTATTCTTGCTCCGCTTTGATATATAGGATATCGGAAAAATTAAGCTTTAAGAGCTTTCCATCGTGTTTTACAAAAAGATAGGTTATTTCTTTTTTACTTGGTTTGGATGCATCATTTAACAATTCCAATGTTTTGTTTACTTTCTCCACAGTTTGATAAAAGCGAGCAAAAGAAATAGGCTTTAACAGGTAATCCACCGCATTTAATTCAAACCCCTTAAGGGCATACTCGGAATAGGCCGTGGTAAAAACTACCAAAGGCGGGTTTTGTAACGATTCTATAAATTCAATTCCGGTTATTACCGGCATTTGAATATCCAAGAACAACACATCTATTTTGTTCTTTACCAGTATTTCAAAAGCTTCTTTGGCATCTATGCAGGTATCAACAACCGTCCAATTTGGGATTTTACTTATATGCGTTTGAATTATTTCTCGCGCCAGCGGTTCATCATCAACAATTAAAACATTTATATTCTTCATGCTAGGACTAATTTCAACGATACCTTGTACACGGAATTATCAATGTCCATATCGTATGTATAATTTTCTGAATAATGTAAATCCAAGCGTTTTTTTAAATTGGTCAATCCCAAACCTCCGTTATCATTTTTAGTTTTGGCCTCTGCAAAGCCATTTTCGACTTTCAATTGTAGCGTATTTGAATTTACCGATAAATCTATACGGATGTCCGTATCTTTTTTATCCACATTATACTTAAAGGCATTCTCGACTATAGGTATAAACAGTAAAGGCGGAATGTTGGCATTGGTATTGTCAACCTGGGTTGTAAAAGAGACTTTTGTATGGTTTAATCGCAAACTCTCCAACTCGATATAATTACGGGTCAATGCAATTTCATCTGACAATGGGATACTTTTCTTATTCGCATTATCCAAGGAATATCGCAAATAATCCGACAAGCGTGTCACGGTTTCCGCAGAAGCATCTCTGCGATCATGTAAAATTAATCCATATAGATTGTTCAATGTATTGAACAGGAAATGCGGATTTACCTGAGCCTTTAGAAAGTTCAATTCCAACTGTACTTTCTCTTTCTCCAATTCAAGGTTTCTAGTGTGGATTTGATAATACCCCAGACTGCTTTTTATGGCTATGGGCAGCAATAAACCGGAAAACAGGTTAAAATATATCCCAATATTTGATGATTTAAACAAAAAATTATCGAGAACCGGTTTTTGAAGAATACTTAAATAATCAGGATCTCTTTCCTGCGCCATCGCCGCACAGGTATCACAATAATAAAAGGTGATTTTTTCACCTACTGCTTCAATAAAAATAATAAAAAATAGGAGTAAGAGGAGATATAAAATAAAAGGAACCCAGCGTTTTCTTTCGAAGAAATACGGAATCAATACGTACATCAACGGATAAAAAAACAGTATTAATTCCAGTGTCCTTCTTAGGGGGAACAAATAGCCCAAAGGGGTCGCAGAATAAGGGTCATAGGATGATTTTGATAAGAAATATGAACTGAAAAACAGAACTATCCAAAATAGGATATGAGAGCCAATTCTAATTGCTTTCGAAGAATTTCTTTGTTTTATGAATGTATCTAATATCATAAGTGGCAACAATATACTTTTTTATAAACAATACATCTTGGCCATAGAATTATACCAACTTATTTTTTCAGGAGGTAATTAAAAACATCTTTGGACAATACCAAAGTAACGCTGTCACTCAAAACCGGATGCATTTTTTTAAAGGCAACGTCGGTTAAATTTGCTACAGAAGTATTCGTCATCTTTAAAGCTATAGAATCGGCTAAATTGTGCTCTACAAATTGAAGATGACTCTTATTTTCCATAGCAATCGATAAGGTTTGTACGTTACAGTTCTGCAATTCTACATGCGAGTATCCCTTTAAATTTAATGTGAAATGTTCGGTCTCAAATCCAGAAACCCTTTGGTGCGTGTTCGTGGCTATTATTCCTTCGAGATTGTTTTTATAAATTATGATTCCAGATGGGGTAGTGCTCAAAAAGCTTTTTTGCATTGAAATATTAGCTCCCGTAAATTCAATAAAGAGCGTATCGTTCTTCACCACACTTTTAAAATGTTCCAATCTCGAACGCAGTACTTTTATGGCATTGGTATCCTTTTGTACAATTTCTATGGGATATCCATTACTTCCGGAAATCGATAGGACAGTATAGTGTTCCGAACTTACCGAGACATAGTTTTTGAAAACATCGTCCAGATCAATTTTATCATACTCTTTTTTTAGGCTTAGATTGGTTACAAATAGCATTCCGGATATGGAAATACTTAAAATGATGATAAATACATTACTTGTCTTCATATCTTAAATTTCTTTTTCTTTCAATTTCAACCAAACCAAGATCCATAGTGCAATGGGTAAAAATGCATGCACAAAAAGAGCACTGTATAAGTTGATGTTATCGGGTAAAAACACTTTTACATTTTCTCCGTGGTGCGAAAACAAAAAACTATCGAAGGCAATGGTGGAAACTATGGTGGCTTCGGGGATCAGAAAGCTCAATAACCATCCGTTTAGATAGTTTAAAAGGAAGAAAAGCACAGCAATGGTCAACAGCATTTTTATAAATCTGTTTTTGTTGAAGATGACACTTCCCAATAGCATTAATGCGTTAAATGTTAGGTAGATAAAAAAGAATTGATAAAAACCGTTCTTAAACGGATTCAGCATGGCCTTAAAAGTTAATGTACCAGCAAAAAGCAAATAGACAAAATCCGCGATGTAAAATATGATCACATAAGCAGTTAAAAAGAAAACAGTGGAAATCACTATGCTCGACACCACTTTTTCCGAAGCTTTTGCCGGAATGCCCAAAAGCCACATGCCACTCTGCGGAGTGGAAAACTCACTGAACATAGCATTGGAAAACACACTGCCGGCAATAAATAGACCAATTACAAATACCCCATTCTGTACAGCCCCCGAAAAGCTGTCTTTCCATTGATGTACGACCAGGAACATAAAAACCAGTAAAATGAGCAAGACCAAAAGACCAATTACATAGGTTTTATAATGCTCTTTATATTGTCTTTTGATCAATAAGCACAGCGTTGAATAATTCATGGTGTTTTATAATTTTAGTTTTTGGGCCAACACTGCATTAAAGAGCAGTTCAATGTCTACATATCCCAGTATGTCGGAGGTGTTCTTTTGAATGGAAGCGAATCCGTTGCTAACTTTTTCTTGGTACAGTACTGCGTCATCATCTTTTTTGTTGTCAGACAATTCAAACTGTAATTTTTTTGCGATATCATCCTTATCAAGGTTCAGTAAAATCTGTCCATCGTGCATAATGATCACGGTATCGATCAATTCGTCCAGATCCCTCACTTGGTGAGAGGTGATGATGACAATCCTATCCTCTTTAAACGCATCCTTGATCATATTTCTAAAGGTGATCTTGGAAGGAATGTCCAAGCCATTGGTGGGTTCGTCCATGATCAACACTTTGGTATTGGCGGACAGGGCAAAGCCAATTAAAATTTTCTTTTTCTGACCTAAGGAGAGCTCGGTAGTTCTTTTATCTTTAGATATGTTGAATTCTTTGATGTAGGCATCAAATTGATTGACATCAAATTTTGGATAAAAATCTTTATAAACGGAAATAAGCTCTTTAATGGTCAGGTTGGGTAAATGATATTCTTCTGGAACAAAAAACAAGTATTGTAGAAATTTAACCTCTCGTTTACCAGGTGTCAGACCAAAAACTTCACAACTGCCTTTGGTCGGAAAAAGCATGCCGGTAATATTTTTGATCAAGGTAGATTTCCCTACACCGTTTTTGCCCAATAAACCATAAATTTTCCCAGAAGAAAACTCAAGGTTCATGTCTTTAAATATGTTGATTTTCTTGGAATAGTTATATTCCATGCTTTGAATTTTTATCATACCCTTTTTGTGCGCTATGTGTTGTTGTGCAACACTATAAAGGATTTTCCGATGCATAAAATAAAATCAACGAATGCGATCGATCGCTCAACAAAGGATATGTTTTAACTAATGGAGAAAATCAACAATTTTGCAAATAGATTGATCGTGGGTACAAAAACGTGGTAAAACAAAAGTTTGCAGCAAATTGCTTTGACCTAAAATCGTTGTCTTACTAAAGGTTCTTCATAGAACCAGCCGCACAAGTCTTGCCACCAATCTAAAAAGTCTACTAGACTTTCCAGATTGTTACGTGTACTATAATGTTCTCGCGTTATGTAACTTGAGCTTTGGTACGGCATAAAAAGGGAAGGTCTGATAGACCTTTTCTTTTTTGAGCGAGTTGAAGTAATAGCAAAGTTTGTACTGCACTTTCTGAAAAATTTCCTCTAAAAACTTCCTTTTAAAAAATGTAATGGAATACTGTTTTGCCGAACCCGAAGAGTAGGGGAGGTGAAAGTGTATGGAATGGGTTTTAGGCACAATTACTTTGCTCAAGATGGATTTTTAGAACAGCCTCTTTTAATTCCATAAGTACATGACAAATACTTTGGCGTTCAATTTCTGAAAATGTATCTGTTGGAAGATAGTGGAACATATAAATGACCTTATCCAACCATTGGGTAAAGGAAAGTAAATCTCCCTCATGGCATTCTTCAAAATAGGAGAGTAGGGGAAGTAGGTTATTTGGTTTTAATTCCATTTTGAAGCCTTTCTATGTATATTTTATATAAAAACACTGTTAATAACTATATAAATATAGGTTTTATATATAAAAATGAAAATAAAATTTACTGTTTTATATTATAAAAACATTGTTTAAAACAGTATTTATATTGTTTTATTGATGCCCGTTCAAATTCAACGTTGTCTCAAACCTTGATTATTTCTAGCTTTAGGCTATGTCTGAGCGAATAAACAGAATTAAAGAAGTGCTCGTTATCAAGGGAATGAGCCAAAAGGAATTGGCGGTTAAACTTGACCGAAATCCAAATACAATTACCTCAATTTGTAATAACAAATCCCAACCACATTTAAAAGATCTAAAGAAGATTGCTGAAATTTTGGATGTAGATATTAGAGAGTTATTGGTATCGACAAAAGAATAATTTATATAATGTTTTTCTTTAATTTTTTATTGTAACTCCCTAATTTTATGTTGATTAGTATGTTGATAAAAAAACGAGGAACTTCTTATTTTAGTTCAAGTAAACCTTATTATTATTTATGGCTTTTTTAAGTGGAAAAAATTTAGAGAATGAATTAAAAAATGTTCTTGGAACTCAGTTTAATTCTAAAAGAGTTAAACAGCTAGCTTATGAGTTATCTTTGGGAGGTGAAGTTTTTTTAACCGATTCTAAAGATGGTAAACCGGAAATACTTGATGAAAAAAATAAAGTAATTGAAATAAATCCAGGACAATTTGCATTGTTGTTATCTGAAGAAAAAATATCAATGCCGGCCGATAAACTTGGTCTTATTTCCATAAAAGCAAGTGAAAAGCTTAAAGGCTTACTAAATGTTTCTGGATTTCATGTTGATCCAGGGTTTAATGGCCAATTACTTTTTTCAGTTTATAATGCGGGTCCTTCAAAGATTACTCTTAAGAAAGGTAATCCATATTTTTTAATATGGTTTGCTGAAATTACAGAATCACTGGATAATAATGAACTATACAATTCTCAGGGTAATGGTCATCAAAATCAGGATGGAATTCATCCCAAATATCTTGATTCTCTTAAAAGAGGTGAACTTGCTTCACCAAATGTTTTACTTGAAAGGATTAAAAGTATAAAATCTGAATTAGAACGACACTGGTGGGCGATTGGTATTATTTTAGTTGTTGCAATTGCCACATGTACAAGATTTTATTGGCAAAAGTCCATGTATGAAAAGGGGTTTAATGATGGATACAGTAAGAACGAGATAGAAAAGAAGGTAAATGAAAAAATTCAATTAATTTTGAATAAGAAAATGGATAGTATTATATCTTCTAAAACAATTATAATAAAGGATACCTTAAAATCAGAGTAATGAATAGCAATAGGGCAAATATTAATTCTTTTGATTCAAGTTTTATTGAAGGTGAGAGACTGCCAAAATCATTCGTTGTAGATTTTACTGAAGTAACTAAAGATGGTGAAGAAAAAGTTAGAATTACAATTGATGGAACTCAAATAGGTGATGTTATTGATGACAACGCCTATGAAAAAGATTTTTACAGATACCATGATGTTTTCCATTATACATTTGCTACCATGTTAGATTGGTCTCCTTGTACAAGAGCCATGCTGGGCCGAAAAAGGAAAAGCATACCAATAATTGATGATTGTGAGGACGGTGCACGAGCAACGATTACAGAAGAAGCAATATCACTAATCCTTTTCAACGAAGCAAAAAGAACAAATTTGTTCGAAAATGGTAAGGTAAGTAAAACTATCTTGAAAATAGTCAAACAAATGACAGAACCCTTTGAAGTTAGGGTAAAAACAGAAATAGAGTGGGAGAACGCAATTCTAAAAGGATATGAATTATTTAAAAACCTTGTCAAGCATAGAGGTGGGAGAATTGAATTTGACAAAATAAATAGAGAAGCATTTTTTATTGGTTAAACATGCGTAATTTATTTATTATAACCTAATAATCAAACTAGTCCTTGTTGACTAGTTTTTTATTTTAATTAAAGACAATTGGATATAATAGTTAAAAGATCAATACCCAAAGTTTCAAAAGTTTACAATACCTATTGGAAATTTGCAGCGGAAAGGCAAAATATTTTTTTTAATCGAATAAATAATGAGCCAATATGGACAGAAGACAAGATTTTGAATGAACATAAATTTACTAATGCATATAGGGCTTCTGATAGAGTTAGCCAATTTTTAATTAGAGAAGTAATTTATAATCATAGTCAACAGCCCAAGGAAGTATTGTTTAGAATATTATTATTCAAGACATTTAATAAAATAGAGACTTGGCAAATATTATTGAATAGGCTAGGGAGAATAAGTTATGAAACTTATGATTTTAGGGAATATGATAAAATACTCACAGAAATTATAAGTTCCAAAAGGGCAATTTATTCAGGTGCCTATATAATGACTTCTGGTAAAAGTACATTCGGATATTCTAAAAAGCACCGAAATCATTTAAAACTTATTGAGTTTATGATGCAGGATAATTTGGAAGCTAAAATATCGGATGTTCAAAGTATGAGAAGTTTATTTTTGACTCTTAAGTCATATCCAACAATAGGTGATTTCTTGGCTTATCAATATGCTACCGACATAAATTATAGCGAAATATGTCATTTTGATGAAATGGACTTTGTGTATCCTGGACCGGGAGCTTTGGATGGAATACGCAAATGTTTTATTGATTACGGAGATTTTGATGAGAGTGAATTAATTAGATATGTTACTGAAAGACAAGAGGAAGAGTTTTCAAGGCTAGAAATTGAGTTTAAAGATTTATGGGGTAGAAATCTACAACTAATAGATTGTCAAAATTTATTTTGTGAAGTAGACAAATATTCTAGGGTCGCGCACCCTGATATTAAAGGCTTGTCCGGAAGAACTAGAATTAAACAAAAATTTAAGCCTAAAAATTCACAAATTGAATTTTGGTATCCTCCAAAATGGGGCATTAATGAAAAAATTGCAGCTAATTCTCAGCTATTACAAACGCAGTAGAATTTTTTAGAGTATGAGATATGCTCACAAGCCATTTTTTAATTCCTAAATCAATTGATTTTTTAAGGACTTCTCCGGTTAATTTGATACTTGGTTTGCCGTTTTCTTCTTGGATAATTTCAATGTTTTTCATAGAGATACCATCGTACATACCAGTTCCAAGACACTTTAAAACAGCTTCTTTTGCTGCAAATCTACCGGTTAAATATGATAGTCTTTTTTGCTTGTCATATTGTAATAATTCGTAAGGTGAGAAAATCCTGGACCTTTGATTTTGATCCGACTGCCAATTAAACTTTTCGGCAACACTAAATTCTGCAACATCGCAGCCTATCCCTACTATCATATTCTTTTAGCTTTTATTTAGGTTAGGACTTTCATTAATTCTTCAGCCCTTTCTTTGGTTAATCTATTTTCAAGTTGTTCCACTCCAATATAGCAATTGAACCTCTCAAATTTTAAGTTAGCTTCTTTCGCAACAAAATGGCCTAAGTTTATCAAACCCAGCCAATTGCCGTATGCACGTCTATATAAGTGCTGGATAGCATAAAAACTATTCAATACAAGTCCATCATTTTTAGTTTTATAAAATGTTATATGTTGTAGGCAAGGGAACCCTTGATACATAGCATTTGTATGGTCAATCTCTGGGTTGAATATAGAAGCTTGTAACTTTGATCTTCTTTTATTTTTGGAGTCTTCTTTCAATGATGAAATTATAATTTCAATTTGGTTTATTTTCTTCTCCATCCCATTAAACTCAATTAACCGACCAAAATATGTCCCATTCCTATTACTTGAATCAATTTTTTTTATTCGCATCAAGTTCTTGGAATACTCCCTATACAAAGCTTCTCGATCTTCCTTGCAATAGACAAACAATGACTTTGGGAAAATAGTTTCTGATACGGTCTGAATTGATGCAAGTTTGTTAGACTTAAGGCTTGCATCCAGCCCTTTTCTTATAGTTTTATTTTCTTCAAAATCTGTAATACTCAATATAAGAGGACAAATTTCATTTCCTGGATTTTCAATAATAAATCTCAGCACTTTAATCCATGCATTTGATATATTGTTTTCTTCTATTAATAAGGGGGTTGTCATACAATTTATTCTAAATGTCTATATTTTGAAAGACCTATATAATTTTCTCTTTCAATTCTAATTTTGATACTTTGTTTAAAATTCTCAGATTCAAGGATTGATATTCCAGATTTTATTGCCTTATATATCTTTCCCTTATCTGTCAATCTTATTTCTTCAAAATAATCCATGTTGATGCTAGTATCTGAATCAACAGGTAGTATTATGTAATTATTAACTTCCAAATCAACCACTGATGGTTGACTTATATTGTCGATATACTTAAAATGTGAATTTTCAATATTTTTTTGGGCAATCTTTTTAAGTATTTTTGAAGGTGTATATCTTAAAAGGTCTTTGGAATTTTCAAAACTGATAATATTATTTACTTTACAATGGTATATCAATGTTTGATAACCAACTCCAAAATATGAGCTGAGACCATAAAAATCTACCGGGGTAATTTTATTGGGGTTTAATCTTCTTTTTGCAAATTGAGACTGCACACCACTTATTGGCATGAGTAAAGCTCCAGCAAATGTGTTGACAAGAAGTTCTTCTTGATTTTGTTCAACAGTGTATTTTTTTATGTAATCATGAGAGTCAATTTTTGAGCTATGACCATAAAAATGATGTCCATATTCATGAGCGCAAGTAAAAACTCTACGGGGCATTGGACGCTCGTTTGACAGTAAAATTGTAGGTTTATTATGTGTATCAGCTTTTACATAAATTCCTTCCATATTAATATTTACTATTTTAACCATAACCCCAGTTTCGCGACATATATCATAAATATTTACAGGTTCAAACATATTTAGACCGAACTTATGTCGAAACTTGGTTGCGTCTTTTATTGCATTTAAGAAGAGAAAATTCATTTGCTATTTTGGTAAAATTTTTAATATATCAATTAACTTTTTGATATCTTCCTCACTTAGTTTTTCTAATTCTCTTGCAGCAAATTGAAAATTATGGTCTTTTGATTCATTGCTCCCAGATAATAACCATGTAGAACTTACTCCATAGAACTCTGCGAATTGGATAATTTCTTCCGCACTTACTTTTCTTCTTCCTGCTTCAATTTCGGAAATGGTAGGTCTTTGAATATCAATTAATTTTGCAGCTTGGACTTGGGAAAGTCCAGCTTGAATTCTGGCTTCTTTCAACCTTTTAGCAATCTTTTCTCTATCGGATAATCCCTCTTCTTTAATTCCCATGATGTTATTTTTTTATTGTTTTTAGTAGTTTTAATGCAGCTTCTTTAATAGATAGTTGTTTATTTTTTGTCTTATCATAAAAAATGTAACAATTAGCAGGAATTTCTACTTCAAGTTTGGCCTCCAATAAACCCATTACAGATACAAGTACCTGACTGGAAATACCAATTTCGTAAGGGCAGGTATTAACTGTCACTTTAGCATTTAATTCTTGCTCTACGTTAATTTCTTCAATGACATCTCTAATTTGACTCTCGATATTTTCTATTTGTAGCTCCATATAATGTAAGATTACATTACAAATATAGTAAAATATCATTACGGTAAGATATTATTACATAATTATTTTAAAAAGTAACAATTAATTACAGTTCAATATTTTGTTAGACCTTTAATAATACGGTGGAGAGGTGTAAGAAGAAAATGCGGGCCGGAGTTGGGGTGAATTTGTGGCTTGCACGGCAGCGCCATTGCCCTGGGCTTTGTGTGTGGGCGTAAACGCCCAAATAGCGAAGTTATAAGACACAAAGAGCACGTGGAAGCATATTTTACTCATGCGCTTGTCTATTGTTTTCAACGGTATTCGTGAATGCCTCGCATTTCTTCTTGATTTTTTGTTTCTTTTTTATCAAGAAAAAAGAAAGGAAAGAACAACAAAAGATTTCAATCCTATTTGACATAATATTAGAAGCACTCACAAAAAAGCTGATTCAGTGGAGGATGTGAGCAAGTGCTTAGAAATTTATGCTTTGCTAAATTTTAAGCTTTTGCGACAGGCTGACGAGATTTCCCTGAAATTTTTCTTCTCCGAATTTTCAATTAAACCAAAGGTTTCATCAAATACGAAAAGCTGAGCTTTTAATGGCGCTGGCCAAGTGGCTGAGAATTGCGTATAAAAATAAATGCTTGGGCATTTACTTTTTATGAAAGCAATGTGCTGTTGGCCGAGCGGCTATTTTACATAGCGACAAATTATAGGTACAAATGCGTAGCATTCACGAACACCCGTAAAATAAAATTGACGTGAGTAAATGCAAAGATGCGGCGCAGCCGGCCGCTGAGGAAAGTTTCATGACCCTGTTCATAATTCTCATAGAAGACGGAATGTTTAGGGATATTTTACATAATAGAATTATAGCCTACAAATGGATGAACAGTTAAGAAACCAAAAGAATACATTTGTACTATAATTTACATTATGTAAAATAGAAAATAAAAGAAGCCCTAACAGCTTCCCTTTCCAATCTACCCTCCCAAAATCATTAATGGAACGTTGGCCTTTCGGATAACGGACTTTATGGGACTCGATTTAAAAAAATCAGAATCGTTTCCTTTCTGGGAAATACACAATAGTTGCGTATTTGTCCTGGAAACATAACTCACCAAGCCATCAACGGCATTACTGCCTCGACTAAAATTATAGGAAACCGTTTTTTGCCATGGGTATGCTCGGGTTTCCGATTCCCGTTCATCGGAAATTCCAAAATGTCGTACCGGCCTTTCGTTATCCCGTTTTAGTTCCAAAATTAGGTCTAGGTCGTTTTCCGCCAATTCATCGCCGAAAATTCCCAGATTAATATCGTCGAACGAACGCAAGGTGTTATCGTTGCCCAATATTAGAACGTGGGTATGGCTAACCTGATCTATGACAAAATCAGTTATACTTTCAAAGAAAACTCCAATTTTTGGTCGTTGTTTGCCCAAAACCAAAAAATCGGGTGTTGCCTTGGCCAAATAGTCACCGACCCTGTTCCTAACATTGCCATATTCCAGTTTGTAGCCGATGGTGAAATCTTCATTCAAGCTAACGCGCGAAATCAACTGCTCCAATGCCGACCTCGTGGCCCTATCATCTTGGTTCAGCGTTCGAATGGCCGATAATTGGCTATCACCTTTGATTAGATTTGTAGCTGGTTTTACATGGAAGACCTCTATGTCACCATCAACACGCTTGGCGAGCTCTACCGCACTGGACAGGACCGATTCAGAGTTGTCCGTCATATCCAACAATACGGAGATACGATACTTTTTGTGATGTTTTTTCATACCTGATTGTGATTATCCTTTTACTTAAAGATACTACCTAACTCGCTTTTATCCCGTTTTTTAACGCAGGATTAATAGATAAATGTGATTTTCGCAACCAATTTCACATCAAATCAAAGATTTATAACCACTTTTTAGAAGAAATGTTTGATTTTTTTCATCAAACCCAAAGAAATCGTGTACGGCGCGTACCTCAATGGAACATCTAACCAATTGGCACGTTTTACAATCGATTTATGGTGCGAAAACAAATCAAAGGAATGTTTGCCGTGGTAGCCCCCTATTCCAGATTGGCCCACCCCACCAAAGGGCAAGGACTTATTGCTGATGTGTACCACGGTATCGTTTATGGTTCCCCCGCCAAAGGAGTAATGGCGCATCATCCGTTTTTGAAACTTTTTGTTGGTAGAGAACACATAAAAGGCCAAAGAGTTGGGGTAGCGAGAAATATAGTTGTCCAGTTCACTTTCGTCATCATACGAAATTATGGGTAAAATAGGACCAAAGACCTCCCCTCCCATTACAGTACTATCCAAGGGTGGTTCGTCCACCAATGTAGGTTCCACAAAACGATCTTTATCGTTAAAATTACCTCCAAATAGTATTTTTTGACCTTGGAGCATGGTTTTCAGTTCTTCGTAATGCTTATTCGTGGTAATCCGTGCAAAATCCTCTGAGTTTTCAATAGTATTTCCATAAAATTGTTCAATGTGGGATTTTAACCCGTCCACAAGGTCATTTTTTACGCTCTTGTGCACCAAAATATAATCGGGGGCAATACATGTTTGCCCTGCATTTATAAATTTCCCCCATGCAATTCTTTTAGACGCCAATTTTATGGATGCGGTTTCGTCCACAATACATGGATTTTTGCCACTAAGTTCCAAAGTAACAGGTGTTAAATGTTCCGCTGCTTTTTGGTACACAATTTTACCGACACGTGTACTGCCCGTAAAAAAGATGTATTCCCACTTTTCGGCCAATAGTTCGGTAGATGCCTCTACTCCACCCTCAACAACGGTAACATACTCTGGCGGGAATACCTTTCGTACTATCCGTGCGATGATCTTAGAGGTGTTCGGGCTAAATTCCGATGGTTTAAGAATTGCCGTGTTTCCGGCGGACAAAGCTCCTATTAAGGGCGACATGGTGAGCAAAAAGGGATAGTTCCAAGGTGAAATGATGAGCACTTTGCCATAGGGTTCCGGTTGTATCCACTCTTTGGACGGAAAATTTAGCAAGGATGGTCCAACACTATTGGGTTCGCTCCACTCCTTTATATTTTTAATGGCATGCTTTAACTCGGCCAAGGTCAACTGGGTCTCGGTGGCCAGGCTTTCGAACTTTGGCTTTTTAAAATCGGCGTACAAGGCATCGCACACGGCATCTTCTTGATCCTCAATCTCTTGTAGCAATTTTTTCAGATATTTTTTTCTAAAAGCAACATCTTTTGATTTGTGAGTGGCAAAAAAATCATTTTGGGCCGTTACCAATTGCTTAACCATATGAGAAACGTTTCTTTAAATATAACCAAACAAAGAACAGTAACCTATTAAAACAAAAAAGCACCGATAACAGTCGGTGCTTTCCATTTATATTGTTGGGGTGATTTATAATGTAATCTCCTCAGTAGCTCCGTTTGGATAAATTATGGTGGCTACGTCATCGCATTCTCCGTTTCCAAAATCCACCGTAATGGCCAATCCGTTTTTGGAAATCGTCATGCTGCCCGTGGTCAGGTATTCACAAGTGGCATTCCCTTGAAGATCTTCGAGGGTTTGCACGGAATAGGTGTTTCCTTCGGTTTCCACGGTCCAGTTGCCCGAAAGGCTGAATACCGTACTTTCCAATTCATCACCAAAGGTGATTCCAAAAGTTTTGGTTCCATTTTCCGAAATTATCGATTCGTCTTCCATCTCAATGGTCATGTCGCTCTCCACGGTGAAAGAAACTGAATTTTCTTGGCTTCCGGCCGAAATTTCGTAAGTTCTTGTTCCATTGATCTTAATGTTGCCCACATAAAAATCTTGGTACGTGGCCGTAAAGGACGATTCTTCCTCCCCTACTTCATACGTTACGGAAACGGTACCGTTTGCATTATCGGTTCCGTTGAGCAAACAATTGTTAAAAGTGGCCACAAATCCCGTTTCGGTATACTCGGCAGAATAACACTCACCGTCTTTCGCGGTAGCTGTTTTTGCCGTATTTCCTGCAAAAAGATCGGCCAATGCGGTATCTGCGGCACCAGCGATCTCATCGGTATTTAAAATGGTCTGTAACTCCGCTTGTGTAAGCTTTTCGCCCTCACCTGGCATGGCATCCTCACTACAGGATTGAAAACCTGCCAACGCTATGGCAACTAAAGAAAAGGTTAAGATTTTAGAGCTAAGTTTCTTCATTATATATGGTTATGTATTTTCTTAGCAAGAACGTGACGCGTATTTTTTTAGTGTATTTATCAGTTTTAGATCGATGAAATACCCATATAGGTTGGACTTTTTTATCTAAATTGTCTTATTTTCAGCCAAACAATACATAGGTCCCATGAAAAAATTCGGAAATGTTTTACTGCTTTTACTCCCTCTTATCTGTGTAATCTCTTGTAGTGATGATGATGGAAACGATGGTGGATTTTCAAGTGCGGAACTTGTGGGTACATGGGAACTGGTGGAGGTTAACGTCAGTTCGCCGATAGATCTTGATGGAGATGGGTCATCATCCAATAATTTGTTGGACGAGGAAAATTGTATTGCGGGTACCATAACACTTAGGGACGATTCCACTTACCAGTTCGAGGAGTCCAATTTTATACTTACCCCTATCACCAATAACTTGTACGTGGCCAGCTGCAATGGCAGCAATTTGGCCACAGGCGTATGGGCCAGCAACGGATCCGAGGTGGCTTTTCAGGGCAGCACTGTACTTGGAACCTTGCAACTGAGCAATAATAGGATTATCAAAACCGTTGGCGAGGATTTGCCAGGTATTTCTTCGTTCATTTATGAACGGAGGTAGGCAATCCCTAAAATAGGAGCTGTCCATCCAATACAACATGGGTAAAACGCATGCATTACGGGACGAAGTAAAGGACCATTTACTGCTTCAAATCCAAACGGGCCAATTAATTGTAGGAAAAACAATTAATTTGGCCGCCCTTTCCAGGGACATGGGGATAAGCGTTACCCCTATCCGAGAGGCTTTGAGTCAATTAGAGCAGGCCCAGGTGCTACAGGCTGTTCCCAATCGGGGATTCATCGTGGCCCGACTGTCCCAACATGAAGTTAAAAACCTTATCGAGATCGTTGCCCAATTGGAGGTAATGGCTCTGGAAAATTCCGTTTTCCACCCTGATCAAATAGAATCATTGGCAATTCTACAGAAAAAAATGGAAGAGGCCAAGTCCTTGGAAAAGGGCTTGGTACATCGGTTCAATTTTCACAATAGATTGGTGCAGCACTGTACCAATAAAATCTTGCTTCAAATTTTAAAAGACCTTAAGCTCCGGCTTCATTTTTATGAGCATGATTTTATCCAAGACAATGATTTTTTCGAAAACATAAAAGTACAGGCCCGATCCGTTTTGGAGACCATACAAGAAAACAATCTTCCCACAGCCGCATTAATTTTACGTATGCACTGGATGTCTGTTTTAGATCATATTGAAACGCAAATCTCAAAAAATGGATAACCTATTGGTTTTCAAAATAAAAAGAAGCCCTGTCCGTTCTATAAAAAATGCTTCATTATGCAATATTTAAATAAGGAAATAGAATTGCTTGCCAAACGGAAAAAATCTAGATCATTGATCAAAAAGCAAATTTCTTGTGGCATTTTCCAAGATTTGGATACGCTGGAACAGAATCAGGTCAAAAGAAAAACATTCCAGAAATAAGGGCACTACCCTCTCAACATATCTTTAGCATACGTATAATCTAAATCCGTATTTGCATTGAACAACGCCTGTTCGTTTTTTGGTGTTACCAATGTAATTTCGGAATCCATTAAAAACTTTCTGGGGCCAGATTGTTCAGCCTTTTTTAAAAAGTGTACCGCTTTTTCCAATCCCCCAGGCTCCCAAATACAGGCCAATGGTTCGGGCTTTTCTGTTTTTGGACCAAGGAATGCGGTTGCCGATTTTTTTTGGTCTCTTACGTTTATTAATTGTTGCAGTGTTGCCAAGTCCATAAAAGGCAGATCACAGGCCAAGACTAACCAAGCTGCGTTTTTATGGGTGTTGTGTGCACTCATAATCCCATTGAATGGTCCGTTGTACCGATTTTGATCCACTATGGCCCTTGCTCCTTTTGGAATATTTGAATATTGGGATGGGCGTACGCTCAAAAAAGTCATCTCACATAATTGGTCCAATAAACGGTACAAATGTTCGCGCTGTGGAACCTTATGGTATTTTATTAAACCTTTGTCCTTGCCCATGCGCTCGCTCTTGCCGCCAGAAAGTACAAGGCCGTAAAGATGGGCAGGTTTTTGGACCACATTGTTCAAACTGTTCTTTTTAATATGAAAGCTTCCACTACTCCTCTGGTGATGGAATAAGTGCAATTTCGTCATAAGAATTGATTCTCTCATGATCTTTGGCAAAATTCTGGTTGACGGCCACGGTTACCCTAGCAATTTTTTTGAGTTCAGGATAACGGCTTTCCAAAAACTTCTTAAGCTCGCCTACCGTATTTGGGATTTTTTTTCCGGAGAGGCTTGCTGTTGGTACAGATAAAGATGGGGTTCCTACAATATCTTTGGTAGCCCCGAATAATAATATGGTCATACAGTTCAACCTAATAGTGTTAGTGTTCTTTTGATTTTGGTCAGGTAGGTTGGTAGGTTTGTGTTGCTTTGCAACGGACGTGAAAATATTAAAAATTAACTGGATCTGAATCATTTTAACAGCCCCGGTATTCTTTTAACTTTTCTTTAATTCAATTCCACGAAATCCAGATACTTTTCAATCGATTTCAACGTTGTGCAGAAAGGACCTTAACTAATTTGAAAATGAAAAATACACTTCAGCTCAGCTTTATTTTGGCGTTTAGCCTAATCCTTTTTTCTTGTGGAAATGCGGACGACGATGTTAGTTTCAACATCAACGACAGGGAATTGGGCCTTGGCGAAGAACCGGACGACTGCCTTGGTTTTGAAGAGAACGATCTTCTATTGTCAATTCAGGATGAGTTTACTACCCTACCCGGAAAAGTTTCCATACTTTTTAAAGTATCCGATCTTTTGGGCAATCCCATTTCTGGACTGAGCGCCGAACAGTTTGCCATTTATGAGCAAGGCAGGAACGATGATTGTTTCAATTCCATTTCGTCATCGGAATCTTTTGCACGTATATCCCCCAACTCCCAAGTATTCAACAACAACACTGTTCTGGTCTTGGACCTGAGCAATAGTGTTCTGCAAAGTAGTTTGGATGAATTAAAGGCAGCATCGACAAGCTTTATCAATAATGTAATGCCGAGTCCTGCTACCGATTCGTTTAAAATGGCCATATATTGGTTTGATGGTGAGGACGAACTTCATTTATTGAACCCATTATCATCTTCTGCGACCGAATTGACCGCTTCTGTAGAGGGTATTACCACCGATATCAGTAACGACCCGTCCACTGATCTTTATGGAGCAGTGATAAAATCCACCGAAATAGCAGAAGATCTGCTCACCGAAAATTCCGATGTGATCGGCGCAGCTTCCGTGGTATTGTTTACCGATGGAACCGATCAAGCATCCCGTTATAGCGAATCGGATGCCTTGCGAGCTGTAAACGATGCCGATAGGAATATTTCATTTTTTACAATAGGACTCGGTGCGGAAATCGATACCGAAGTCCTTACGGAAATTGGAAAAACGGCCAGTGTTTTTGCGAGCAATTCCCAAGAGCTGGAAAATACCTTTAACGATATTTCCCAAAGAGTTGCCGAACAGGCGAATAGTTTTTATTTGTTCGAATATTGCACACCAAAGAGAGATGGAAGCGGCGAAAGCAACTTGGTGATCCAGCTTACCCACAATAGTCTTCAAGGGGCAGTGCAGACCAAATTTAGCGCCAACGGATTTACCGGTGGCTGCGAGTAGACCGAACATAAAAGCAGAAACATTTTTTGGATTATACGTATCTTGGGTCAGCAATAAAACTCAACAAACATATGATGACCCAAAAGAGAACTATTTACACCTTTATTTGTAGCTTTCTGCTCGCCTGTACAACAAGTATGTATTCCCAAAATATAAGCCCGTTGGAAGGCCGATGGGACTTGGAAATGGATTTTATGGACAAGACCGCGCCTTCCTGGTTGGAGATCAGGCATTCGGGCCATGCTACGTTGATCGGCCGTTTTGTATTTGCCTTTGGTAGCGCCAGGCCCATTTCCGAAGTAGAAACATATGGTGACAACAAGTTTACCTTTAGTATTCCCAACCAATGGGAGCCTAAAGGCAGCGACATGATTTTTCATGGAGTGCTGGAAAACGATAAACTAAAAGGCACCCTGATCTATACCGATGGATCTATTATTGATTGGACCGGGGTAAAAGCCCCAAAATTGACATATATCGAAAACCCTAAATGGGGTAAAACCATAAGTGTTTTTAACGGCAAGGACCTATCGGGTTGGCATATTGATGGAGAAAAGAACCAATGGCAGGTCAAGGATGGTATTTTGACCAGCCCAGAGTCTGGATCAAATCTGATCACGGATGAAAAATTTCAAGATTTTAAACTACATGTAGAGTTTAGGTATCCCGAAGGAAGCAATAGTGGAATCTATTTGCGTGGTCGGTATGAGGTACAGATAGTGGACAGCCAAGGCTTGGAGCCTTCCGACATCTATTTAGGTGGTGTATATGGATTTTTGGAGCCCAATGAGAATGCTTCCAAACCCGCAGGAGAATGGCAAACTTATGACATTACCTTGATCGGAAGACGTGTTACTGTGGTATTGAATGGGAAAACGGTAATATCCGATGCTACCATTCCCGGTATAACGGGAGGTGCTTTGGACAGTAAAGAAGGAGAACCGGGCCCTTTTATGATCCAAGGTGATCATGGACCTATTGAATACCGAAGTTTTGAAGTGACCCCATTGAAAAAATAAAAAAATAACCCCTGTCAACACGCAGGGGTTATTTTTTATGATTCTTGTTTAGCGAAAAATCAATCCGTTTCCTGTATTTTGGCCATCCAAAGGTTGGGATAGGTCAATTAAGAATCCGTTGATTACTGCATGTGTCAATATTCCGTCTTTCTTTAAAAAGAAAGTTGGATTAATGCCAGGTCTAATACTAAAATCCTTCATTTCAAACTCCTCATGTACCAGCATTAAAGGTAAATGAACAAATCTGCTTTTTTCCGGCATTTCGGTTTTTACATAAGCCACTCCATTTTTTAACAGATCCATGGCGTTGTTAATACGATCCACCTTAACCATTTTAGGCGGCACAATTTTGTACCCTTTGGCATCAAAGGTCTTGTACCCATAAAAGGTGGAAAGGTCGCCTTGATCACCGACCGAACCTCGATAATAAAATTGCTCATGGTCTTCCAAATCGATTTCGTGGTTAAAAATTCCTAAATCGAGGGTGTAATCATTTCCCAATAGTTCGTAGGTCACGTTTTCAATCTTTAAATCGAAAAGCTTACGGTCGTTACGTGGTATTTTTTCGTAATCTTCAATAGGGATGTCCTTATATGTTCCTTTGGCAATAGTGTACAAAGCAGAAAGAATTGATACATAATTTAGTTTTCTAATTTCTTGCTTTTCGGGATCGTTGGTATAGCCTCCGGATTCGATTAAAATTAAGCTTGTGCCCCATTTTGCAATATTGTCGCCAAATGCACGGGGTTCAAAATCGTCGCTATAGCGCCCAACCTGCCCCGGCGCATAGTTTTGGATTATCTTGTCCATGTATACGATTACCTTCATCGCATTGGCGCGTAGTTCGTTGATATCCTTTTCGTAGTTATAAGCAGTTGCCAAGTACGAAATAGTGGCTGGTTTTTCTGTACGTTCGGCATTGTAGTACGTACTTTGATCGTGCAGATTAAATCCAAAATCGGCGTCCAAACTGTCACGGATTCTTTTTAAGGTTCGACCCTCGGGGGACTGTAATCGCAAAGCATCCCGGTTGATGTCGATTCCCAATGCATTCCTTCTGGTATATACCTCCGCCCCATCGGGATTTAGCATCGGTAAAAAATGCAACTTTAACTTGGAGAGTATTTCTTCTTTCTCAGTCTTGAATTCAGGCGCATCCAAAAAATTGATAATATCAAAAATTGCTTGCGTTGCCGTGGGCTCGTCTCCGTGCATTTGCGACCACAAAAAAATATTGATGTCCCCAGAACCAATACTGATCAAGTTTAAGTCTCTTCCTTGTATGGATTCTCCAACTTTTTGGACCTTGAACTTGGGATTGGCGGCCGTTTTCTGAATTAATGGCTGTATATCGGCATGTTTAATCCTTCTTTTGCCGATACTGGTTTCCTTGTATGTGTCGTATGTTTTGTACAATTGGGAAGTCAGTTCGTCTTGTGCGTGTACACAAACGGCCAACAAGATGGTTATTAACGACAATAACTGTTTCATATGGATTATTTTTTTGTTGGAACAGGTTTAAAATTAAATTTTTTGGTGGCGTTTCTTACCTTTTCTACGAAATCCATTCCAGGGTCGTTTTTTACGGTCCTATACCCATCATCTACTTCCAACCAGAGTGGGTGGTCTTCGAAATTGGTGTACTCTTGATGTCCTATTACATAGTCAATGTCATATTTGGAAGCCAAATATTCCACCAAAAATATATTGGCCTTTAGTTGTTGTTTGGTCATGGGCATATCTGTGGTGCCACCAACATTCTCTATACCAATGGCACAATGGTTTAACCCGATTACGTGACGTGCCATGGTTGTTTCTGGCATTAAGCGATAAATAGTGCCATCTTGATCTACCAAAAAATGGGCAGAAACGTTAAGCCCGCTCACATTTTCCAGATCTGGACGCCAATTGGGCAGTGTGGGACGGTTAAAAGCGGTAAAGGATTTTGCCAACGATGGTATGGCCGTCCAGTGCAATACCACCATTTTTGGCGTAATTTCTGGTGTTTTTTGATCCAACTCATACCGGGTCAGCAGATATTCTTTTGTCAGTTCGATCCGTTGATCATCAAAAATAATAGGGATATCCACGATTTCCTTTTTTACGGAGCATCCTCCTAAGGCTATTGCCATTAGGGCAATCAGACTTGTTTTTCTCATTCAATTGTATTTATAATTGTATCCAAGGGAACTGCGTAGCAAATCATCAATTTCTTTTTGCCCCATTCCCTTGCTTTTTTTATGTTTTTGCCCATATATATGTCTATACGGTTTTTCCATCTCCAGTGCATTTTATCTTTTACCAGAAATGTATCCGGAAAGGTATCTATTTTCACCATGGTGTTGTGCCTTAGTCCCATTTTTATGAGGTCCCTGGATACTGCAATGGATTTCATTCCCGGCTTTAGGGTGTCTCCCCACGCGGCAACGGATGGACTAATGCTGTCTGTTTGCCAGAACACCGAATTGTATGCCGAAGCTATGACCTCGTGACCGTACCATTCGTATTTTGGCGCAGGTTTACTCTGCGGGCCCACTTTTTTCTGTGTACAGCCCAACAGGATCAAAACTACTATGATCATCGGGATTTTCAATGCAACAAATTTTCCAAAACGGTTATGTCGACGTTACTATTGGTCCAGCGATCGGATAGAACTTTGGGTACCGGTGTAAAGCCCAAGGTCAACGAACTCAGTACAATATCCTCATCCCCATCGTTATCGATATCCGCAGCATCCATTAAAAACCAGCGTGCCATAACGGGATCTTCCAAAATATTGGTATTAAAGGTATAGCTTTCGGGGTTTATGTTTTCCAAATATACAAAGGTACGTTCGGGAAATTCCTGGTAGTTGGGAAAGGTGCTCACCAATCCAAAATCCAAATCACCATCTTGATCAAAGTCCCGAGCAACTACCCTAGTTGCCCCGTACATGGGATAAAAGTAAGATTCCTTAAAATGGTCGTTTCCCTGATTTAAATGGATTCGCATGCCATGGTAGGGCTTGTTGATATAGGATACATCGGCATTGTCCCCTTGTACCGTAACAATATCGTCCAACCCATCATCATTATAATCGACCAGTTCAAACCAGCTTGTTCCAAAAACAGGACTGAATTCGATTACTTTCATGGGTTCAAATTCCAAATCTTCTTTTTGATAAAAGATGGTTATACTCTCGTTGCTCTGTGTTATTAAGGCAACAATGTCCTTTTTACCATCATTGTCCATGTCCCGCGCCACCGTTCTTATGGCTCCAGGGAGATTGAGCAAGACTTTTTTAGTGAAAGTACCTTGATCATTCTCTGTCAATAATGATAATCTGCCGGATTGGTTACCAAATTCGCTCACCACTATTTCATTTTTACCATCTCCGTCAAAATCTTCCAGCAGTGTATGCACCGGCCTATGAAAAGGGTTTTCCAGTGCAAGGGTATCATCTCCTATCTTACGGGTGAGTTTCCCTTTTTCCAGTTCTGATGGACCTAGAATGCCCACTTCGCTGATCCATTCTATTGAATCTTTTTTGCTGTACCACGTAATTGGGGTATTACCTTGAAAAATTTGAAGACTCTTTTCCTGTGAATAGTCGAATGAGCTTAACTTTCCTGTAAGATCTCCATAAAATAGTGTGCTCCCTTGGTTCGCAAACTCCAAGTAGGTGATCATGGCACCATTTTTATCATCCAAAGCAAAAGGCTTATAGGCAAATTGTGTTAGGGTGTCCGCTTGCGGAACATTTATTGGTTTAAAAAGTTTGGGCGCGTTGGAAATTATATAATTTTCCAGTTTGGCCCAATCCTTTAGTGTAATTTTTGGCCTATAGCCTTTAATTACCTCGTTCGGATCCTGGTACATACCTTCTACATCCATACGATTTACCATAGCCGGCAAAACTGAGGTTTCCCAGATTTCTTTGGTAAGTTCATTAATTTTAGGGGCAACATGGCAACTAGCGCAATACTTGTTGTACAGTTGTACTTCTTCAGTTTGTTGTGGTTTTTTGTTACTGCACGAAACTAACGTCAAAACAATAGCAAGTAAAACGTATGTGAGGGTACTTTTCGGTTGATATGGCATTGGTTGGGTTATGTTTTCTTACCCTGGTAAGGGTACGTAAGAACTATCATTTTTCATCATCGGAAAATTTTTATCGCTCCATGCTTTTTTGGCCTGATCCAGCTTTTCTTGACTGGATGCAACAAAATTCCAATAAATATAGCGTTCCTCTGGAAAAGGTTCGCCACCAAATAACAATAAATGTGTATTGGGCTGTAGTTTTATGTTACAGGTATCCTCCACCTTGGACACTAAAATATTGCCCTCCCCTACGGTTTCACCGCAGGCTTCAATACTTCCCTTTACGATACACACACCTATTTCGCCGCTCAAATTCCTGTTTACATTTAGAGCATAGGCTTCTGTGTTCTTCACCTCTACCATAAACAAGTTGGAATGCACGGGTACGGGGGATTCTTTTCCATATCCTTGTCCCGCGACCAATTTAAATTCGGCACTTTCGTCTCTCCATCTGGGAATATCTTTTTCTTCTATATGATGAAACTCTGGCGCCATATCTTCCAGCTCTTTGGGCAAAGCTACCCATATTTGATAGCCGTGTGCCACAAATGTATTTCCATTCCTTAGATCTTTCGGGGTTCTTTCTGTATGGGTTACCCCCTTCCCTGCCGTCATCCAATTTACTGAGCCCGGTTTTATTCTTTGTTTGGTCCCAAGGCTGTCCTCGTGCATTATTTCGCCTTCCAGCATAAAAGTCAAAGTAGAAAGTCCCGTATGGGGATGCTGGTCCACATCCATATATTTATTTGGCCCCAATTTGGTAGGTCCCATGTGATCTATAAAAATAAAAGGACCGATCATGCGTTTTTTGCGAAAGGGTATCAACCTGCCCACTAAAAAATCACCTATATCACGGCTCCTTTCTTCTATGATCAATCCAATGTTCGACATGTTTAATTGTTTATATTTGGTTGCAGAAAGTTACAAATACATCCTTTTATAATGAAACTACTTAAGCGCGTTCTGTTACTCCTCCTTATCGTAATTGGAGTGGTCATATATCTTAATTATCCCAAATTGAACATTATTTCCGGTTATGCAGCCAAAAATATGGCCTCTGGTGTTTATGTGGCGCATCGTTCTGCCGCCAGTATGAACCAATACGATAACAGTGCGCCGTTAATAGAATTGGCATCCACCAAGGTCAATAAGACAGAATCTTCCGCTGCGTCTACTGTTTACGGCCTAATGGAGCGTAAAGCGGTGTACCGAGATGGATTGGGTGCTGTTTTAATAAACGATGATTACGACCCAGAAGCATTGAAGATCAGGCCACGTAGGAACCAACCCATGGATACTTTACCTTATCCTTTTGGCCAGGCCGAACCTGTGGACACCATTTTTTCCGAGGTGGACATGGATTTGATCAATAAAGCTGTTGCGATGGCATTTGCCGAGCCGGAAACTCAAAAAACCAGGACCCTTCTCATACTGTACAAAGGGCATTTGTTGGCAGAAAAATATATTGATGGATTTGATAAGGACACCCCAATTTTAGGTTGGTCCATGACCAAAAGCGTGCTTGCTACGTATTATGGAATATTGGAACATCAAGGAAAATTGGAAATGGATTGGCCTGCTCCCATAGTGGAATGGAAAGATGATGAGCGAAAGAACATTACCCTGGATCATTTGCTCCGTATGCAGAGCGGATTGGCTTGGGAAGAAGATTATACAGGTATTTCGGATGTGACCCGTATGCTTTTTTTGGATAGTGATATGACGGTGGCACAAAAAAATAAGGAAGCAATCGCCGAACCTACGGAAATTTGGAACTACTCTTCGGGAACTACCAACCTTTTGTCCGGAATATTAAGGCAACAGTTTAGAAGCCACCAAGAATATTTGGATTTTCCTTATGCATCCTTAATAGACAAGATCGGTATGTACTCCATGGTTATGGAGGCCGATATCGCTGGAAATTATGTGGGGTCTTCCTATGCATGGGCCAACACACGTGATTGGGCCCGATTTGGCCAATTGTATTTAAATAAAGGAAATTGGAACGGTGAACAATTGTTCGATTCAACATGGGTAGATTATATAACCACACCAACTGCCCATTCCAATGGAACCTATGGCGCTCATTTTTGGTTGAATGCCGAAGGTAAATATCCCGATGTTCCAAAAGACCTTTTTTCGTGCAATGGTTTCGAAGGCCAATATGTATTTATGATTCCTTCCAAGGATCTGGTCGTTGTAAGGACCGGTTTGGCCGAAGAGCCCCATTTTGATGTAAACGGGGTGCTGTCGAACATCGTAAAAGCGTTACCTTAAATCGATGAGATATATTGATCTTAAGCTATGACCACAATATTTTGATACTTCACAACAATAATTTCGCTTACGAGAACTCTAGTGGTACATTTACCATGTAATAAAAAACGAAAGTAATTTTTTCATTTTCATATAGTGTTCTCGTAAAAGAGTCCTGACCTAGCGGCAGGGCTCTTTTCAATTTATACCCTAACCAAAATATTGTTTGGTCAGGAATACATTTTGAAGCTTACCTCCATTGAGTAAACTACTGCAGTGATTTAAAAAAGAGATTTATAATATAGTTTTTGGAACATCTGCCCCACTTTCCCCTTTTTCCAGGGTATGAAAATATAGGTTTCATCGACCTATAATTACAAAATCCATAGAATGACAACAGCCAGACCTGGCTTCACAACAATAATTTCGCCCACAAAAACTTTGGCGGTACTTTTACTATGTAATAAAAAACGAAAGTAATTTTTTCATTTTCATATAGTGTTCTCGTAAAAGAGTCCTGACCTAGCGGCAGGGCTCTTTTCAATTTATGGAAATCCTTAAATTATAATTCTGTCTGAACAACAGAATGGTTTACGGAATCCACTTGTCCTTACCAAAATCTGGCTTACGTTTTTCCAAAAACGCATTTCTTCCCTCTATAGCTTCATCGGTCATATAGGCCAATCGAGTAGCTTCACCGGCAAAAACTTGTTGTCCTACCATACCGTCATCGGTAAGGTTCATGGCAAATTTTAGCATTTTTATGGATGTTGGTGATTTTGCCAGGATTTCCTGAGCCCATTGGTAGGCTGTATCTTCGAGTTCCTCGTGGGGAACCACAGCATTCACCATGCCCATTTCATAGGCTTCTTGTGCTGAATAATTTCTACCTAAAAAGAAAATTTCGCGAGCCTTTTTTTGTCCGACCATTTTTGCCAGATAAGCAGAACCATAGCCGCCATCAAAACTGGTCACATCGGCATCCGTTTGCTTAAAAATGGCATGCTCCTTACTGGCCAAGGTCATATCGCATACTACATGCAGGCTATGTCCACCGCCAACGGCCCAACCGGGCACAACGGCAATTACCACTTTGGGCATAAACCGAATTAGGCGCTGTACTTCCAAAATATTTAAACGATGATAACCATCTTCCCCCACATAACCTTTGTGTCCCCTGGCCTTTTGGTCCCCACCGCTGCAAAAGGCCCATTTACCATCTTTGGATGAGGGTCCTTCGCCAGAAAGCAATACCACCCCGATTGAGGTATCTTCCTGTGCATCGTAAAAAGCCCTGTAGAGCTCGCTCGTGGTTTTAGGGCGGAAGGCGTTCCGAACATCAGGACGGTTGAAAGCGATACGTGCAACCCCGTTACTTTTTTTATAGGTGATATCATCAAATTCCATGGCGGTCTGCCAGTTGGGTGATTCCATAGTGGTATTTTTTATGTATCACAAAATAACGGAAAATATAGCTTATGACCATTGATGTTGCCGTGGTAAGATTACTTTGAATAGGTTTCCAATTTATTCTTCAGATTATATGCTAAATATCTTCTGTATTGCTATTCAGATACTTGCGATAAAATAACCTGTCTTTAAATACGACTCAATTTAATTATGAAATCTTTTGACACCCTCTATGAAAATTAGGCGAAACCGAATCGAAACAATCCACCAACCGATGTACTTGGATTGGTTTTCTCGTAGTGAACGTGTAATGTTCGAAAAAGTAACGTAATAATCAAATACACTAATCCGTAAGATCAAACCTGGCATTCGTCAATTTGTATTGTCACAACAAGAAACTTCCAGCTATCTTGATTCCATGAAACGGTTTAGGAGAATGTTGGTTTATTTAGGTTTACTTTTTATAGGTGTAGTCGGTTTATGGTATATGGTGTTGACCCGAAAAATAAATCCAGATGCCTATTTTTTACAATATATAGGTCCTATTGATGTGACCCATGTTTATGTGGGGCATTCCAGCGGCGGTTTGCGTATTTCACCAGAATTGGAAAATAATTTTAGGCCAACATCCAATCGTAAAATACAATACTCTATAAACAATGGATATTCGCTTTACAACGATGAATATAATTTTGAACTTGATTCAAAAGATACTTTTAAATTGATACAGCTACGGGATGGGAAATCCTTGGCACTAGGAACTGTAATAGAAAAAACGTTTTTGGAGTATTCCAATTCTTATCTCTATAAAATCCGAATACCCGATAGTTATACCGCAACCCACGAGTATGCTCGCGGCATATTTCCATACTATGTCCCCGTTCAATTTACCATGATGACCAGCGGTGGCATGAAATATAGCTCGGAAACCATAACAAAAGTTTTATCCCCTTTAGGGGATAGCCTAATCTTATACACAAGTTCGGGCCACATAACGCCCCGAGAGAAAACAGGGATTAGAAATAGCAACTAGCCGTACTTCCAAAGATTGTTCAATTGGTGTAATTTTATCATGGATAGATAAAATTACTTATGGAAAACCAATGGCTTAATAAATGGAATTCACGCTACAGCAAAAAAAGCTATGCCTATGGAACAGAACCAAACCTATACCTTAAAAATAAGCTCGATCAACTTAATACAGGAACCATACTTTTCCCTGCCGAGGGAGAAGGCCGCAATGCAGTGTATGCTGCACAATTGGGCTGGGATGTTTTCGCTTTTGATATAAGTGAGGTGGGAAAACAAAAAGCGTCCCAACTGGCTGAACAAAAGCAAGTTTCCATTGACTATAAAATTGGAGAATTGGAAGTGTTGGACTATAAACCGGAACAATTTGATGCCATAGCGTTGATATATGCACACTTCCCTTCCAATATCCGTTCCAATTACCACAGATTATTGCACACATATCTAAAAAAAGGAGGAACGATCATTTTTGAAGCCTTTAGCAAGGACCATCTAAAGTTCAGAAATAAAAACCCTCACGTAGGCGGACCAATGGACTTGGATTCCTTATTTTCACTGGAAGAGTTAACATCCGATTTTCAGGACTATGAAATTTTGGAACTTAAAAAAACAACTATCGAACTTAACGAAGGTGACAGCCATGTGGGCACAGGTTCCGTGATACGTTTTTTGGGAAGAAAGCGATAATCTCCGAAACGCATGTCTCTTTTTACTACATCTTTCAACAAGCTTTCTGTTTTGGTTTGCGGTCTAAAATAGCATAACTTGGTTAGCTTATTAATCCACCAAACCATGAAAAACCTCAAGTATTTTACATTTTTACCGCTTATTTTTCTCTTCACCCAATGTTCGCAGCCTCAAAACTTCGATGTTCTTATTAAAAACGGACAAATCGTGGACGGTTCAGGTAAGCCATCATATATTGGTGACCTTGGCATTAATGCAGACACCATTGCCGCAATAGGTAATTTAAGCTCTGCCAAAGGAACTCAGGAAATCGATGCAACAGGACTGGCCGTTGCCCCAGGGTTTATAAATATGCTGAGCTGGGCAGGTGAAACATTGATTGAGGATGGACGGTCAATGGGAGGAATTAAGCAAGGCGTGACCTTGGAAATATTTGGAGAAGGTTGGTCTATGGGACCACTTTCCGAATCCATGAAGAAACAAGAAGAGGAAAAACAAGGCGACATTAAATATGACATTGAATGGAACACCTTGGGCGAGTATTTGGAATTTTTGACAAACAAAGGGGTATCGCCTAACGTGGCCTCTTTTGTCGGGGCAACTACTTTGCGAATTCATACGGTTGGATATGAGGACCGTGCTCCTACCCCGCAAGAACTTGATAATATGAAACTTATGGTTGGGCAAGCCATGAAAGAAGGTGCTTTGGGTGTTGGCACTTCACTGATCTATGCCCCAGCCTTTTATTCCAGTACCGAAGAATTGATAGAACTCTCCAAAGTAGCTGCAGAATATGATGGTATGTACATTAGCCATATGCGAAGCGAAGGACCACGTTTGTTGGAAAGTTTGGATGAATTGATTCGAATAGCCGATGAAGCAGATATCAGGGCCGAAATTTATCATCTTAAACAAAGTGGCAAGGATAACTGGCATAAATTTGATGAGGTAGTGGCCAAAGTGGATTCCGCCAATGCAGCGGGATTGCATATTACCGCCAATATGTACAATTATATAGCCGGATCTACAGGACTGGATGCCTCCATGCCACCATGGGTGCAAGAAGGAGGTTATGATAAATGGGCCGAAAGGTTACAGGACCCCGAGATAAGAAAAAGGGTAAAACAAGAAATGATCGAACCTACGGACAAATGGGAGAGTCTAATGCAGGCAGCGGGAGATCCCTCTAAAATTCTCTTGGTCGGGTTCAATGCGGATTCCCTAAAATACTTAACTGGAAAATCACTTAAAGAAGTTGCAGAAATAAGAGGTACATCGCCCGAGGAGACCGCAATGGATTTAGTGGTGGAAGATGGCAGTAGCGTTAGCACCATTTATTTTCTAATGTCGGAAGAAAATGTAAAAAAACAAATAGCCCTACCTTGGATGAGCTTTGGTTCCGATGCGAGGTCAATGGCCACAGAAGGTGTGTTCTTAAGATCGAGCACCCATCCCAGGGCCTATGGGAATGTAGCCCGATTGTTGGGTAAATATGTACGTGATGAAAAAGTGATTCCCTTGGAAGAAGCAGTGCATAAATTATCCAAATATCCAGCGAGCAACTTAAAAATAGAGAAAAGGGGAAGTCTTGAACGTGGCAATTATGCCGATGTGGTTTTGTTCGACCCGGAGGCCATAATCGATAAAGCCACATTCGAAGATCCCCATCAATATGCTGAAGGTGTAAAACATGTGTTTGTAAATGGCACCCAAGTGCTGAAAGATGGCGAACATACCGGTGAATTGCCAGGAATGGTAGTTCGTGGCCCGGGATATACCGGGAACTAACATTTACAAACCTATAAGTAAATGAATTATGCCATTTCGAGCTGTTCAACGGCTTCCTCAATACGGGTTTCACCGGTTAAAATCTCAAAGGCTTGATTTTTGGCAATTTTGTCATCCAGACTTTGTACCAAGGTCCTGGCGACATCCCAACGTGGAATAGTGCCATGTTCCTGTAGATTGTTTGCGAGTTTTATTTTTCCGATACCCTCATTATTGGTTAGCGAACCAGGTCTAACAATGGTAAAGGTCAGACCGCTTATATCCAGATACTGGTCAGCATTCTGTTTGGCCTGCAAATATTCTTTAAGGTCTCCACGAGGATTGTCCACGCCCATGGAACTCAGCATTACAAATTTGTTCACTCGCTCCTTTTTTGCGGCATCGATCAGTCTCTTTGCTCCCTCTTGATCTACATTTACCACATCCTTTCCTTTGGACCCTGCAGCAAAAATAACTTTATCGATTTCCTTGGTCGTTTTGGAGACATCCTTGGCCAAATTACCCATTACGGTCTCAATGCCCTGCGATTCAAATCGCGTTCTTTGATCCTCATTACGAACCATGGCGATAGGTTGATATTTTTCGCTCGATTTCAATAATTTTATGATTTTTTCTCCAGTGGTGCCGGTCGCACCTGCTACTAATATTTTTTCCATACTCATAAAATAAAAATACTGGGCAACCGACCATGGGGATTAACGTACTTTAACGGCCGTAAACAATACTTTAACAATATGATTTTCGGTTTGATGGCGTTTACAGAAATGTACTTTATATCTAACCAGGTTGTGGATGTAAAGAATAAAGGTCAAACTTTTTTATTCTTCTCCTCTATCCATTTGGCCATGTATTTGGAGCTCGTTAAAGTTTGATGCTGAAGTAACCTCCCTACAAAATTTTCGGTTCGATGATTTTTCAAGTCATAAATCAAATTATCCAATAGGGCTTTAAACTGTTTGGTTGATTTAGTTTTATTGTAGTTGGATTCCAGTAAGGCAAATCCATTTTTTTGGGCCCTTTCCCACTCTAATTTGTTTTGGTATAATTTCACGGCAGCATTTGCAAAATCGTTCCAGTTGTCGGAAATAACCCCGTTCCAATGCTGGTCGCCATACATGCCTTCGGCACCTATAGTTGTGGTAACCGTAGGGGTTCCCGTTTTCATGCCATCCAAAAGTTTTCCTTTAATACCTGCGCCAAAGCGGAGCGGTGCCAATAATATCCTAGAATTTTCTAGAACCAAGTCGGCATTCTCTATCCATCCATCAATAAAAAAACCAGATTTGGGATGGTGCATCTCCTTAATTTGCTGTGGCAAATAAGCACCATAAACCCGTAATTGAGCTTCTGGTAACTTTTTGCGGATGTTTGGCCATATTTCCTGTTTCAACAGTTTTATGGCATCAACATTAGGGGCATGTTTTCCGTTCCCGATACTAACAAAGTCATTTCTCTCGGCAAATGTGGGCAATGTGTCTTTATGGTTTTTGGAAACTTCGACCATAAACGGTAAATGGAACAACAGCTCGGCTGGAAACTTAATATGTTTCCGCAAAATTCGCATTTCGAAGGTGGAGATAATCAAACTAAGGTCGCACCGGTACATACTGGCCAATTCTCGTAAAGTGACCGGGTGGTTTTTCCAGTCGAGTAGTTTAAACCGTACATCCCTTTTATGAGCCTCTTCCCTGGCCTTTCGAAGTCCATGTAAATCTTCGGTGTTCAAAATTCGGACGGCATTCGGGGCAAATTCCGCTACGCGCCAACCAAATTGCTCTTCCACCATAAAACGATCGAACATTACCAGATCGGGCGCTAGCTGTTTTACAAAATCATCGAAACTGGAATGGTTCAGAGCAATAGTTGTTTCTTTAATGCCCCATGGCTTCAGGTCCAGGCTATACTCGGTTTTTACAGCAGTGCTCGCAAAGGTAATCCGGTATCCAAACTCCAAAAAGGCATTCAGCAATTGCTGCATACGGCATCCGGCCGCCGTGGTGTTCGGTTCGGGCCATACATAACCAATAACTAGGAGCTTTTTGGGCATATAATAAATGTATTACGTTAGGATCACAAGGGCCCAGATATTGCAAACAGGGCCAAACAATCCGGCCAATACCCTGCCCTTACATTTTTGCGGCGAACATTTTAGAAATGCTGGAACGCAGTTTACGCTCATAATCTTCCTCCAACCACTCTTTGTAGTTTTTGGTATTGTTCATAATGCAATACGAATATTGCTTTACGCGATACTGGATCTCGTCTTTCAACTCTTTGGCCAAAATCCGTGCATCGAAAACATCTTCGCTGTTCTCTACACAGATCTGGGCATGTTGTTCGATACTTTTTTCCAGTACAAGTTTGGATTTTTTGCCTTGCGCAAATATTTTTTTATACTCTTCTTTTACATTGAAGGTAATATTATTGGATTTGCTGAATTTGGCCCGAAGATCATCTGGCATTTCATAAACAAAATCCCGTTCTATTTCTTCATCATTTTTTATGTTCTCCAAATAGAAATCTGGGAAGTGGAAGATTTCTTGCCAATCCACAGGCGCATCCCAAGGTCCAAAACGAGCAATATTGTTACCCATGTCGATTACGTTGAACTCGCTCTTGTTGGGGAGTACCCTGGAACCTCTTCCGATCATTTGAAAATAAAGAGTAAGCGAACGTGTGGCCCTGTTCAGAATAATGCTCTCTACCGTAGGCTCATCAAAACCTGTGGTCAAAATACTCACCGAGGTCAATATGGCATCTGGGGTCTCAGCGAACCATTCCAGAATTTCTTTTCGTTCGGTAGCCGTATTTTTATTGTCCAAATGCCTTACATTATATCCTGCCTTTTTAAAAGTTTCGTACACATAAAGCGATGTATTGATACCATTGTTGAAAATCAGGGTCTTGGTGCCCTTGGCAATTTCTTCGTATGCCGTAAGCAATTTGCCCAGCATGCTGTGAGCACTATAGAACTCGTCCGAAGATTTTACGGTATAGTCCCCGTTGATACCCAGTTTCAATGTTTTTAGACTAACATCGTAATTGTAGAGATTGGCCTTGGCCAAGAAATTCTTACTGATCAGCGATTGTATGGATTCCCCAATGATCAAATGTTTGTAATTGTCCTTCATGGGGAGTTTTATGTTGGAACTGAGCGGTGTTGCGGTAACTCCCAAAATGGTGGACTTTTCAAAATATTTGAAGAGTTTTCTAAACGAATTGTAATGGGCCTCGTCTATAATTACCAGGCCGATATTGTTGATCTTTACCTTTTCCTCTTGCAAACGATTGTTCAAAGTCTCCACCATGGCCACAAAGCACATGTAGTCGTCTTGGTCGTAAAGCTCCTTTACCTCACTGTTGATGACTTTATTGGCCACCCCAAAGCCTTTTAGCATTTTGGAAGTTTGCTTGCTCAGTTCTATTCGATGGGTAAGAACCATTACTTTTTTACCGGTCTGTTGGATAAATCGGCGCGTAATTTCGGAAAACACAACGGTCTTACCACCCCCGGTGGGCAACTGATAGAGGATATTGGTGCCTTCCGGAAGCTTATCCAATTGGGTGAATATTTTGTTCAGGTCTTCTTCCTGGTATCCGTATAGAGTTTTCTTCTTGATGGTTTTGTTTACTTCCAAAGGGAAAAGGGCATTAGGGATTCTTAATTAAAAAACCCTACAAAATTAGGGGTTTTTTGCGCTTGAGACCAACACTTGGGTGCTTTTCTATCAAAATAGTATCAACAATCAAGTTTTAGGGAACTTTCTACATTGTTACTCCTGTTGACTGATAACATTTTGATAACAATAACATTTTGTACTTGGAAAATCGGACATAAAAACGTATAATGAAAGCTTATAACACTTACAAAACCATAAATACGAATGAGGCAGCTAAAAATCATTAAGCAGGTCACGAACCGGGAATCCAAATCACTTGACAAATACTTGCAGGACATTAGTAAGATTGATCTTATAACTGCACAGGAAGAAGTTGAGTTGGCACAAAAGATACGGGCCGGAGACCAAGCTGCTTTAGAAAAACTGACCAATGCCAACCTTAGGTTTGTTGTTTCTGTGGCCAAGCAATACCAAAACCAAGGTCTTAAACTGCCCGATCTGATCAACGAAGGTAATGTTGGGCTAGTTAAAGCAGCCAAGCGTTTTGATGAGACCCGCGGCTTTAAATTCATTTCCTACGCGGTATGGTGGATCAGGCAGTCAATTTTACAAGCTTTGGCCGAACAATCTCGAGTGGTTCGTTTGCCCTTGAACAAAATTGGTTCCATCAACAAGATAAAAAAAACGTTTTCCTATCTGGAGCAGGCACATGAGCGGCCACCATCTCCAGAAGAAATTGCCAAGGAGCTGGACATGACGGTATCCGAGGTAAAACAGTCGTTAAAAAATACTGGACGCCATGTTTCTATGGATGCTCCCCTTAAGGAAGGTGAAACCTCAAATTTATATGATGTGCTCAATGCCGGTGATTCTCCTAAACCGGACAGGAGCCTAATGCACCAAAGTTTAAATACAGAGATCAACAGGGCATTGGATACACTATCGCCAAGAGAGGCGGATGTGGTGAGGTTGTACTACGGTATTGGAGACCAACCTTCCATGACCTTGGAGGAAATAGGCAGTACCTTTGACCTTACCCGAGAACGTGTGCGGCAAATCCGGGAAAAGGCCATTAGAAAATTAAGACATACATCCAAAAGCAAAATTTTAAAATCTTATTTGGGATAGGCAGGTATATGTTATAAATAAAAAAGGGGATGTTTTTGTACATCCCCTTTTTTATGATATTTACTTAAACTTTTAGGATTTGCTCAATAGACTAATATCAAAATCAGTGAGCATGTCTTTCAAATCTTGAATAAAATTCAAGTAAGCGGTGTTTTCTTTGTTGTGGTTCTTCATTTTGAACAGTTTTGGGGTATTGGTTTATAGGTAATCCAGTTCGGCAAGCTGGTTTACGCTCAAAATTTCGTTGAGTTCTTGTAAAAATGCCAAGTATTCTTCTCCGTAGGTATCGTATAACATGGTAATCTTTGGTTAATTTGTCGGGGTTTTAAGTATAACGTTAAATCATTTTAAAGATTATTTTTAAAAGATAGAATGTGGTGAAAATTCCACATTGGGTGGTGAAACCCTATTCTTTCTTCATATTCAATAAGTCGAGTTCAATTTCAAAGTCCAGTTCCTTGTCCACTTTACTGGGTCTTATGTTGAATTCATCATAAATAAAACAAAGGTTCATGGGCAATCTCCTGCGTTCAGTATCTGTCATAAGGCCCAACTTGGATTGGAGGGCGACCTTTATTTCAAATGCTTTATTGCTTATCTGGTGGTTTTTGTGGGATTCCAGCTCTGTTAGCAATGGAATTTCCTTTTTGTCCCCTACTTCCAACATTTCGTCCAAAAGCATAAGCTTACATTCCAAATCCTTTGCGTGTTTGAACAAAGGATAAAAAATACTTTGTAAATATTTTGGAAGATCGTTGCTTTCCATTTTTGTCCATGTTACATTGTACGGAACAGTTCCATTTCAAAATCTATTTGTTCCTGTACATTGGGGTATTCTTTCAAAAATTGATCATATAGAAACGAAAGGTGTTTTATGTCTTGGTCTGTTTTGCAAAGCCTGGAAATTTGTTGTGTGACCTCCAAAAGTCCGGTTGTCTGCATCATACGCAACGAAGGCATAATTTTTTGGCAGGTAAGTTCCAGTGAATTAAAGTTTTCGAACATTAAATTGGTTTTGGCGCTGCCGATAAACTCCAAGATATTGAGCTTGAACATACGGACCAGTTCTTCCAATAGTTCCATTTGGCCCATACAATCCTCCAAAACGGGTTTTAAGTCTATATTTTGGGAGGCAAATCCTGCTTTCAGGCTTTTCTCTATGAATTCAAAGTCGCGGGATACTTGGTTTGGAGCTTCCCCTGTATTTCGGGGGGATCCATCCTGCTCAATTTTCATCATAACTTTAAGGTCATTTATAATTTGAAGTTGTTCCTCGGTCAAACTTGTACCTTCCAAGGCCGCCATTAGCTTTAAAAATTTACCTTTATCATAGCTTTCGGCTTCTCTGGTATCAACACTTTGGATTCCAACCTTTTTGTAGATGTTCTCGAGCTGCCTCATTTCGGAAATACCAAAAACTTTGCTTTCCAGTCCAAATTTGAACATCTCAAAAGATTTTTTGAGTTCGCCTGCTTCAACAACACCTAGCTCTTCGTAAGAAAAAGAGCTTAATCCTATTTCAAGTTTTTCCAAATACGTTAACAATTCCCGTGTTCCCAAAGTACTGATGTAAAAGTGGTTATTAATCCTTCTAAAAATCTTGATAAAACCAAGGGGATACAATTAATTGTTCCGTAGTATTCGGATTTTGTTGTCAAATTGCGTTATTTGTATGTATAAATTAACCGACCATGAAATATTTTTATCTATTCCTTAGTATTACCTTATTCATCTCTTGCGGAGAGAAAAAAAATCAGAAAACCGAAAAAACTGAAACCTTGCAAGAAAAAGCACAGAGAATCCACGATTCAGTGATCACAATCGACACCCACGACGACATAAACGTCCAAAACTTTACCGATAGTATTAATTACACACAACGACTGGAGACCCAGATAAACCTTCCAAAAATGGAAGAAGGTGGATTGGATGCCGTTTTCTTGATCGTGTATACCGGGCAGGACGAACTGACATCTGATGGCTATGCGAAGGCGGCGGACAATGCCATGGCCAAATTTGATGCCATACATAGGCTTTGTGAAGATATTGCCCCGGACCAAATAGAATTGGCCTTAAACTCCGACGATGTAAGGAGAATTGTAGCGTCCGGTAAAAAAGTGGCCATGATCGGCGTAGAGAATGCCTACCCGATCGGTGAGGACCTTGCCTTGATCGAAGAATATCAAAAGCGTGGAGCACGTTATATTTCCCTTTCGCACAATGGGCACAGCCAGTTCAGCGATTCCAATACAGGAGAAAAAGATAGTATATGGCTCCACAATGGATTAAGTGAACTCGGTAAACAAGCCGTTGCCGAAATGAACCGCGTGGGCATTATGATCGATGTGTCCCACCCTTCCAAAGAGGCCATGAAACAAATGATCGAGTTGACCAAAGCTCCCATCATAGCTTCGCATTCGTCTGCAAGAGCGTTGTGCGATCATAGCCGTAACTTGGACGACGAGCAGCTAATGCTGATGAAGGAAAACGGGGGTGTGGTACAGACCGTTGCATTTAGCTCTTACTTAAATACAGAAAAACACGAAGCTCGTGCCGCATATATGAAAGACGTTTACAAAAAAGTAGCGGATTCCTTGGAAATTGCCTGGTACGAACGTTCCCAATTTTCTACATTGACTCCCGATCAACGTAAAGAATTCTTTGCCAACTACAGGAAAGTGATGAATATTGGGGAAGAATTGGCAAAAGATGACTCCAACGCCCCACCGGCCGTTAACGTTTCAGATTTTGTGGACCACATAGATTATATGGTCGATCTTATCGGAATAGACCATGTGGGCATTAGTTCCGATTTTGATGGTGGTGGTGGTATCGAAGGCTGGTCAGATGCCTCTGAAACCTTTAATGTAACCCTTGAATTGGTCAAAAGAGGTTATACCGAAGCAGAGATAGCCCAATTGTGGGGTGGAAATCTGCTAAGGGTGCTGGACGAGGTGCAAGCAGTAGCCGAATCAATGAACTAAGAAGCGGCATTTTGTTCTTCCTTTTCCTTTTTGGCCAAACGATCTTTTACATATTCAATCTTTGTTTTGCCATGGGGTTTGGGATTGCCGTTTTCATCCAGGTTGACCATAATTATATTGTCGACCGTAACAATACTTTCGTGGGTCATCTTGTTTCTAACTTCGCAGTTTAAAGAAATCGAGGTGACCCCGAATTTTATTACTTCTATCCCTATTTCTACAATGTCACCTTCCCGTGCCGTGCTCATAAAGTTAATTTCGGACATATACTTGGTGACTACTTTTTTGTTTTCGAGCTGAATTATACTGTAAAGCGCAGCTTCTTCATCTACCCAGGCTAGCACCTTTCCTCCGAAAAGTGTTCCGTTGGCATTTAAATCCTCTGGCTTGACCCATTTTCTAGTGTGAAATCGCATAGCAATGAATTTAATGTTTTAGACCACAAAGTTAGGGCAATAGCCCTAAGAAAGGTACTCTTAACTTCTTTAATTGATGCGAATTACGAATTTGAAATAATTTGATCGACCCTGGTAATGAGTAACTAAATATTGTACCCAAAGATTTTAAACTTGATTAATTTAACTAGTTTAACCATATTTTTCGTGCGTATATCAAATTCGGATTGGATTCAATCATGTTTTAAATGCAGAAAGCAGTGTTTTCCAAGCTACTAAGACCATGAATCTGTGCCCAAGCCGGGCTGTTCATAACATCGTTGACAACTATTGCGATTATTAAATGAGCAGGGCGATTCATTCTGTAATTTTATTAAAAATCACAGCCATGGATTTAGAATCCGACCGCCGATTGGACATTCGTCCGAGTATTCCCGAGTCACATTTTAACAATCAAATGGGTTTTGATGAGCATTTCCAGAACAAGACCCTCCGCCCTGTTTTAAAACTCCAGAACTATTTATTGGTAGAAGCGTTCAAGAATTATGCGAACAAGCACAAAGGCGTTTTTTACGATCTTTCCTTAGAGAAAAAACTTCAATACATTGAGCGGGCCATCCAAAAGGACATCAAGTTCAGGAATTCCCTAAAAGGTATGATAATAGGTCAGTTCACGGTAGAAGAATACAGGGACTATATTACCAATTCCTCTGCCTTGAACAAGCGAATGATGCATATGGTGGTGGAACGTCTTAAGGATCAAATCCAACTTTTAGAGGCGGAGACGCTGTTACAAGATTGATTCTCCGTTCAAGTTGGTAGTGAGGATATCGCTCATTAAATCAAAATAGGGTCTAATGGCCCTAAAGGAAGTGTCCACTTCTTCCATAAATGACGCGGATAAAACTTCACTGTCCGATAGATTTCGCACAAAAACAAATTGCTTTTTTCTAATTAGGTCTATGTCGGGGTGTTCCTTTTCGAAACCTTTTGGGGCAGTTTTTAACTCGTCCCCGCTTAGATCTCCCCAAACGGTTTTCAATTGTTTTTGGTTTATGGTGTCCCTAAATTCCGAGGCATCCAATTCCAGTTCTTTCCGTATGCGAAATAGATCCTCTTTGTTGGGGGCCCAAAAACCTGCGGCCAAGAGTGATTCCCCTGGTTTTATATGTAGGTAATAACCGCCCCTTAAATGAGCGCCCAAACGGGAAAAAGAGCCTGCAAAATGACTATTATATGGAGTTTTGTCCTTAGAAAAGCGAACATCCCTATAAATTCGGAACATCTTCATTTTCTCGATTTCGTCGTGCTGGTTCAGATTGTCTTTAACGGCTTCAAAAAATGCCTTTACCTGAGCTTCATGCTTTTTAAAAGTAGTCTTGTTGGCCTCGAACCATTCGCGGTTGTTGTTTTTTTTCAATTCATTTAAAAAGTCAAGGGAATCCTTGGAAATCGTTATGTTCGAGCTCATAAAATTATAATATGTTATTTTTAATCTAAAGTTACCCTTTTGTGCCCACTTGCGGTAAGGTTTTGACTAATTTTAGAGCGACAAATTGCACTATGGATAAGGAAAAAATAATCGAAGAGCTTATTAGGCATAAAAAAATGCCCTGCTTGGATTTTAAATTAAAGCAACTTACCGAGGATTTTACGAACACGCTCTTTTATACCTTATTTGACACCAATACCCCTGTGGCCGTAAACCTTGAGCTATTGGAAAAACAGTTCAACAAGCTTATGGACATGGCGTGTTGTGAATTGAAAAAGCCACATGATGAGCTATGGGGAGAATATGTTTCCCATCTACCGGAAATACTGGAATTTTTAAACTTGGATGCCGAAGCTATCCTAGAATGTGACCCCGCATCTTCCTCGCTGCAAGAAATATACCTGGCTTACCCGGGATTTTATGCGATTGCCATTTATAGATTGGCACATGAGCTATATGTGGAAGGCATTCCTTTGATTCCCCGTTTGATGACGGAGTATGCCCATAGACAAACGGGAGTGGACATTAACCCTGGGGCCAAAATCGGTAAATCTTTTTTTATCGATCATGCTACCGGTGTAGTTATCGGTGAGACGGCAGTTATAGAAGACAACGTTAAGGTGTACCAGGGAGTTACGCTGGGCGCATTGTATGTATCCAAGAGCTTGGAAAAAACAAAGCGACACCCAACTATTAAAAACAATGTGACGATTTACGCCAATGCTACCATTTTAGGTGGCGACACCGTTATTGGTAAAAATTCCGTTATAGGCGGAAATGCCTGGATAACCGAATCGGTGCCACCAAACTCCAAAGTGTACCATACCCCAGAAATTAAAATTAAGACGAGCCCCAATGTCTAACAGTATACTCGATTTAATAGGAAACACCCCATTAGTGGAATCCAAAGTATTGAACACCAATAAAAAAGTAAAAGTCCTTTTTAAGCTAGAAGGAAATAATCCTGGCGGAAGTGTTAAGGACAGACCTGCGTACAATATGATCAAAAGTGGTCTGGATCGAGGCGACTTTACGAAAGACACCAAACTTATTGAAGCTACAAGCGGTAACACTGGGATAGGATTGGCCATGATCGCCGGTCTTTTTGGATTGAATATTGAATTGGTGATGCCGGAAAACTCTACCAAGGAACGAGTGCAGACCATGCGGGCCTACGGTGCAAAAGTTACCTTGACCCCTGCCGATGTTGGGATAGAGGGCGCACGAGATTATGCTGAAACAAAAGTTGCCCAAGAAGGTTTTAGAATGCTGAACCAATTTGCCAATAATGATAATTGGTTGGCACATTACAAAACTACCGGACCGGAAATTTGGCGAGATACACAAGAGGAAATCACACATTTCGTTTCCAGTATGGGTACCACAGGGACAATTATGGGCACATCAACTTTTTTAAAGGAACAAAACCCCAATATTCAGATTGTAGGTGTACAGCCTACGGATAATTCCAAAATACCGGGAATTCGAAAATGGCCGCAAGAGTATCTGCCAAAAATTTTTGACCCCGCAAAAGTGGACACCGTAATGGAGGTGAGCGAGGAAGATGCCAGAACTATGGTAAAACAGTTGGCCAAAGAGGAAGGTATCTTCGCAGGAATGAGCAGTGGTGGTGCCGCAACAGTGGCCTTGCGCTTGGCAGAAACCTTGGAGAGCGGCATTATTGTTTCGATTGTGTGCGACCGTGGGGACCGTTATCTCTCTTCAGATCTATTTGACTAGTTGGTTTTACCATCTAAAATTTGGGTTTCATGTCGGTTTTTTCCCATTATCCAACATTGTTTGCCACTCAACGATTTTGTTAAAATAGTGATGACAAAACCTCGTTCTTTACAGCAAGTATTATCCCAAATCTGAAATCAACATGAATACCTTGTCAAAAATCATTACCTGGAAAAGGAATATCCTAGCAAGTATAGTAGTTCTATTAACCTTGTCGGTATTGAGTTTTTATGGTATTTACACCAATCAGTTCTACTTTTTAAAACCGGACAATTATATATTCCCGATTCTATCCGTTGTACATTTGCTTTATTTGTACGTGGTTTGGTTCAAGATCACTGAAGATGAATTGCCAGACCCCAAAATGAGAAATATAGAGTATGTTCTGTACGTTGTGATGATCATATACTTGTTTAAAATCTATGACAGCGCTATGGTATTATACTCCATTGGTGGGTTTAATGAACATGTAATCCCTGCAACATTTAAGCCCATGGCCACACTTACCTTGGTTTTGTATAGTATACTACCTATTTTAACGCTTTACACCTTTTGGTTAAGAAAGCGTTACATAGGAATCTATAATTTCGAAAACTACAACGATAATCTAAATATTTGGCAGTAGGCCCATCAATGGGCTATAACCCACTAATGTAGCTCCCGTATAGATCTTTAAATTGATAACCCTGCTGAAAGCGGTGTTTGCTCAATTTCTTGTGGGCCACCAGCCCCCAAAGCAGAAGTTCTTTAAGAAAATAGGAATCCTCCATAGAAATTTCTGGCTGATATTCTCTGATTAAATGGTTCAAGGGACCAATGGCATCCAGTTTGGATTTATAATTTTCATCTTTTTCGTCGTCCAATAAATCAAATCCTTCACCATCAAAGAACCAACTCACGAGTTCATCATATTCGTTTTCCTCTTCTCGGCGCTGCAGCTTTTCTATCTTGGGAAAATAATTAGGGAACAAACTTTTTACAGCCTCTTCTATCAATGTTTCGGCCACATAACCAGCTCCCTCCTGCTCTCCTTCGTACACCAATTCGATTTTACCAGTAATTGAAGGAATAACTCCCATAAAATCACTTAAGCGAATGGTGGTTTTTTGGTCACCAGATATGATTGCCCTACGTTCTGCAGTGCTCAATAAATTTTCAAAAGCCGTAATGCTCATTCGCGCACTCACGCCACTTTTAGCATCTACATATTCACTTTTCCTTGCCTCAAAACTGATTTGCTCCAACACATCCATGGCCAATTCCGGAACATAAATCTTTTCTGATTGACGATGGTCCAGTTTGGCTTCTTGCTTGGTGATTTTTTTTGCGATTTCGATGTTATCCGGATAATGGGTCAAAATTTGCGAACCTATCCTATCTTTTAAAGGTGTAACGATACTTCCCCTATTGGTGTAATCTTCTGGGTTGGCGGTAAAAACAAATTGCATATCCAAATTGAGTCTAAGTTTAAACCCCCTAATTTGTATGTCTCCCTCTTGCAGAATATTAAACAACGCTACTTGAATTCTTGCTTGAAGATCGGGCAGTTCGTTGATCACAAAAATACAGCGGTTTGCTCTGGGTATCATCCCGAAATGAATTACTCGATCATCGGCATAGGATAATTTAAGATTTGCTGCTTTTATGGGATCTACATCTCCTATAAGGTCGGCTACGGTAACATCTGGGGTGGCCAGTTTTTCGTAAAATCGCTCATCCCTGTGCACCCAACCGATAGGTGTATTATCACCTTTTTCCTTGACCAGCTCTATAGCATATCGGGAGATGGGGCGCATTGGATCGTCATGAATTTCCGAGCCCTCTACGATTGGGATATATTCATCCAGCAATTGCACCATCAAACGGGCCAAGCGTGTTTTTGCCTGACCTCTCAACCCTAATAAATTTATATTGTGGCGTGATAAAATAGCTCTTTCCAATTCAGGAATCACCGAATTTTCGTAGCCCCAAACTCCTTCGAAGACCTGTTCTCCCTTCGATATTTTTTCCAAAAGATTGTCACGTAGTTCGTCCTTGATACTTTTACCTGTATACCCTGCCGATTTGAGTTGACCCAGGGTTGCGATGTTGTTGTGATCTAGTTTCATTTGTGATATTAACCTTTAATTCTTTTTTTTCTGTTTTGTTCGTAGTCCTCAAAAATCATTTCACCCAATCCTTTAAGTCCTGTGTAGAAGGCCTTCCCCTTGTTGGCCTTTGTGAATTCACGAACGAATTGCATCAAATAAGGGTCTTCTGCAATCATAAATGTGGTAATAGGTATATGAAGTTTTCTGGCTTGTTGCGCCATGGCGTAGCATTTTTCAACAATATATTCGTCCAAGCCTACACTGTTTTTATAATAATCTCCGTTTGGTAATCGCAAACAGGATGGCTTTCCATCGGTAATCATGAAAATTTGTTTGTTGGTATTACGTTTTCGGCGGAGCATGTCCATGGCCAATTGCAAACCAGCTACGGTATTGGTATGGTATGGCCCTACTTTTAAATAGGGCAGGTCTTTAATGGGAATGGGCCATGCATCGTTACCAAAAACCAAGATATCCAAGGTATCTTTTGGATAACGGGTGGTGATCAATTCTGCCAGAGCCATGGCCACTTTTTTGGCGGGTGTGATTCGGTCCTCGCCATATAAAATCATGCTATGGCTAATGTCTATCATGAGCACCGTACTCATCTGAGCTTTGTGCATTGTATCCTCAACGACTAAATCTTCTTCATTTAGGGAAAAGTTATCCAACCCATGGTTTACTTGGGCATTTTTGAGGCTTTCCGTCATATTGATGTGCTCCAACGAATCTCCAAAACGGTATTCACGGAACTCCCCGGTATGCTCGTCTCCTTTTCCTGATTTTCCGGTCTTATGGTTACCCGAACCACTACGCTTTATTTTACCGAAGATTTGGTCTAAAGCCCGTTGACGCAGCATGCGCTCTAGTTTAGCGGTCAAAGAGAGTATACCACCACCGTTTTCATTACCCTCCTCACCTTCTCCGCCTTGAGGATTATCCATATCAAATTCCTCACGGATATAACCTTTTGCCTTTAGGTCCTCGATAAAGTCATCCATAGTGTAATCGTCGTCGGTAAGGTTGTATTCTTTATCCAATTCACGTAACCAGTCCAACGCTTCCTCCACATCGCCCGAGGTATGAGTGACGAGTTCTTGAAAAATTTCGAAGAGTTTTTCGAATGGGGTTTGGTCGGGTGCTTCGTAATTGGTAAAGCGAAACCCTTTTCTTGTGTTCATAGCCATTACATAAATTTAAGGCATTTCGATGTAACGGCTATAGCTTTAGAAAAAACTTAACGCTTTCCGTAAGTTTGTTTAAGGATGAAAGCACTGTTAGAAGCATTTTACAATACTGCGCCACTTTGGACCCGAGAACAATTTGGATTACCGCAATTTGAATTTCCATCCATAGACATGGATTCTGTAAAAAATGTTGCCATTCCAGAAAAATTACGTTTAGGTCACCAAATGGAATACGTGTTTAGGCACCTGATAACAACTTCTGAAGCGTATGAGGTTGTATTAGCAAATGTTTTGATAGATGAAGGAAAAGTACGTTTGGGCGAATTGGATTTTATCTTAAAAAACAACCTTACCAATAACTATCTACACGTAGAACTAGCCTACAAATTCTATATCATAAATCCTAACATATCTGAACCTATACACCGACTGATGGGGCCTAATAAGCGGGATATGTTTTATACCAAATTGGATAAGCTCAAAGAAAAACAATTTCCTCTTCTACATCATGCCAGTCTTAAACAAAAATGGGATGCCTTAGGGATTGACCCATTAGAAATGGAACAGCAATGCTGTTTTAAGGCACAACTTTTTACACCTTTTAAGGAGGAAAAACTAGCTATACGACCACTAAATACATCTTGCCACGCAGGCTATTGGGTGCGTTTTGAGCAATTCAATACTAATCTATTTAAAGATTATCAGTTCTACATTCCGGCTAAAAAAGAATGGCCGTTGCCACCCGATAATCAAGTTTTGTGGAACAATCATTACAACACGCTGCTAGACATCAATCTAAAACACCTTAAGCAGTACGCACCAATGCTATGGGTACGTACTACAGAAGGAGAATTATTTAAGCTGTTCGTGGTATGGTGGTAAAGCAGAAAAATAGCGCCAGGACCTAGGAACCCAGCGCTACCACATCAATCACCTTTTATTCTGCTGTAAATGTATAGGTAACCTTGTTTACCTCTGTAAGTCTAAAATATCCTAATGGTTGATTTTCTGGATTGGTTTGGTTCACACAGTTTCCTTTTAAAGCAACAGGAGTTGAAGAGAACAAGCCAGCACCGCCCATTTGTTCAATTAAGATCTTTATGTATTCATAATAGCTTTTAGAAATACCGTGCATGCTAATGTAAACCGTATCACCTGGCTCAAAAGGCGTTAAGCCATCCATCTCATCTTCTTCAATTTCGTACCACCAATCGATCTCATTTCCGTTTATAAATTCGTCCTTTGCATCTTCAAATGCTGGAAACAATTCTCCCTCTTTTAAAAATTTGAACAGGTAATAATTTTCTTCCGCTTCGGGGTCCGTAAAAACCAAATGAACTTCTAGATCTTCATCATTAAAACCATCATCCCTAGACTGAAAAACTTCCTTGATTTCTGGCACGGGAGTCATTTTCTCTGTAGCGGTAAATACTTCGTTTTTATAGTTTACGGTCAATGCATAGGTGTCGCCAATTACCGGCTCAAAATCAGTTGTAGTATAGTTTCCATCATTTTGGTCTACAAATAAAACTTCTGTTCCGCTATTTACATTTAGAACGCTAACTGTAGCTCCTATTGCAGGCTGAAAACTTGTATCAAAATAAGGTGTAGAGGTGGATAGTTTTATAGTTTGATAATTACCTTCTGTTCCTTTTTCCCAATCTAAAGAAGCTTCTATTACAAGTCTTGTTGGTCCTTCTTGCACATCTATATCTACTACGTCTTCACAGGCGGTTAGAACCAAAAAAATTACTAACGATATATATTTTATAATGGTTTTCATGATCAGAATTTAAAATTATAAGTGATGGATGGTAATATTCCAAATATGGCGGTTCTTGTAGCCTCATTGGCTCCTGTTTCAAAGTTTTGTCCAAAAGAAATACTGGCCGCATTTTTACGGTGATAGAGGTTGTAAATGCTTAAAACCCATTCTCCCTTAAATCGCTTATTTAAAGATTTTTTGGGCGTGTAAGTTATAGATGCATCCAAACGGTGATACGCTGGTAAACGGTCTGAATTTCGACTTGCATAACTTGCAATGGACACCCCCTCGTAACTATAATGCCCATTGGGGTAAGTCACTGGTCTCCCTGTTTGATATACTAGGTTTGTTCCAAAGCTCCAATGATCGTTTAACCGGTATGCGCCAGAAATGGATATATCATGGGTTCTATCAAAAAAAGTAGGATACCAATTACCGTTGGCAATTCCAGGTCCGCCAGCTGTATCACCGAGGGTACGTTGTTCAGATTTTGACAACGTATAAGCTAACCAGCCCGTAAAATTCCCTGTGTTTTTGCGTAGCAAGAGCTCTAAACCGTAGGCACGCATTTCTCCATTCAATATTTCGGTTTCTATGGTATTTTGGCCTATAAGGTCAGAACCATCTATATAATCTATCCGATTTGCCACGGTTTTAAAGTAACCTTCTACCTCCAAGGAATATTTCTTATCCTTAAAGTCATAAAAGTAACCAAGCGCATATTGATTGGACAATTGCGGCTTTATAAAGGGCCCGCTTGGAGTCCAAACGTCTAAAGGTGTTACAGAAGAGGTGTTTGATAAAAGATGAATATACTGGGCTGTTCTTGAAAACCCTGCCTTTAAAGAACTGTTATCATTAATTAAGTAGGCCAAAGATGCTCTAGGTTCTAGATTGCGAAAAGAAGTAATAACGTCACTCTTTTTATACGTAGTTTCATCAATTACCTCCCCTCTCTCATAGATTTCTAAATCCGAATTATATACAACCGGCTGGTTGTTTTGATATATCGAAATAGGTTGTCCGCCCAATCTGGAAAATCCACTTAAACGTAATCCGTATTGTGCCGTTAGTCTATTGCTTAATTTATGCTCAGCATTTACATAAACCGCACTTTCTAAAGCTCTCTTTTTATCTAATGCCAAGGGATTTATGGCAGATGTTTCTGATGTTGGTTTTATCTGGCCAGGGTCAAACTCATAGAGCAGACTGCTGGCCCCAAAACCCAAAGTAAAACCATCATTTAAGTAATATTTAAAATCATATTTAAGATTGTAGTTGTTTATGGAGGACATCCACTCAAACTCTTCAAAATCCAAGTCTAAATCATAATCATACCTACTGACAATTGCGGAAAGATTAGAGAATAATTTATCGTTGAAAATATGGTTCCATCGTAAATTGCCAGAGGCATTGCCATAACTACTGGCAAAGCTTTGACCGATTTCAAATGCATCTCTTCCAAAATAACCACTCAGGTATATTCTATTATTTGGATTAATGCTGTAATTGGTTTTAAGGTTTAAATCATAGAACATTACGGAATTCTCTTCACCCGCAGCTTTAAGAAAAAGATCTAGATAGGAACGTCTACCAGCAACCAAAAAAGAGCCCTTGTTTTTGAACATTGGCCCTTCTGCTGTTAACCTACTAGAAATTGCACCGATACCACCAGTAAGTGCAAAATTTTTATTGTTCCCGTCTTTTTGTCTGATATCCAAAACAGAAGAAACCCTACCTCCAAACCGGGCCGGAATACCACCTTTATACAGTTTTAAGTCTTTAATGGCATCTGCATTAAAAACAGAAAAGAAGCCAAACATATGAGAGGTGTTGTAAATGATAGCCTCATCTAACAAAACTAAATTTTGGTCCTGGGCTCCACCCCGTACATGAAAACCTCCAGTGCCTTCTCCATTGTTAGTGACCCCGGGAAGCAATTGTAACGATTTTAAAATATCTACCTCGCCTAATACAACAGGCATCTTTTTAACAGTTCCAATATTCATTTTTAGCACACTCATTTCTGGTTTCCGAAGCAAGGCTTTTTCTGGTTCTTCGGCAGTTACGATAACCTCGTTCAGCTCAGTAGATAATTGTTCAATCTCTATATCCTTTTTTACATCTGCGTGTAAATTCACTTTTATTTTAACATCGGTAAAACCCATGTAAGAGACATTTAGTTCATAGATGCCTTCTGGTGCGGTAATAGAATAAAAACCGTATTCATTTGTGGTAGTTCCTATTGTTGTACCGGCAAGGAAAATAGAAGCACCATAAAGTGTTTCTCCATTATTATTATCTCTGATAGTGCCACTTAGCGTGTAATTGGTTTGGCTAAAACTCCAAAAAGAGTTTAATACTAAAACTACCATTACCCATGGTATTTTTTTTGAATTCATTTTCTGATTTGTTTTTTGATGTTTGAATTAAAATGTATACCACCAATAGACAATTCAAAAAAGACAAGGTTGCATTGCTTCTAAAAAAAATGCAGTTTCTTCACCTAATTAAAAAAACTTCACACTTTTTTTACTCTAGGTGCAACCCTTTAGTATTTCCTTTGTCTTTAGAGCAATAAGCATCAAACCGAACCATTGAAAACGGACATTCGTTTTACACATCAATCATTAGTAGAACAGTGCAAAGCAGGCCATAGTAGTTCTCAATACGAGCTCTATAGTTACTATGTGGATGCCATGTATAATGTTGGTTTTAGGTTTTTAGGAAATAAAGAAGATGCTGAAGATATTGTACAAGACAGCTTTATAGATGCTTTTAAACAATTACACTCTTTTAAATACCAAAGCAGTTTTGGAGCTTGGTTAAAGCGGATTGTGATTAATAAAAGTATTAACCATCTTAAAGCTAAAAAGGTAGATTTAGTACCTATGGAGGAAACCGAATATCAGATGACCCAAACCACGGAGACTGTGATACCGGATGTAAAAGATATTAGTAAAATTAAACGTGGCATTGCGTTATTACCAGATGGCTACAAGCAAATTATAAATCTATATCTAGTAGAAGGATATGATCATGTAGAAATTGCAACAATCTTAGAAATAACAGTAAGTACCTCGAAATCCCAATACCACAGAGCTAAAAAGAAGTTAATGCAAATTGTAAGTGAATTATGATGGATGATTTTGAAAAATACATATGCGACAATGCAGAAGCTTTTAACACAGAAAGAGCGGATCGAGATAACATGTGGCTGCAGATCAATACCGTTTTAGAAGCAGGTAAAACTAAAGTTGTGCCGCTTTATAAAAGGAAACTGTTCTTAAAAATTGCTGCTAGTTTGATGGCTCTGATGGTAATTACATTTTTCTACACACATTTTAAACCTAGCATAGTTACAGAGAACCAGCTGGCATCAAAAGAGTTGCTGGAAATAGACATGCATTACAAAAGTTTGGTTAATTACCAAGTAGCGTTGGTACAGAAAAATCCAAAACTTAGTACAGCCGATAAAAATGAATTTTTGTCTTTTATGGACGAATTAGATGCGGAATACCTGGCACTAAAAAAAGAAATGGAGACCAATTTAGACAATGAGCAGGTCCTGGAAGCTATTGTTGCCAACTACAAAAAACGCATTGAGCTTATAGAGAAGCTTTTAGAACGACTTAATGAAACAAAAAAATTTGAGCAGAATTATGAGTACACTTTATAAAACTTACCTAGGATTGCTCTTATTACTAACTTCAGCTACTGTGTCAGCACAAGAGCACGTTGAAAAAACAATAGAAAAGCAATTTGAATTAGAGGCTAACGGAGAGCTACACATCGACAACAAATATGGAAATATAACCTTCACCGGTTGGGAACAGCCAAAAGTAAAAGTGGTTATTACTGTAAAAGTAAATCATAAAAAAGAAGAAAATGCCAAGGATTTACTTCAAAGAGTGCAACCAGAAATACGTGCCAATCAAAGCTATGTTTCCATAACATCTGTTATAGCCAATAGAAATACCGGATGGTTTGCAGATTTTTTTAATAAGACAAACCCAATAGATTCAGACCGGAGTAGAGTACAAATAGACTATGAAGTGTTTTTACCTAGGGATGCCAAATTGAATGTAACCAACAAATTTGGGGATATTCTTATAGAAGAATGGCAAGGGCAATTAGAGGCCAACTTAGAACATGGTGACTTATGGTTAGGAGAAATGATCAGCAAAGCTACTATTCAATTAAAATTTGGAAAAATACGTGCTAAAAACATCAATTATGCCAGAATAGTCCTAAAAAATGGCGAGTTAAGCATGGATGACGCCAAAAACTTGCAATTAACAACGGAAGGGAGCGAAATACAATTGAATGCTATAGCCACACTTGAGTTGTATTCAAACAAGGATGAAATACATGTAGAAGAAGTTAAACACCTTTTTGGAAGTCTTAAATTCTCTTCCATTAGAATAGAGCAATTGCAAAAGGATATAGATAGCGAATTAAAAATTGTAGATTTTGTAGTTGCTAAAATAGGTAATCCCGATGCTGTTGTAACACTCACCCAAGAATCCTCTGATATTACCATCAAAACCACAAATTTCCCCCATCGCTTTATAGCTACACTGGAACAAGGAGTTGTAAGACTACCTAAAACCTTTGATAATGTTGCTTCCAAAATGTTGGATAAGGGTAAAAAACTTAGAAAAATAGAAGCTACCTACGGTAATAATGCCCTGGGAAAAATAACTATTTCTGGAGTTAAAGGAATTGTAACCATAAATGATTAAAATAGTCTTACACATGCAACCTTTTTAAAATTGGGTTGTCTTTAAATTATATCAATCAAAATTTGAATAATGTTCAATCAAAAAACGACAGTATTATTTATAGCATTAGTTAGTATAATCACCACGCATGCGCAACAAAAAAGTAATGATGAATACATCACCTTTAACGACCGTAACAATGTAGTCCATGGTATATATCTCGGTATTCCATTGGCTATTGGCGAAATTGATGGAAAGGACACTTTTTTTGCCGGTCTAAAACTAGCTTACGTTGCTAACCGTAAATTAGAAATAGGCTTAGCAACCTATGGGTTTTATTCGCAACAAAACTTATCTGGCGAATTATCTATAGATAATGAAGATTTAATAGGTGGTTATGTAGGCTTACACTTGGAACCAATTCTTTTTGGTAAAAGAACAATTAGCCTGTCCTTTCCTCAATTTATAGGTGGCGGAGCTATTGGTTATGTAGATGGCGACACCTTTGAGAACGATGACAACGATTTTGATAATGAGGATTTTGACACTTCGGACTACATATTTGTTTACGAACCAGGAGTAAGTTTATTATTTAATATCAATAGGTACGTACAGTTAGAAGCTACTGGTAAATACCGGTTTTCTAGTAAAATTGAATTGGAGCAACAAGCACTGGATCGCATTAACGGCTTCTCTGCTGGTTTGGGTATTAAAGTAGGTATATTTAACATGGGTAAAAACCGTTATAAGAAACAAATAGATTAGGATGAAGGGAGAAAAAGCACCTAGTAAAATAACTATTCCTGTGACTAGAGTATTTGTTAAAAACAATACCGTTTATATTTGTAATCAGGACAAGATTATAAAACCAATCCAATTTACTTGGTCTCCCGTTACCTTATAAAAAAGCCTTTTTTAATGTCTTTCTATCAATACTTTTTCAATATCTTTTAAGGTGTACCCTTTAGCTTGGAGTAAGATTAAATAATGAAAAAGTAAATCTGCGCTTTCGTTTAAGAACAATTCTTCGTTATCGTCTTTGGCTTCAATTACCGTTTCAACGGCCTCTTCCCCTACTTTTTGGGCAATTTTATTGATTCCTTTTCTAAAAAGTGAAGCTACATAGCTTTTTTCATCCTCTTTGTTTTCTTTTCGGGAAGCGATTACATTCTCTAATTCTGATAAAAAGCTAAAGTTAGGTGTGTTTTCTTCATCCCAACAGGTATCTGTACCCGTATGACAGGTGGGCCCAGCTGGCTTCACTTGGACCAACAAGGTATCCTTATCGCAATCTACCTTTATTGAAACCAATTCCAAAAAGTTGCCACTTTCCTCACCTTTTGTCCACAACCTATTTTTAGAACGACTAAAAAAAGTGACTTTACCCGTTTCTTGGGTTTTGTTGAATGCTTCCTGATTCATGTACCCTAGCATCAACACATTTTTGGTTGTTGCATCTTGAATTATTGCAGGAACTAGTCCGTCTGAATTTTTATTGAAGTCTATTTGCATTATTATAATCTTACAGGAATTCCTTTTTCCTTTAATTCTTTTTTGAGTGAATTGATTTCGATTTCCTTAAAATGAAAAACGCTTGCCGCTAAAGCTGCATCTGCCTTACCATATTTAAAAGTATCTGTGAAATGAGACACCGCTCCCGCCCCACCAGAGGCAATTATGGGAATGTTTACCAAACTCGATAGTTTAGCCAATTCCTCGTCAGCAAAGCCATTTTTGGTGCCGTCATGGTCCATTGATGTAAATAAAATTTCACCAGCACCACGCTGCTCTACCTCTTTTGCCCAATCAAATAAATCCAATTCCGTAGGCACTTTGCCTCCCACCAAATGCACTTTCCAGCCATCGGTAGTTTTACGAGCATCTATGGCCACAACTATACATTGCGAACCAAATTTGGCCACCAATTCGTTAATTAAGTCTGGATTTTTAACCGCTGAAGAATTGATAGAAACTTTATCTGCTCCGTTTTTAAGTAAGATATCTACATCTTCCACAGAAGAGATTCCACCACCTACTGTAAATGGTATATTTAATTTTTCTGCTACGTGATACACCAACTCCGCTAGCGTTTTACGCTTTTGCTCGGTGGCAGAAATATCTAAGAAAACAAGTTCATCTGCCCCTTCCTCAGCATACCGTTGTGCCAATTCTACGGGGTCACCAGCATCACGTAAATCCACAAAATTGACACCTTTAACGGTTCTACCATCTTTTATGTCGAGGCAGGGAATTATTCTTTTTGTTAACATATTTTTTTATTGAATCATCAATAATTATTTATCGTCATCCAGAACTTGGTTAAGGGGTCTCACTTGTATTATTGATGGGATGCTGAAACAAGTTCAGCATGACGATTTGTTTTCCATTATTATTCGTCGTCACCCTGAATTTATTTCAGGGTCTCACTGGAACTATTGATGAGATGCTAAACAAGTTCAGCATGACGTGTTTTTAATATTCCAACGTTTTTAAAGTTGGATTCTGTTCTTTTATCAAATTCATTTTCCATTCACGATGCCAATTTTTAATTTGTTTTTCCCGAGCAATTGCTTCTTGAATATCAGTAAAGGTTTCAAAATATACTAAATCAAGAAGATTATATTTTTTAGTGAAACTTGAACCTATTCCATTTGAATGTTGAATTACTCTTTTTTCTTAATTGTTTGTCACACCAACATAAAATGTTGTCCTATGCTTGTTGGTCATTATGTAAACGAAACTTTCTTGCATTGATGCGATGCTGAAACAAGTTCAGCATGACGATTTGTTTTCCATTATTATTCGTCGTCACCCTGAATTCATTTCAGGGTCTCACTTGTATTATTGATGAGATGCTGAAACAAGTTCAGCATGACGTATACTATTAATTTATTCGTTCTTCACATTCAAGTTTACCCCAGAATAAAATCCAAGATCCTGATCGTTCAACATTTTAGTGTACAGTGCAATCTGACCCGTGTGGTAAGATAAATGCTCTGTTACATGGATAATATTGCCGACCCCAGAAAAATTAAACCCTTGAACATAACGTTTGCGCAAAAGCTCATGTAAGGGAGCATCATAAAATGCTCTTTTAGCTTCATCGACCGTATCTTCTAGTTTTTTGATTAACTCAGCTTTGGTGTAGCCAGATTCGGTGGCAAATTCTTCATCCCGTTTACGTTCATCCTCCAAGTTTTGAATGGAAGCAATCCCATATTGGGTGATGTTTCCGCATAAATGAAGAATAAGATTTGCAATGCTGTTGCACGAGCTGTTCGGCTTCTGCCAAACTTGTTCCTCAGACAATTGATCAAAACAAATTTTGATCATACGGAGGTTTTCGTTCATACGATACCCTGCATTCCAAACCAATTCTTCTTGGAGTTCTTTTTCTTTATCCATTCTCAAGAATATAATGTTCCAATTGTTTTAAACTGATCTTACCTTCATAAATGGCTTTGCCTATGATTGTGCCCTCACAACCAATTTCGGCAAGTTTGGGAAGTTCGTCAAAAGTGGAGATTCCACCACTGGCAATTAAATGTAATCCTTTTTTGGTTTGGGACAGCATTTTTTTGTATAACTGGAATGATGGTCCTTGTAACATACCATCCTTACTTATATCTGTACAAATCACATAGGTTATGCCTTCCGATTGGTATTGTTGAACAAAAGGAATAAGTTGTAAATCTGATTCTTCTTGCCAGCCAGAAACGGCCACCTTTTCATTGTTGGCATCTGCACCCAGAATAATTTTTTCCGGCCCATATTTTTCCAACCAACCCAAAAACGTGTCTCGGTCTTTTACAGCGATGCTCCCACCTGTGATTTGTTTTGCACCACTTTCAAAAGCAATGTGCAGATCTTCATTGGATTTTAACCCTCCACCAAAATCAATTTGAAGATTGGTTTTTGATGCAATGGACTCCAAAACTTTATGGTTGACAATATGTTTGGATTTTGCGCCATCCAAATCCACCAAATGAAGATGTTGAATACCATGTTCCTCAAACTCCTTGGCTACTTCCAAAGGGTTTTCGTTATAGACTTTTTTGGTATTGTAATCGCCTTTGGAAAGACGCACGCATTTACCGTCAATGATATCTATGGCTGGTATTATCCTCATACTTATAGATTTAAGAAATTTTGCAAAATTCCACTTCCTACTTCACTACTTTTTTCTGGATGAAACTGTACCCCATAAAAATTATCTTTCTGCAAAGCAGCGCTATATTCGACCTCATATTCAGATATAGCAATGGATTCTTTACCGATAGGTGCATAAAAACTGTGCACTAAATAGATGTATGATTTATCAGGAACATTGGCAAAAAGCTCACTTTTTAAATCTGAAATCTGGTTCCATCCTATTTGAGGAACTTTTACTTTGTTTGAAAATTTTACCACATCCAAATCAAAAATTCCTAATCCTTCGGTGTTGCCCTCTTCAGAAGCATTACACATGAGCTGCATGCCCAAACAGATGCCCAAAACTGGTTGTTTTAGCTTTGGAATAAGCGTATCCAATCCCGTGGCTCTTAATTTTACCATAGCGGAACTTGCCTCGCCAACTCCAGGAAAAATCACTTTATCGGCATTTCGGATTTCTTCGGCATCATGACTCAAAACGGCTTCATATCCTAACCGTTTTATGGCAAATATGATGCTTTGAATGTTTCCTGCTCCGTAATCGATAATTACAATTTTCATAGAAAAGTACAAGGTTTGAAGTTAGAAGTACGAAGTTCTATTTTATTTCCCATTTTCTCGTGCGGTTTTAATAGATGAAACAACAATGGCTAAAATTTCAGTTGCTTCGGTGTGCAATGATTTCATTTCTGAGAGGTTATTTTCGCTTATTTCCATTAGAAGTTCTAAAAAGTACATGCTTTCATCTATTTCTTCCTCAACTATTTTGAGTTTGTTGATGAAATCGGCACGAGATTTTGCTCGTTGTGAGGCTCTGTAATTTGCTCCAACAGAACTCGTACATCTGATTAATTGATTGCCATAGGCATTAAACTCTCTAGATTTTGGAATATTTGAACATAAGTTCCAAGTACTAATAGCAAATGCTTTTGTTCTATCCTTCAAATCCTTTCTCATTGGACTGTTCCTAACTTTTTATTTTGTACTTCTGACTTTGTACTTCTGACTTTGTACTTCTGACTTTTACAGCATTCCTTTAGTAGATGGCAACACCATTTTTTCAGCATCTCGTTTTACCGCCATTTTAATGGATTTGGCAAAGGCCTTGAATATAGCTTCAATTTTATGGTGTTCGTTGGTACCTTCGGCTTTAATGTTCAAGTTCGCCTTGGCTCCATCGGTAAAGGACTTAAAAAAGTGCATGAACATTTCTGTGGGCATATCTCCTACTTTTTCCCGCTTGAATTCGGTATCCCAAACCAACCAATTTCGACCACCAAAATCGATGGCCACTTGTGCCAAGCAATCATCCATGGGCAATGCGAAGCCATAGCGCTCAATGCCCAGTTTGTTTCCTAATGCTTTGGAAAACAATTCGCCTAAAGCAATTGCTGTGTCTTCAATGGTGTGGTGTTCATCTACCTCTAAATCACCATCTACTTTAATATCTAAATCCATTTGTCCATGTCTGGCCAATTGGTCCAACATATGGTCAAAAAATGCCAATCCCGTGTTGATATTGCTTTTTCCAGTTCCGTCGAGGTTTATTTTGATGTAGATATCTGTCTCATTGGTTTTACGTGAGATTTCAGCAATACGATTTTCCAATTTCAAGAACTCGTAGATTTTCTCCCAATCATTACTTTCCAGAGCGATGAAGTCATCCAACTCCTCACGTTTTACTGTGATTTCTCCTGTTCCTAAATGGGTATTGTCATTGATGAAAATGCCTTTCGCTCCAAGATTCTTGGCCAACTCCACATCTGTCAAACGGTCACCGATCACAAATGAATTTTCCAAATCATATTCCTCGGAAAAATAGGAAGTCAACATGCCAGTGCCGGGTTTACGAGTGTCGGCATTGTCCTTTGGAAAGGTTTTATCGATGTAAACCGCATCGAAAACCACACCTTCATTTTCAAAAGATTTGATGATAAAATTATGAACGGGCCAAAAGGTATCCTCGGGAAAAATATCGGTTCCCAACCCATCTTGGTTGGTGATCATCACCAATTCATAGTCCAATTCCTTTGCAATTTTTCCTAAATACGTAAATGCCTTGGGATAGAAAATCATTTTTTCAAAGGCATCTATCTGCTCATCGACAGTTTCTTTGATGATCGTTCCATCACGATCAATAAATAGTACTTTTTTGGCCATTAGTTCAATTCTTTTAAAGTGGCTATCAATTTTTTGTTTTCTTCTGGTGTACCAACGGTAAAGCGCAAAGTGTTTTCACAAAGCGGCTGCGTACTGCGGTTTCGCACCACTACTTGCTTTTCCAAAAGTTGTTGGTAACGTTTGTTGGCATTATCCACCTTGGCCAACACAAAATTGGCGTCGGTGGGGTATATTTTTTTTACAAATCCCAAGTTATTTAAAGCAGTGATCAGTTGATCTCGTTCCTGTAGTATTTGTAGTATTTCTTTATTGACCAAATCTTGGTTTAAAACACGCTCGAGTGCTCTTTGCTGAGTTAATTGATTAACATTGTACGGTGGTTTGATTTTGTTCAAAACCTTTATTATTTCTTCGGATGCATAGCATATGCCTAACCGAATACCTGCCAAACCATAGGCTTTTGACAAGGTTTGCGTCACGATTAAGTTGGGATAGTTATTCAGTTGCGACAACCAACTTTCATCTTTTGAAAAGTCGATGTAGGCTTCATCGATAACAACCAATCCACTGAAAGATGCCAATAATTGTTCGATTCTTTCTTTTTTAAAGGAATTTCCTGTGGGATTGTTCGGGGAACAAATAAAAAGTAGCTTGGATTTGGCATCCACTACGCCTAAAATTTCTTTCACATTCGGTTCAAAATCGTCAGTCAGTAACACTTCCCTGTTTTCCACCGCATTAATGCCTGACAGTACCTTGTACATACCATAAGTTGGTGGCAACGTAATGATATTATCTTGATTTGGTTCGCAAAACGTCCGATAAATTAAATCCAATACTTCGTCGCTTCCATTACCTAACAAAATTTGACTTTCTGATACTCCTTTTTGTTCGGCCAATAATAATTTTAAGCTGCGTTGATATGGGTCGGGGTACCGATTTACCCCATTATCGAACGGGTTCTCGTTTGCGTCCAAGAATAGCATTTCGGAACCATCGGAGACATATTCGTCTCGTGCCGAAGAGTATGGCTGTAGTTTTTGTACGGACTCCCTAACCAATGTATTTAAATCAAACCCTTTCATTGTTTCAAACTATTTAATCTAAGGGTTACTGCGTTTTTGTGTGCTTGTAATCCTTCTGCTTCGGCCATTAATTCTATGGCAGTCCCGATTCCTTGAATTCCCTTTTCTGAAATCTTCTGAAAGGTCATGCTCTTCATAAAACTATCCAGGTTTACACCGCTGTATTGTTTGGCATAACCATTGGTCGGCAAGGTGTGGTTGGTGCCGGAAGCATAATCACCCGCACTTTCTGGGGTGTAATTTCCTATGAAAACCGAACCAGCATTCTGGATATTATCCAAATAAAATTCCTCGTTTTCCACACAAACAATAAAGTGCTCCGGACCATATTCGTTGATGAACTCTATGGCTTCTTTATCGTCTTTGACCAAAATCAATCTACTGTTGCCGATAGATTTTCGAGCAATATCGACTCTTGGTAGTTGTTCAAGCTGAATTTCAACTTCCTTTTCAACAGCTTCAATCATTTTCTCAGAAGTAGAAACCAAAATAACCTGACTGTCTACTCCGTGTTCGGCCTGACTCAATAAATCCGAAGCAACAAATGCAGCATTGGCAGAATCATCAGCAACCACCAACAACTCACTCGGACCCGCAGGCATGTCGATTGCCACACCATACTTGGTGGCCAATTGCTTTGCAACGGTTACATATTGGTTACCTGGACCAAATATTTTGTACACTTTCGGAATACTCTCCGTGCCAAAGGTCATCCCTGCAATGGCCTGAATGCCACCGACTTTAAAAATCTGTGTTACGCCACAAAGTTGGGCGGCATATAAAATGGCAGGATTGATTTTACCATTTTTATCTGGCGGGCTACATAGTACTATTTCTTTGCAGCCAGCAAGCTTCGCTGGAATGGCCAGCATCAAAATGGTTGAAAATAGAGGTGCTGTTCCGCCTGGAATGTACAACCCCACTTTTTGAATAGGACGTTTTTCCTGCCAACATTCCACACCAGGCATGGTCTCGACTTCAACTTTATCAGTTTTTTGGGCTGCGTGGAACTTTTCAATATTGGATTTGGCCAAATTGATAGCTTGCTTTAAAGCATCTGAAACGTTGTTGTTGGCAGTTTCAATTTCTGAAGCAGTCACTAAAACAGAGTCCAATTCTACCTTATCGAATTGCGCAGTGTACTTTTTGATGACCCCATCACCACCGGTCTGTACAGCCTTAAAAATATCGTTCACCGTTTCCTCTATGTCGGAAACAGTCTGTGTTGGCCTTTGAAGTAGTTTTGGCCAAGTGTCTTTATCTGGATTTATATACTTTTTCATGGTTTTAGTCTTTTGATCATGTGAAAGCCCAAGGCTTCGTAACCTTGGTTTTCCCAGAATTGTTTACCTCTGTTATTATTGGCATAACAGTTAAGTTCCATGGTTTCGCAACCTATGGATTTTGCATAATCCGTTAAAAAGGACATCATTAAGTCGCCGATTTTCTTTCCTTGATATTCGGGATCAATAATCACATTATCCGGTTCCAAATGCTTTCCTGCATAGAGTTTGTTCAGTTCCCATACCCCACATATTCCCACTAATCTTTCTTGATCATAAACCCCGATACATTTATATCCCATGGGAATCATAGCGGTCAATCGTTGCTGTAAGATATCCATGGAAACCTTTTTATTGTTCAGCACAAATGCCAAAGGTAAAATTGAGGACAGATTCTCTTCGGGAATCCATTTTATGTTGAACTCACCTATCATTCTACCTAATTTTAAAGGACCATTTTTTCGATTGGACAAACCAAGATACCTTCTGCTCCCGCTTGTTTCAGTTCATCGATTACTTCCCAAAAAGTCTCTCGATTTATTACCGTGTGCACAGAGCTCCATCCTTCTTCAGCCAAGGGCAATACCGTGGGGCTCCGCATTCCGGGGAGAATGGAAATAATCTCGTCCAGTTTCTCGTTTGGTGCATTCATGAGCACATATTTGTTCTGGCGTGCCTGCAAAACCGATTTGATCCTGAACTGTATTTTTTTTAAGAGTTCTTTGCGCTCTTCGGAAATGGTAGGCGAAACAGCGAGCACCGCTTCACTTTTTAGCATTACCTCGACTTCCTTTAAGTTGTTTTTGAACAACGTACTACCGCTCGAAACAATATCACAGATTCCATAGGCCAAACCGATATTGGGAGCAATTTCCACGGAACCATTTATAATATGAAGTTCTGCGTTTACCCCTCTGGCGGCCAGATACTCCTTGACCGTGTTTGGGTAGGAAGTTGCGATTTTCTTCCCTTCGAAATCCTTAATGGAATTGTAACTCTCGCTTTTTGGAACTGCCAGGGAAACCCGACATTTGGAAAAACCCAAACGTTCGGCTATGGAAATGTCCTTCCCTTTTTCTATAAGGACGTTTTCACCAATAATGGCTATGTCCACTACTCCATCTCGCAGGTACTGTGGAATATCCCCATTTCTTAGATAAAATACTTCCAAGGGAAAATTGCGGGAAGTAGCTTTTAATTGATCTTTCCCGTTGTCTATGGAAATACCGCAATCTTTTAAAATTTTGAGCGAATCTTCGTTTAAACGCCCACTCTTTTGAACAGCAATTCTAATTTTTGTCATTTTTCAATTTTTTGTCCGAAAAACCAAAGGGGTACAAAAAACAAACCCGTTTGATTTCTCAAACGGGTTAGAATATATTTTAAATACAGCAATACATTCCTATCTCGCTTGAGAGCAAGTATAAAAATGATGATGATGTACGTTATTCGTTTTCATTATACGTCAAAAGTAGGATATATTTTTATATCAAAAAAGAGTTATTTAGTTATTTCCCAAAATTAATGGTAGGCCGTCGTCTCCCGATCCTACCACGATTACTTTGGTATTTGGTGATTCGGATAGTTTTATTGTAGCGTCTATACCTTTGTCCTGTAATATTTTATCGGTAAGTGAAGCACTTAAAATACGGTTGGCATCTGCCTTACCTTGTGCTTCTATCCTAACTTTTTCAGCTTCTTTTTCTGCTGTGACCAATCTAAATTCGTACTCCAAAGATTCCTGTTCTTGTTTTAATTTGCGTTCAATGGCATCTTTAATAGTGGGAGGCAATGTTACATCCCTTACCAATACTTCGTTCAATTGGATGTATTGATCCTCAACTATTTTTTGGGTTTCTTCAAATATCTCTTGTTGTATGGCATCCCTTTTGCTCGAATAAAGTTGTTCGGGCGTATATCTTCCAACAACACTTCTTGCCGCAGAGCGTATAGCGGGAAGAAGTACTCGGTCGATGTACTGTTCGCTCTTTTCTTGGTGTAGTTTTCCCAATTCATTGTATTTAGGCTGAAACCATACGGAAGCTTCCAATTTAATATCCAGTCCGTTCGACGATAGCACATTCATTTTTTCGGTTTTTTCCTGCTGTCTTACTTCATAAATATATACCCTGTTCCAAGGCGCTACTAAATGAAAGCCTTCTCCCAAGGGTGGGGCATCCGTAACAACACCGCCACCAAAGGTTTTATACAATACACCTGCTTCACCGGAACCTATGGTCACTGCAGATTTTGAAATGATGATAATTAAGAAAATAACCGTTGCCAGTGCAGGCAACGCAATCTTGGGCAATTTGTCCATTTTTACTTCTATTTATATTAATCCATTATATTTTCTGATGAACCACTCCGACGTTAGGGATAGAGCAATCAATCCCAATAAAATACGGAAATCTATTAAAGATACGACATTCTCCTTGGTCTTTTGTACGGGCAAGAATTTTCCGGAAGTGGTCAATTCCGATTGTAAATCGTCCAGATTGTTCAAAAAGTAAAGGTGTCCGTTACTTTTGGATGCCAAACGACCCATTTTTTTATAGTTGGCGGAGATTAATTGCTTCTCGGGATTAAAGTCCAAGATTCTAAATGTCCCGGACCTATTCAAGTTTTCATCTTCCACCTTGACGGTAAATTTATAGGAGCCGGCCTCTAAGTTGCTTAGATCGATTTCGTAAAAGCCCCCTTTAAGAAGTAATGGAGATACTCTGGTAAAATCATTGTCTTCTCCTTCTATTTTGATAGAAATACTTGCGTTGGCATTAAACTGGTAGCTTTCATCAAAATAAGAAGCTCTGATCTTGGCCATATTGGCATTGTCAAATACAAGTTCGTAGTCCAGTTCCAGTCGATTCCGTTGTTTATTGGAAACTAGATAGATCATTAAATTACCTATAAAGTCATCAAACTTTTTAAAATTTTGCTCGTTTCTGTACGTTTGGGCCCTCCATCTCCAAATATCTTCCCCGAACAATATCGCTTCCTTTTTATTGCGCTCCGTAAGAATGGTGAATAGGGGTTTATCCAAATTTACACCTTGTAACTGTTGGTACATTAAGGTTTCGCTCTCCTTGTTAAGTTCTATTTCACCCAGGGTTCCTTGCAGGGGCGGAAAGTCGTCAACCGAAAATTCGCCCAATCCAAACATCCCAAATGCATTGTTTAAAACGGGTAAAATATCCTCTTGCTGCCTACTGCCGGATACCGTAAAGCTATTTTGCGAGGCATTCACAAAATTCCAATCTGTTTTTATCCCTACAATAGTGAGATAGTTTCCCCCATATTTTTCCAAATAATCGTATATAGTTTTAAAATTCCTGTTAGGCTGATATAGGATGAACAAACCTATTTCTTCCAACTCGGATGGGGTGGCATCTGGCTTTAGAAGGATTACGGAGCGTTGTTCGTTGGATTCAATGGATTTTTTGAGCGCACCGATATCCGGATGAAGTATATCCGAAACAATCGCAATATTGGTTTTTTCATCGATGACCTCTATGGCCGTTTCTTTGGAGTTATTGGTAACATTTCGTTCACTGTCCAAAGGTCTGATTTCTATTTTTATGGTTTTAACCCCTACACTTTTTGCCTCGACCAAAGTTTTAATCGTCCGGCTGTTATTTACCGCGCTCAGTTCAATACGTTCCTGGTGAACCCTACTGCCATCTAGATAAATAGAAACGGTACTGGATGCTGAACTGTTTCCTTGATAACGGACAGAGGTCTCAATCGGAAAGGTATTACGTAAAAATGCATATTTATTAACGTTGATAAAGCCTACGGCGATATCCTCGTATTGAGTGGTGTCACCTACAACTACGGGATTTACAGTTAAATTGTCCTTTAAGTTGATGTATTCGAAATCCTTGCCCAAGGTCTGGTTCCCATCAGAAAATAATGCAATAACATTGTTTCCGTTTACAAAAACATCATTTACGGTAGTCAGCGCTTTGGAAAGATCGGTATTTCCTTGATCAAAACGAATGGAATCGGTTACTGAAACAATATCGCCAAAACCATATTGATGCACAGCAAACCTTTCGTTTATGGCTTCATCCTGCTTTATTTGTTGTATGGCTTGGTAAATTTCGCCCTCTGATGAGGCTTCCTGCATGGATTCGGAATGGTCCACCAATAGAATCAAATTGGCTTTTTCGATAAAATAATCCCTATTGACAAACTTTGGATTTACCAAAAGTAAAAGGCCGCAAAACAAGGTGACAAACCTCAGTGCGGCCAATATAAATTTAAGTGAACCCTTTCTCGGGTCTTTATGGTAATATTGAAAATAGACAAGGGCAAGCGCGGCAGCAACTGCTAAAACAATAAGAAGTACCGTGCTCAGTTCCATTCACTTATGTTAACATTCCACCATCAACGTTCAATACCTGTCCGGTGACATAATCAGATAAGTCCGATGCCAAGAAAACACAGGCGTTGGCAACATCCTCGGGGCTACCACCTCGTTTTAAAGGAATACCTTCCCTCCAACCTTGAACTGTTTTTTCGTCCAACTTTTCGGTCATTTCAGTTTCGATAAAACCTGGCGCAATGGCATTGCAACGTATATTCCTAGACCCTAGTTCCAAGGCAACGGATTTTGTAAACCCGATCATTCCTGCTTTGGAAGCTGCGTAATTGGTCTGACCCGCATTGCCTTTTACTCCAACCACACTGCTCATATTGATTATAGAGCCTTTACGTTGCTTCAACATAGTACGTTGCACTGCTTTGGTCATATTGAAAACTGATTTTAGGTTGATTTCGATTACTTTATCAAAATCGTCCTCTCCCATTCGCATCAATAGATTGTCCTTGGTGATACCTGCGTTGTTGATCAGCACATCGATTTTCCCGTCAAAATCTTCCAAAACCTTGGCAACAAGTGTTTCGGATTCTTCAAAACTGGCTGCATTACTCTTATAGGCTTTGGCTTTGACGCCAAGTTTGGTCAATTCTTGTTCCAGTTCCAATGCTGGAGCTTCACTAGAGCTGTAAGTAAACGCCACATTTGCTCCATGTTTGGCAAATACTTCTGCGATTCCTTTTCCAATGCCCCTACTTGCTCCTGTTATAATTACGTTTTTCCCTTCCAAAAGTTTCATAAATCGATGGTGTTTGAATGGTTATTAACCAAATATAGTCGTTGTTTTATGTTTAGACGAAAAAAAATCCCGCATAAAACGGGATTTAGTATGGATTTAACGGTTGATTATCCAACCACTTCTTTCACTTTTACGCCAATTTCTGCGGGAGAATCCACAACATGGATACCACAGTCGCGCATGATTTTTTTCTTGGCCTGTGCGGTATCATCACTACCGCCTACAATAGCTCCGGCGTGTCCCATGGTACGTCCGGCAGGAGCAGTTTCACCAGCAATAAAACCTACAACAGGCTTTTTGCTACCGCTTTCTTTGTACCATCTTGCCGCTTCGGCCTCCAATTGGCCACCAATTTCACCGATCATTACCACACATTCGGTTTCCGGATCGTTGATCAACAATTCAACAGCTTGTTTTGTTGTGGTCCCAATAATAGGGTCACCACCAATTCCAATGGCTGTTGTGATTCCCAATCCCTGGCGAACAACTTGATCGGCAGCTTCATAAGTCAATGTTCCCGATTTGGACACAATGCCTACTTTTCCTTTTTTGAAGACAAATCCTGGCATAATACCAACTTTTGCCTCACCCGGAGTAATTACTCCTGGGCAGTTTGGACCGATCAACGTACAGTCCATATCCTTGATGTAATCGTTGGCTTTTACCATATCCGCTACGGGAATACCTTCGGTAATGGTAATGATCACCTTGATTCCTGCATCGGCAGCTTCCATAATGGCATCCGCAGCAAATGCGGGTGGAACAAAAATAATCGTGGTATCGGCACCAACTTCTTTTACAGCTTCCTCAACGGTGTTGAAAACTGGTTTTCCCAAATGTTCCTGACCACCTTTTCCTGGGGTCACACCACCGACTACGTTGGTTCCGTATTCAATCATTTGTTCGGCATGGAAAGTTCCTTCACTACCGGTAAATCCTTGTACAATTATGTTTGAATCCTTGTTTACTAAGACGCTCATATATTTAACTTAATGTAGATACAAAAATATGGTTTACTAAAGTTTTTTTCTATTGATTTCTTAAATCTTTTTTAGTTTTTTCAAGATTTCTGGAATCTTTTTGATGTATGCAATTTGTTTGAGTTTTTCCCGAGCTTCCTCGGCCGGGTAACCAAAATAGGTTTTACCGCCTTCCAGGGATTTGGAAATACCGGATTGAGCCAATATTACCGCCTTTTTCCCAATGGTAGCACCACTGGTGATACCCACCTGGCCCCAAAGTGTCACTTCGTCCTCAATAATGCAACAACCAGCGATACCTACGTGGGATGCGATCAAACATTTTTTTCCGATAACAGTATCGTGCCCCACTTGGATTTGGTTATCCAATTTAGCCCCTTCTTTTATGGTAGTTGAGCCTGTTACTCCACGGTCAATGGTGCATCCGGCTCCAATATCCACATTGTTCTCTATCACGACATTCCCTCCGGAAAGCAATTTGTCAAAACCTTCGGGCCTGTTTTTATAGTAGAACGCATCGGCCCCCAACACGGTTCCTGCATGTATGGTTACGTTATCGCCCAATTTGCATCCATCGTAAATGGTTACGTTGGGATGAATTACGCAATTTTTACCAATTTCTACATGGTTACCGATAAATACGTTGGGCTGGATAATGGTTCCCTCCCCTATTTTTGCAGATTCCGCTATGGATACTACTGCACTTTCAAAAGGTTTGAAATGACGCGTTAACTTATTGAAATCCCTAAAGGGATCATCCGAGACAAGCAAAGCTTTACCCTCTGGACATTCCACCTCTTTATTGATGAGAACTACGGTAGCCTTTGACTGCAGTGCCTTGTCATAATACTTGGGATGGTCCACAAATACAATGTCACCTTCTTCCACCACATGGATCTCGTTCATGCCTAAAACAGGAAAATCCTTATTCCCTACAAAATCGGCATCAATAAGTTCCGAAATTTCTTTTAAGGTATAGGTTTTTGGGAATTTCATTCAGCCTTATTCTTTGGAGCGCTCCAAATAGGAAGCTTTCTCCGTATCGATTTTTATCTTATCTCCTTCGTTGATAAAAAGAGGAACATTGATCGTGGCCCCAGTCTCTACCGTTGCCGGTTTTGTTGCGTTTGTAGCGGTGTTTCCTTTCACACCTGGCTCAGTGTGGGTAACTTCCAAAACTACGCTTGCGGGCATTTCAACGGAAAGCGGCATGTTGTCCTCAGCATTGAAAATAATGGTTACCACTTCACTTTCTTTCAAAAGATCGTAAGCATCCAATGCGTCTCTTTGCAATGCGATCTGAGTGTAATCGTCGGTGTTCATAAAATGATATGTTTCACCTTCGTTGTACAAAAATTGATAGCTGCGTGTTTCTACACGGACGTCCTCAATTTTATGACCGGCGGAAAAAGTGTTGTCGATTACTTTTCCGGTGGTTACGCTCTTTAATTTGGTACGGACAAATGCAGGCCCTTTACCTGGTTTAACATGAAGAAACTCCACAATTTTGTAGATGTCGTTGTTGTACTTGATGCACAATCCTTTTCTTATATCTGAAGTACTTGCCATAAATTTTAGTTTGAACTGAAATATCCTTTCATAATTCCTCTCTGCGAATCTCTGATGAATTGAAGAATCTCATCCCTTTCCGGGGTTGCCTCCATTTCTGCTTCTATAATGGACGCAGCTTGGGAATTGTTATAGTTTTGTTGATAAAGTAGTCTGTAAATATTTTGAATCTCACGAATCTTATCGGATTCGAAACCTCTTCTTCGCAATCCAATGGAATTGATGCCAACATAGGAAAGTGGTTCTCTCGCAGCCTTTACATAAGGAGGTACATCTTTACGAACCAAAGAGCCACCTGTTACAAATGCGTGGTTTCCAATGGATACAAATTGGTGAACTGCCACCATACCTGCCAGAACTACATTTTGACCTATGGTGACGTGTCCTGCCAAAGTGGAATTATTGCTAAATATACAACCGTCGCCCACCAAACAATCGTGTGCAATATGGCAATAGGCCATAATTAGACAATTGTTGCCGATTACAGTCTTCATCCGGTCGGATGTTCCCTTGTTGATAGTGGCGCATTCACGAATGGTGGTATTGTCGCCAATCTGGACCGTGGTATCTTCTCCTTGATATTTTAAGTCCTGGGGCATGGCCGAAATTACGGCACCGGGGAATATATTACAGTTTTTCCCGATACGGGCGCCCTCCATAATGGTCACATTGGAGCCTATCCATGTGCCTTCACCTATGGTAACATTGTTGTGTATGGTGGTAAAGGGTTCAATTACCACGTTTTTGGCAATTTTGGCCCCGGGGTGAACATATGCTAAAGGTTGGTTCATCTACGAATCTGTGTTTTTTGTTTTTACGATCTGCGCCATTAGTTCTGCTTCCGAAACCAACTTCCCGTTGGCATAGGCATAGGCCTGCATATGGCAAATTCCTCTTCGGATGGGCGAAATTAGATCACATTTAAAAATTAAGGTATCTCCCGGAACTACTTGTTGCTTAAATTTTACCTTATCGATCTTCATAAAGAATGTGAGGTAATTCTCAGGGTCGGGAACAGTGCTCAATACAAGAATTCCTCCCGTTTGAGCCATTGCTTCCACTTGCAATACCCCTGGCATTACCGGTGCACCAGGAAAATGGCCCACAAAGAACGGCTCGTTCATGGTCACGTTTTTTACGCCCACCACATGTGTGTCGGATAGTTCCAAAATCTTATCGACCAATAAAAATGGAGGTCTGTGCGGCAATCTTGCCATAATTTCGTTCACATCCATCAATGGTTCTTGGTTCAGGTCGTATGTGGGAACTTTGTTCCTTTTCTCGATCTTTATGATTTTGGATAGTTTTTTTGCAAATTGGGTGTTCACAAAATGCCCGGGTTTGTTGGCGATTACTTTTCCTCTGATCCGGGTTCCGGCAAGTGCCAAATCGCCGATCACATCCAATAACTTATGACGTGCAGCTTCATTTGGGTGGTGCAAAGTCAGGTTATCCAAAATACCGTTGGGCTTAACGGAGAGTTTTTCTTTATTGAAGGCTTTCTCCAACTTTTTCATGGTGGATTCGGAGATTTCCTTGTCCACATACACAATGGCATTGTTTAGGTCTCCACCTTTTATTAGTCCATGCTCCAACAACATTTCGAGTTCATGTAGAAAGCTAAATGTGCGGGCATCGGCTATTTCTTCTTTAAAATCCGACATTTTTTCCAATGTGGCATTCTGTGTTCCCAAAACTTTGGTTCCAAAGTCCACCATGGTGGTTACTTGGTATTCTTCTGCGGGAATAATGGTGATTTCGCTTCCCGTGGTCTCATCTTTATAAGAAATCACATCTTTTACCACATACTCTTCACGTTCCTGCTCTTGTTCCACTATCCCGGCCTCTTCCAAAGCTTCGACAAAAAATTTGGAAGAACCGTCCATGATCGGAGGTTCCGGTGCATCCAACTCTATGAGAACATTGTCTATATCCAAACCTACCAAAGCTGCTAAAACATGCTCCGATGTGTGGATCTTGACTCCGTTCTTTTCCAGATTGGTTCCACGTTGGGTGTTTACCACATAATTGGCATCGGCCTCTATTATGGGTTCACCTTCGAGATCTATTCTTTTAAACGCAAAACCATGGTTTTCGTCAGCAGGAAGAAAACTCATTGTTACATTTTCCCCAGTGTGCAAACCTACACCTTGTAGGCTTACTTTTTTGGCTATTGTGCGTTGTTTGTTACTTGTTTTGCTCACCTTCAACTTTTTTTTCTATGTTGGAGATTTGATTTGCCAATTTTGGCAAATTCTTAAAGTGTACGTACGATTTGTTGAAATCACCATAATTTAAGGCAGGAGATCCCTGGAGTACTTCATCGTCCTTTACATTTCTGCCTATTCCGGATTGTGCCTGTATACGAACCCTATCGCCAATGGTAATATGCCCTACAATACCTACCTGGCCGCCGATCAAGCAGTTTTTGCCAATTTTGGTGGAACCAGCTACACCGGTTTGGGCCGCAATGGCTGTATGTTCACCAATTTCCACGTTGTGGGCAATCTGGATTTGATTATCCAGTTTTACTCCCTTCCTTAATATAGTGGACCCTAGGGTTGCACGGTCTATTGTAGTTCCTGCACCAATATCAACGTTGTCCTCTATAATAACGTTGCCTGTTTGGGGCACTTTACTATATTCTCCGTTGGCATTGGGCGTAAATCCAAATCCGTCCGCCCCGATAATGGCACCACCATGGATTACACAGTTGTTGCCGATTATGGTTTCGGAATAGACTTTGGCACCTGCAAAAACGATTACATTGTTTCCAATGGTCACGTTATCGCCAATGTAGGCATTGGGATAGACTTTTACATTATTGCCTATGTTCACATTGTTTCCGAGGTAAGCAAACGCTCCCAGGTAAAATTCTTCGCCGTACTTTGCGGTTTCCGAAATATAACAGGGGTTTTCTATACCCACTTTGTTATTTTTAACCTGATTATAGTATTCCAATAATTTGGAAAAGGATTTGTACGCATCATCAACTTTGATCAATGTTGTTGTAATGGACTGCTCTGGAACAAAATCCTTGTTTACTATGGTAATGGATGCCTTGGTGGAATAAATATAAGAGGTGTATTTAGGATTGGCCAAAAAGGTCAACGACCCTTTTTCACCCTCTTCAATCTTAGATAATTTATGGACAGCGATTTGAGGATTTCCCTCAACTTCCCCCTCTAGGATTCCGGCAATTTGGGTAGCTGTAAATTTCATTGGTGCAAAAGTAACAAAATTTGTTAAACGGCTTTCTTAGGATAACAGCTATAATATTTGGTCACGGTTTTTGCCAGTGCTTTTAAGCTGAGTTGGTCCGATTCCTCCAGAACATCCGATATTTTGCCGTTACTCTTTAAAATTTTGATGGCTTCATCTTTGCTATAGGCCTTGTTGGATATCTCCCCTTGAAACACAAAATTGGAAGCTTCTTCTATGGAAAGATCGTGTTTTTCCATGATCCAATTCAATTTCTCTTCCATTTTTTCTGTGGAAAGGGCCCTTTTCTTTACCTTAACATGGAGCAGTCTTCTTTCCAATAGCATTTTACAAAGTTTGGATAGGACAAAATCTTCATGGAATTGCCAAGTTTTCAGAGCTCCCAGGATATCCATATCATCAAGATCGGCAAAGGTCTTTAAAATTTCGGCATTAAATTTCAACGTGCCATTGTTCTTTAAAAAAAACAATAAGGGCTTGCTGCAGGTAAGTTCTGTGTTTTTACTCAAGAGAAGGCGGGCGCGTTGCATGACCCGGACCAATAATTGTTCCGCTACCAATCCAGTTTTGTGCAAATACACTTGCCAGTACATAAATCTACGGGCCATCAAAAATTTTTCCACCGCATATATGGCTTTCTCTTCCAACACTAAGTTTCCTTCCACTACATTGAGCATGGAAATAAGCCTTTCAGAATTTATGTTGCCTTCCGTTACCCCAGAATAAAAACTGTCCCGCTTTAAATAATCCAATCGGTCCATATCCAGTTGACTGGATACTAATTGGTTTAGAAAGGTTTTTGGGTAATCCCCCTTAAAAATGGCAATGGCCGTATCCAATTGTCCATTGAACTCTTTGTTGAGCTCCTGCATAAATTTTAAGGAAATCTGCTCATGGCTAATTTCCTTGGCAACAAGGCCCTCCAAGGCGTGGGAAAATGGTCCATGACCAATATCGTGAAGCAATATGGCGCACAGAAGGCCTTTTTCTTCCTCTTCGGTTATGGGAACGTTTTTTATTTTTAGTACCTGAATGGCCTTAGTCATTAAATGCATACTGCCCAAGGCATGTGAAAACCGAGTGTGGTGTGCTCCCGGGTACACCAAATAAGAAAGTCCCATTTGGGATATTCGCCTCAGCCTTTGAAAGTAAGGGTGGGCGATCAGACTAAAAATTAGTTCGTTGGGAGTTCCAATAAAACCGTAAATTGGATCGTTGAAAACATTAAGCTTATTGGTTTTTACCAAAGTTTTTTGTTTTATTTCCCACAAAGATAACTACTATATGAACAAGATTACAATTCTATGGGTCGATGATGAAATAGACCTGTTAAAACCACACATATTATTTTTACAAAGTAAAGGGTACAATGTAGTTACGAGCCAGAGCGGACAAGATGCCATCGAGGAGATCAAGGAGACCTTTTTTGATATTGTGTTTTTGGATGAAAATATGCCAGGTCTTTCTGGTTTGGAAACCTTGACCGAAATAAAAAAATACGATGGTTCCATTCCTGTGGTGATGATCACCAAAAGTGAGGAAGAATACATCATGGACGAGGCGATCGGATCCAAAATCGCCGACTATCTTATAAAACCCGTAAATCCCAACCAAATTTTATTGTCCCTAAAAAAGAGTTTGGACAACTCCCGATTGGTATCGGAAAAAACTACAGCCAATTATCAACAGGAATTTCGAAAGATTGCTATGGACCTTTCCATGATCAATACATATGAGGAGTGGATGGAGCTGTACAAAAAATTGATTTATTGGGAATTGGAACTGGAACAGATCGAGGATTCCGGAATGTTCGAAATACTGGAATCCCAAAAAGTGGAAGCCAACTCGCAATTCGGAAAATTTGTGGACAAGAATTATAAGGAATGGTTCAAGGGCGATAACGCTCCCATTATGTCGCATACCTTGTTCAAAAATAAAATACAACCGGAGCTGGAAGGCAGTAAAACCCTTTTGGTGGTCATAGATAACTTAAGATATGATCAATGGTTGGCATTTGAGAAATCTTTATCCGTGCATTACAAGAAAAAACAGGAATGCGCATATTTCAGCATTTTGCCAACGGCTACGCAGTATGCCCGTAACGCCCTTTTTTCTGGCCTAATGCCCTCGGAAATGGAAAGGCGTTATCCGGATTGGTGGAAAAATGATACGGACGAAGGAGGGAAAAATCTTTTTGAAGCAGAGTTTTTGGGCGAACAATTACAACGTTTGGGGCTGGATTTAAATTGGGAATACCATAAAATTATCAACCTAAAGCAAGGAAAACAATTGGCCCAAAATTTTAAATGTCAAAAAGACAACGACCTTACGGTGGTGGTCTATAATTTTGTGGACATGCTTTCCCACTCCAAAACCGAAATGGAAGTGGTGAAGGAACTTGCTTCGAATGACAAGGCTTATCGTTCCCTTACCCTAAGCTGGTTTAAAAATTCCCCTTTACTGGAAATCATTCAACAAGCACAAGACTTGGGCATGAAATTGATCCTGACCACCGATCATGGTACCATTAATGTAAAGCAACCTTCCAAAGTTATCGGCGATAGAGAAACTAGCTTAAATCTGCGCTACAAAACCGGGCGAAGCCTAACTTATCAAGAAAAAGAAGTGCTGGCAACAAAGAACCCACAAGAAATACATTTGCCCAACATTAACCTGAGCAGCAGCTTTATTTTTGCCAAGAACGACCTCTTTTTTGCCTATCCCAATAATTATAATCATTACGTAAGTTACTACCGCAACACTTATCAACATGGTGGGGTTTCATTGGAAGAAATGATCGTTCCTTTTGTAGTTTTGGACCCTAAATAGTATCATTTTGAAGAGAACTTTTCGGTTAGATGAAATCCAAGATGTGGCAAAACAATTGCTGCAGGAAGCTCCAAATAAAATTTTGTGTCTTTATGGCGATATGGGCGTAGGCAAAACCACTTTGGTAAAGGCCATGGTAAAGGAACTTGGCGCGGCCGATGTGGCCAACAGCCCTACATTCGGTTTGGTTAACGAATATTCGGATAAAAATAACCCCCCCCTGGCCTATCATTTCGATTTTTATCGACTCAACGATGAAATGGAGGCGTTGGATATGGGGTTTGATGATTACTTGAACTCGGATGCTTGGCTATTTATAGAATGGCCCGATAAAATATCGTCCCTACTACCGGAAGATGCTGTGGGGGTATTCTTGCATTTTATCGATGAAAACACACGTTCAATCGAGTTAAATATTTCTTAAAACGCAATAGGTCTATATTCAAACAAATTATTGTTCTGGACGGGTCATTTTCGACAAAGTGTTGTTTTTTTGCGTTTAAAAACCAATTTTATCGATAAAGGGCATGTAAAGTTGAAATATTTTCCTACATTTGTCCGGAAGAATGAATTCATTTATTAACCAAAAACTCTTTTACGATGAACACTAAAAAAGTTTTTTTTGGATTGCTAGCTGTTGCATTTTTGGCAATGACAGCTGTTTCTACAGATGTTGTTAAAGTTGACAAAGATCAAACTACTAGCATCAAGAAAAAGGATATCAAAAAATTATAATTTTGATATCCTTGTAAGAATGAGATGACCCTGTTTTTTAAATAGGGTCATTTTTTTTACAATAATTTGAACTTTTTTATGTTATCACCAGTAATGAGCAGCAAAAAAAGTATCAGAAAAAAATTCATTTTGGAGGGAATATTTGCAATCTTAATTGCTATAACCCCTATTATGTTTTATTGGTATAAATACATTCCCGTAGGTAGTACGTCATATTCGTTTTTAGGAATTGAATTTGGAAACAATGGTTTTAATGATGTAGCAGATTCCTTTTATTACTATTTTGGTAAAATTGTACCATTGTTGTTGTTGATAATTTGGTTTATTACCTCAAAAGAATGGTGGTATTACACCATCTTGATTCCGATTGCCATGTACAGCTTTCAATTGTTTTCTGTCTTAACCTTTGAATCGGGTATTGTGGATGAAAATGAAATCTTGTACATAATTGCCGTAACCATGGTAGTGATTCCCGTTGTTTATTTTATTAGGGTCAAGTTGGTGGATAAACACGTACATGGCATCGATCTGGAGGCTATGGATACCGAACTTCAAATTCTTAAGGAAAAAGAGGAATTGCGCAAGGAACGCGAGAAATTGGAGCAACGCCAAAAGACTACTTCAAAAAAAATGTAAATTTGCTCAAATGCCCTTGGGGCGTTTAGAATAGATTTACCCTATATGAGCCAAGCTTCCTCTCCATTTAGCAAACAACAGTTACTTCCACAAGAAGAAACTTTAGAGATCGATAAACAAAAAGGTGAGCTTTTTATAGGTATCCCAAAAGAAAATCAATATCAAGAAAAGAGGGTGTGCCTTACACCAGATGCCGTTAATGCCATCACGGCACATGGGCATAGGGTCTTAATTGAATCCGGGGCCGGTGAAGGGGCCAATTTTTTGGATATAGATTATACCAACGCAGGCGCAGAAATTACCCGCGATACCAAAAAAGTGTTTTCTTGCCCTATAATCTTAAAAGTTGAGCCACCTACCCTTACCGAAATTGATTACCTGAATCCGCAGACCATTATTATTTCTGCCTTGCAGATCAAGACGCAGAACAAGGAATATTTTGAGGTTATGGCCAAAAAGCGATTGACGGCTATCGCATTTGAATACATTCGGGACGACGATGGTAATTATCCTGCAGTTCGATCCCTAAGCGAGATCGCTGGGATTTCCTCTATTTTAATAGCTGCGGAGTTAATGGCCATGCCCAGCGAGGGGAACGGTTTAATGTTCGGTAACATAAGTGGTGTGCCGCCTGTAGAAGTTGTGATTATAGGCGCTGGAACTGTTGGTGAATTTGCAGCACGTTCGGCCTTGGGTTTGGGCGCCAATGTAAAAGTTTTTGATAATTCCATCAGTAAACTGCGAAAATTACAGACCAACCTGAACCAAACCCTGTACACTTCTACCGTGCAGCCCAAGAACCTGATAAAATCCTTAAAACGTTGCGATGTTGCCATTGGTGCGACCCGAGGCAAGGACCGTTCGCCCGTTGTTGTATCCAGTTCCATGGTGGAAAATATGAAAAAAGGTGCAGTAGTTATAGATGTCAGTATTGATATGGGCGGTTGTTTTGAAACTTCCGAAGTGACCACACACCGGAAACCGACCTTCGAAAAATATGGCGTGATCCATTACGGTGTTCCCAATATTCCATCCAGATATCCTCGTACCTCTTCGATTTCCATTAGCAATATATTTACGCCGTATTTATTAAAAATTGGTGAAGAAGGGGGATTGGAACATTCCCTTAGGTTCGACAAAGGTTTGCGCAACGGACTTTATATGTACCACGGTATTTTGACCAATAAATCGGTCGGGGATTGGTTTGGGTTGAATTACAACGATATTAACTTTCTTATTTTTTAATTGTAAATGGGTTTTTTGAAACGATTGGGGTGGTACTTGGTTGGACTATCCATAGGATTGATATTTTTAGTATTCTTTTTGAAGAAAAAATCAGGTGAAGGGGGAATCGATTTCTGCTATTTGCCCAATTGCAGGGTGCTCAAGGACATGCGATCCAAACCCTTGACTTTCTCCGAATCCCTACGCGAGCAGTACAGAGACACTCTGCTTATCCAATCTTTCTTTAAGGATGGCGATGTGGATTTTAGTAAAAGCGACACTAAATCCAAGCCATGCAAAACCTATTTTATCTCACACGATTACAATGGGGAAGAGTTGGAACTGAAAGTAAAAAATTGTGATAAAGACATTGAAGTTCAGGCAGTAAAACCGACTATTGACTAAAAATTCTATTATTCTTCCAGTTCTTTAAGGTTTTTCAGTAGTGTATTAAAGCTTAGAATGAATCTTTCATAAAAAAACATGTAGGCCTTATGAACCAGTACGGTAAGGATAAGGGTTAATGCAGTACCAAAAACTATAAGCCCGGGAATCACCAGCCCATTCTTGTTTTGCAACAACACTACAAGCTGTTCATTGTTGAAAAGCTCCCAAACAAAACTTGTTAAAAACGTTAAACCAAACACTATGATGTTATAGTTTACATAGTACGTGACAAGTTGTTTGCTTTGCAATATTCGGGATAGCATCTCTCTAACCCCGATATTTGTTTTAATTGTATTGTAAGACCATAAAAATGCAGCAATAAAAACAGCCAATACCAAGTAATTTATTTTTTCCAAAATAATCAATGGCTTAAACTGCAAGAAAGATTCAGGGATGTCTTTTTGAAAATAAACTTGAAGTACTATTCCCAGAACACCCCAAAGAGCGAACTCTAACATTGAAAAAACAAATAGCTTTCGGGCGGTATTTAAAGCTAAAACAGACTCTTTTTTTCTGATAATAGAAAAATCGGGCACTGCATCTTCACCTGTTTCAAAGTTTAATTTTTTCCAACTCTTTTTTAGTAGGTCCAGTTCCATAAAAATGGGATTTGACCTATAAGTGTCCAAAAGTAGAGAATTGTTACAGTTTGGTTACTGATCCCCCAACTTCCTCCGCTTCCGTTCTTTGGTGATCAGGGCAAGCTCCCGGGATGTTTGTCCGGCAACCGAAGTGTTTTCCTCTGCTCTTCTTATCAGATAGGGCATTACGTCGCGAACAGGACCGTAGGGCAAGTATTTTACAGAGTTATAACCTTCTGCGGCCAAATTATAGGTAATATGGTCGCTCATGCCAAACAACTGCCCAAACCAAATATGTTCATCGTTCGATGCAACTCCATTCTTTTCCATAAGATCTACCAGTTTAAGGCTACTTTGCTCGTTATGAGTACCTGCGAAGATGATAAAATGTTCTAAATGCTCCATCATAAATGCAATGGCAGTATCATAATTTTCGTCCGTGTCCTTTTTGGACTTGCAGATCGGGCTTTCATATCCGTTTTCATGGGCACGATCGTTTTCCTTTTCCATGTAAGCGCCGCGCACTACCTTGGCCCCAATTTTAAATCCTTCCGAGGTGGCCAGTCCATATATTTTTTTAATATACTCCATGCGGTCCCAACGGTACATTTGAAAGGTATTGAATACAACGGCCTTCTTTTTGTTGTATTTGCGCATTAGGTCCAAAATCAGGTCATCCGCGGCATCTTGCATCCAACTTTCTTCTGCATCTATCAAAAGGGCAACATCCAAATTGTATGCTTTTTGGCATACTTTCTCAAACCTCTGTACAATTCTCCCCCACTCTGCTTGCTCAGATTCCGTAAGTTCCTTCCGTGCAGATACTTTTTCAAAAAGCTTAAAACGACCAAAACCCGTGGGTTTGAACACGGCAAAGGGCATGGCGTCTTTTTCTTTTACAAAATCTAGGATCTCCAAGGTTTTTTCCATGGTAAAATCAAACTGATTGTCCACCTCCTTGCCCTCGGCGGAATAATCCAAAATGGAATATACCCCGTTACCGTACATATTATCTATGATCGGCAGACAGTCTTTTTCGCTTACCCCGCCACAAAAATGGTCGAATACCGTTGCCCGGATCAACCCTTCTACGGGAAGATGCGCCTTTATGGCAAAATTCGTGACCGCAGTACCGATTCGTACCAGGGGTTCTTTGGAAATCATTTTAAAAAGAAAATAAGCTCGCTCCAGCTGGGAGTCCGACTTTAGCTCAAATGCTATTGCAGTATTCTCAAAATTTGGTCGCATTATTTACAATACATTAAAGATTCAAAGATAAGTAGGGAATCTATAACCATATAATTAAAATTAGTCTTTATTTAGCGGTGTAAATAAAATTATGGAGTCGGTTAAATCACAATCCTACGAGGTACACATCAACGAATTGGCAAAAGCTGCTCTCAATCAACATGTTGCCCAAAAAAAATATTCAAAAGTATTTCTTTTGGTAGATGAAAATACCAAGGAACATTGTTTGCCTGTCCTTAAAAATATTTTTGATGGACCGGTGGATGCCATCTTGGAAATAGCATCCGGTGAAGAAAATAAGCACATTAGGACTTGTTTACAACTTTGGGAGGAGCTTTCGCAGTTGGATGGAGACAGAAAAAGCCTTTTGATCAATTTGGGAGGTGGCGTTTTGACCGACATGGGTGGATTTGTTGCTTCTACCTTTAAAAGAGGGATAGATTTTATTAATATACCCACTACCCTGCTTTCTATGGTAGATGCCTCTATTGGAGGTAAAACGGGGGTAGACCTAGGTTCTTTGAAAAACCAGATCGGGGTGATCAACCAGCCACAAATGGTATTGATTTTTCCTGAATTTCTCAAAACATTAGATTCAAGGCAGACCAAAAGTGGCTATGCCGAGATGTTGAAGCACGGTCTTATTCAAAACAAGGAATATTGGAAAGAACTCACCTTAGAAGGTAATTTTGCCGAAGCCGGCTGTATTCAAAAATCCATAGCCATTAAAAATGAAGTGGTTATGCAGGACCCCACAGAACAGGGACTCCGTAAAATATTGAATTACGGTCACACCTTGGGGCATGCCATTGAGTCGTATTGTTTGGACAACCCAAATAGAACAACCTTGTTACATGGTGAGGCGATTGCCGTTGGTATGATCTTGGAAGGATACCTGTCTCACGAACTTCGAGGTCTCTCCAAGTTAGACCTGGACGAGATAAAAATGGGGTTTCTGCAGCATTTTGACCGTGTAGAGTTCACCGAAGATGATATTGATGCCATCCTAAAATTGCTAAAATATGACAAGAAAAACTCTCACGGAAATGTCAATTTTGTGCTGTTGCAGGCGATTGGCGAGGCAGTGACCGATATAAAAGTGCCCGAGGAATTGTTCCACAAAGCATTTGCATACTACAGCGAATAAGCCGTTCACCTACTTTTTTTTAATTTACGTAACTCTCTGTACCTATCAAGTTTAAAAATTTCTAGTTTAGGATTGGAATTTATAACTAACCATTATGAAACGAATTTTGATAGACTACAAAAAGTTGGACCACCACGTTGCGGCCACTTTGATCGATTCCTATCCCGACGGTTATGGCGACGACGACATAATTACCATAAAAAAACCGAATGGGGAAGTGATCGAGGCAGTGGAAGTTAAAACGGACGACACTATTTATATGGTAAAAATCAGCAAAAGCCTTTCCAATTTTATAGCCAACTTCGAGGAAGCCATTGAAAAGGAGTTGGATAACGACTTGGTTGCTTCTGAATTTGAGGAAGATGGTTTGGATGGTATGGAATCCGCTTCCGACGAATTAGATGGTGAAACCGACTATTGATCTACACCAAGTACCTTTCTTGGATAATTTTTAGGTGATGGGCCTGGTGGCCACTAATGATAAACCCTAATGCCCTTACACTCATTTTGGAATCGCTGGCAATACCTATTTGGTTCATCGCCACATCATCAAAAGAAGAAAACAGGGTAATCGTTGCTGCTCTTACAGCCGCATATTCTTCAATCAGACTTTGCTTCGTCCTCAGATGGGCATTGGAGTTTGGGACATAATCATCTTGATCGAACCCGGGCAACGGTGTTTTGTCTTTTCTGGCAAAACATAGTGCCCTATATTGAAAGATTCTTTCCGTATCGATCATATGGACAATCGACTCTGCCAACGTCCATTTGCCCTCGGCATAGGCAAAACTCAATTTTTTGTCTGTAATTTCATCAAAAAGAGACAAAAAAGCGGTTCTGCCCATTTTTAGCTCCTCCAACAGATCCACGTTTCCCAAAGCCATAATATAGGTTCGGTAAAATGGATTGTATTCAGAAGAAGGCAGTTCCGAAAGCAACATATAAGAGGTGTGGATTACAGCTCGTTGAAGATGGTGTGCATCAGTCGTCTTTTATCGTTGATGCTTTCTTCAAGAGAAATCATAGTTTCCGTTCTACTAATACCATCAATATCATCTATTTTAAAAATGATGTTTTTTGCGTGTGTTGTATCCCTGGCCCTAATTTTACAGAAAATATTGAATTTCCCGGTGGTAATATGGGCCACGGTCACGTAAGGTATTTGACTTAGACGTTCGAGCACGAATTTGGTTTGATGGGTTTTTTCCAAAAATATACCCACATATGCGATAAAGGAATAGCCCAACTTTACATAATCCAAGGTTAAAGAAGATCCTTTGATGATTCCGGACTCTTCCATTTTTTTAACGCGTACATGTACCGTACCCGCAGAAATCAGCAATTTTTTGGCAATATCCGTGAACGGTGTACGGGTATTGTCGATTAACATGTCCAATATCTGGTGGTCTATTTCGTCTAATTTGACTTTATTCATTACATTGATTTTGCAGCAAAATTAGTTAAAAAAGGAAATTTACGTAATAAAAATGGTTTTTTTTTAAATAAAATGCAAGAACAGGTTCGTATTAACGGTTATTCTTTGGTGTTTTTAAGTAAATCCAGTAAGGGTGTATCGGCGTATGTAAATCCAAATCCCTTGGTATCAACACATTCAATGGTTCTATGTCCGTAAAATCCATTTAGCGTGCCTACTTCCGTTATTTGGGGCTCAAAAACTACAGTGCCGTCGACCAAAACTTCTTTGTATCGGACACCAACTTTGTGAGTGTCAGAAATTCTGGGATTGACTATTCCGGCATTTTCTATGATGATGTCAAAAAATAATTTACGGTTTCCGGGAATAGAAAAATAATCTCCAACAGAAAACTCATCTACCTGATGCTCGGCAATAATTTTAAAAGCTTCCAGTAAGGAAAGAAATATGTATTTCCGGGTAATCTCACGATCATAATCCCCCGGATAGTGTCCAGACTCGAACAATACAGTTGGTACACCGAGCATTTGGAACGTATCCCCTACGCAGTTATCGTTAAAACCATCATCGTACCGCCCAACTTGACCGGGAATGTGTTCTTGCAGCATGACATTCATCCCAGCTATTAGTTTCATTGCCGTTTCTCGTGTTGGGGTAATCTCGCGTTCTTTATTACTGGCAGGAGATAAAAACGACACTGTTGCAGGTTTGTTGGTGCTCCCGGCACTGAACAGTGTGCGTTGATCGTGTAAATTAAAACAGAAATCTGGTTGAAAAGAATTGAACAATCTACGAAGCGCAACGCTTTCGGGTTGCGATTGCATCTTGGCGTCCCTATTCAAATCCACACCATTACTATTTTCTCGAGTATAAACATTTGCCCCATCTGGATTTAACATGGGTACGACCATTAAACTGCATTCCTTTAATATAGTATAGGCCAAGGGGTCGTTAGACCGTAAAAAATTCACCAAATCCCATAACGCTTTAGTGGTCGTGGATTCGTTACCATGCATTTGAGACCACAAGAGTACCTTGATAGGGCCATTCCCCAATTGAAAAGCATGAATTTGAACTTGGTTGACCGATTTTCCGATTTCAATAAGAGGCTCCGAAAGTCTGGCAAAGCATTTTTGAATAGAGTCCATGTTTATGTACCTGCCTTGAATAGAGCCTTCTTTAAACTTTGAATAGTGAATCATGTATACCGTTAATTAAAGCGTACAAAAATACCATAGGATAAGTTTACAAATGTAACGCATACTTGTAAACTATTTACACATTTGTAAATCGTGAAATTTATTAATAACATTGCTTTTTGTACAAATGTAAACAGAATGTATTTTAATTAAGTTATATCCCTTTATATCAGGCGGGTAATATTATTTATTTAAATCTATAGTGCAAGTATAAATGTGATTTTTAAGTGAATATCATTGTGGGGAATTTTACTTGCATTACTTTTGTTGTATATAAATTTACAGATGTGAATTCCGATTTAATATTGCGCATACAACAGGTTATAGATCATTTGGGGTTGTCCGTTTCCGCTTTTGCCGATGCTATTGGCGTGCAAAGATCCAGTATATCCCATTTGTTGAGCGGAAGAAACAAACCCAGCTTGGACTTTGTTATGAAGTTGGTCGATACCTACCCTGAGGTTGACCTATATTGGTTGTTGAAAGGTAAAGGTTCCTTTCCAATAGAGAGCGATACGGAGGGTTCTGTCCAGATCAGAGAAGGACAATCTATTGTTGAAAGTACAGATGCAAAATACACGGAAGCTATGTCTTCTGTGCAAATTGAAAAATCCGGCTCAAGGAAAGAGAACCCTGCTCAAATTATATTGCTATACAGGGATGGTAGCTTTAAGACTTTTGATCCAAAAAAGGATTGAACCTTTCGACTAGTTTCCGTTTCTTTGCACTTATGACAAGACTTCTACTTACAACTGCCGTTGTTCTATTGTGTTTCTCTTGTGGTCAACCACCGGAGCGGAATTGCGAAGATTTTAAAACGGGAACATTTTCTTTTAAAGCTACCATAAACGGGGAGGAAAAAGAGACGATTTTTCGAAGAACAATGGATTTGGAAGTTGATGAGTTCGAGGGTAAAACAGATTCTTCCTCGGTTCGCTGGATAAATGACTGCGAATACGTTTTAAAAAATCTGAATCCAAAAAGCAAGGCGGAAGAAAAACCTATTCACATTAAGATCTTGACGACCTCAGGGTCTTCCTACACTTTTGAATACAATATTGTCGGTGAAAGTAAAAAGTTCAAAGGTACTGCCCATAAAATAGATTGACGTATGACAATCAGTTTGTATTGTAATTGAAATACGACCTTTTTCAATTTGATTGATTGACCGTCTTTCGCTTATGTTGTTTTTAAAAAAAACCTCCGACAGAAATGATTTCTTCGAAGGTTAAAATAAGGGTTAAATCCTTGCTTTTCTATTAATTGGGTCTTTGATATGCCAGTTCTGGACTGGACTCTTTGTGTTTTTTGAACAATCGTTGTTGCTGTTTAACGGTCAATGTGCTTCCGTCGTGGCTCCATCCCGGAGGTCCAAAAATATACATCAGCTTGTGCGATAGTTTGTCCACTTTTTTAACGTCGTTCCAAATATCTTTGAATTCATGGGTTAGGATAACCACTGGATTATAGGAATTAGGCGCGTGGATTACACCGTACTTTACATCAATATTATCATCAAGTTCTTTCCAGGTCCCAAACATTTTATCGAAAATATTTAAGAAGCCCCCATGGTTCTTGTCCAAATACTCCACATTTTGAGCGTGGTGCACTTGGTGCATGGTATGGGTGTTGAATATTTTCTCCAAAAAGCCGAGTTTAGGCACATAAACAGTGTGTAGTTGGAACTGCCACAATGCTTCAATACCCAAACAGACCACTACCATTTCCGGTGGAAAACCAATAGCTGGCATCCAAATGTAAAAGAAAGGTTTGTACAATATGGTGAACCATCCATTGCGAATTGCGGTACCTAAATTAAAATTGTCCGAAGAGTGGTGTACGATATGGGCCGCCCAAAGAATACGGACCTCGTGATTGGCCCTATGAAACCAATAATAGGTAAAATCGTCGGCCAATTGACATAAAATCCAAATATACCAAGCATACCCGAAGGATTGGTATCCCATAATGTTGGTTCTGACCCCGTCTATCTCGGGATTAAAAAGCTCATAGGTCCCTTCAAAAAGGAGGATGGCGAAGGCAACTTTGAACAATGGTCCCAAAATGGCGGAGCCAATGCCCATAAAGCTACTGGCGGCGAGATCTTTCCAGTTGTAAAGATGGTCGTCGTCGTGAGTTTTGCTGTAAGTTAATTCAAGTAAAATAAAGGCAATAAAAACTGGCACTCCATATACCAGGGGGTTTGTAAAATCCATATAGCAATATTAAGCTTTAAGCTCTAGGTGTGTGTTGTTCGGAAAATTAGACATAAAAAGAATTAAAACAAAGAGGTTTGGTCGGAACTATCATTCTTTGTGCCTATATCGTTATCATCGGTTTCTATCTGTTCTTCCACTACTTCGATTTCTTCGGTTTTTTGCTCTTCGGGTTCCTCGAAGGGCAATGGTTCCATGGTGTTTATATTTTTCACTTTCTCTGGAGTAAGCTGATTTCCGAGGGCTTTAATTCCTTTTATCGCAATGAAATCCTCAACGTTTACCTCAAGATTTGGCTTCGGGTCTTTTCCGCGGGGCTTAACAAATTCAATTTCCAGTCTGGGCCTCCAATCGGTTGATACAAGCTCCAAATACGATTTGGGATCTTCATCGATCACCACTTCTTCCCTGTTTGGATTTTCTATCAGAAATCTTTTTAAGTAAAAACGTTCTTTGTCCCCTACATAGTGCACAACGGAAATGGGTTTTTCTGGATTCCATTTTTCCAGTACGATCATGTCGTCGTTAAAACGAGTGAGCATATCCGGTGGGATGGTTTTTACAATGCCTTTTTGGTCGATCACCAAAAGAAGATCATCTCCTTTAAATTCACCGAGTAGTTCTCCCCTACCGTCAACGTTCAATCTGTTCACAACATCATCGAACCAAATTTTCCTTGGTTTCAGGGTGGACACTCCCTTTTCTTTGAGTTCAATGCGTTTAATGGCATATTTTGTGACCAAATTTCCTTTGGAACTGCGCCCCTTGATCAACACATCGGAAAAGTCAAGGTCCCATTTCAGCTTTTTAATACTGCCGGACTGCCGTAGCATTACGGTAACAACTTCGGCTTCACCGTTTGGATTGGCGGAAAAATAAAGTACTTCGGAAGAGGTTTTGTCACCGGCTAGGGGGTAAAGTTTATCCCGGGTAATGCTGGTTACGTTAAACCGCTTTACATAGCTCGGCCCGCCTTTCATGCTTTTATAGATCATGTTGTAGGTGGTTCGCTTGTCCTTCTTTTTAAAAACGGCAACATGTATAATATTCTTTCCGATAAATACTTTGGAATCCACCTTGGTGACCATCATGTCCCCTTTTTGGGTAAAAACGATAATGTCATCAATATCGCTGCAGTCCGTAACGTATTCGTCGCGTTTAAGGGAGGTGCCAATAAAGCCTTCTTCGCGATTTACATAGAGCTTTGTGTTGCGGATAACCACTTTGGTGGCTTCGATATCGTCAAAAATCTTGACTTCTGATTTCCGTTCCCGGCCTGCTCCATATTTCTTTTTGAGCTCTTTAAAATACGCAATGGCATAGTCCACCAAATGCTCTAGATGGTGTTTGGTTTCTTTTATCCTATCTTCAAGATTTTCAATGAGTTGCTGTGCCTTATCTAAATCAAACTTTGAAATACGCTTAATTCGGATTTCCGTCAATCTCACAATATCATCTTTGGTCACAGCTCTTTTCAAATGGGCAATATGCGGCTTTAGACCTTTGTCTATGGCATCGATAACACCTTCCCATGTCTCCTCTTCTTCAATTTCCCGATAGATCCTATTCTCGATAAAAATGCGTTCCAATGAAGAAAAGTGCCACTGTTCTTCCAGTTCATCCAATTGAATTTGGAGCTCGGCTTTGAGCAACTCTACCGTGTTGTCCGTAGATCTTTGAAGCATTTCTTTTACTCCAATAAACAAGGGCTTGTTGTCCTCGATAACACAACCTAATGGTGAGATGGAGGATTCGCAAGCGGTAAAGGCGTAAAGTGCGTCGATGGTTTTATCCGGCGAGATACCGTTTGGTAAATGTACCAAGATTTCTACCTCTGCTGCGGTATTGTCCTCAATCTTTTTTATTTTGATTTTCCCCTTATCGTTAGCCTTTAAGATGGAGTCAATTAAAGAGGATGTGTTGGTGCCGTAAGGTATTTCGTTGATGACCAAGGTATTCTTGTCCAAAGTCGAAATTTTGGCCCTTACCCTGATCTTGCCGCCTCGCATACCATCGTTGTAATTCGTCACATCAATAATCCCTGCTGTAGGGAAATCTGGAACAATGGTGAACCGCTTGCCCTGCAAGTGTTTTATCGAGGCATCGATAAGCTCGTTAAAGTTGTGTGGCAGTATCTTGGTGGAAAGGCCCACTGCAATTCCTTCCGCCCCTTGCGCGAGCAAAAGCGGGAACTTTACCGGTAAATTAACGGGTTCTTTTTTTCTGCCATCATAACTTAGCTGCCATTCGGTAATTTTTGGGCTATAAATTACTTCAAGGGCAAACTTGGAAAGTCTTGCTTCGATATAACGTGGTGCGGCTGCTCCATCACCGGTTAGGATGTTCCCCCAGTTACCTTGAGTGTCTATCAGCAGATCTTTTTGTCCGATCTGTACCATGGCATCTGCAATACTGGCATCGCCATGAGGGTGGTATTGCATGGTGTGCCCTACTACGTTCGCGACCTTGTTGTAACGACCGTCGTCCAGTTCTTTTAGCGAATGCATAATTCTTCTTTGCACTGGCTTAAATCCATCTTCGATGGCGGGTACTGCTCGCTCCAATATTACATACGAAGCGTAATCCAAAAACCAATCCTTGTACATTCCGGTCACCTTGACCAGGCTATCTTGGGACTCTTCTTGGTTTTCTAAACTTTCATCGTTCAGTTCTTCGTTCTCTTCCATTTAGAAAGGTGGCATTTATTTGGGTTGTAGTTGGTTTTCTTCAACAAGGTCAAGCTCTACTTTAAGGTTGTTGATGATGAATTCCTGACGGTCCGGTGTGTTTTTGCCCATATAAAATTTCAATAGGGCGTCTATGCTCATGGCTTTGTCCAGCATCACAGGTTCCAAACGGATATCATCGCCGATAAAGTTTTTGAACTCGTCCGGTGAAATTTCGCCCAATCCCTTAAATCGGGTAATTTCCGGTTTACCGGACAATTTTTCAATGGCTTGTCTTCTTTCCTCTTCACTGTAGCAATAAATGGTTTCTTTTTTATTGCGTACCCGAAATAACGGGGTTTGTAAAATGTATAAGTGATTCTCTTTGATCAATTCGGGGAAAAATTGTAAAAAGAACGTAATCAGTAATAAACGAATGTGCATCCCATCCACATCGGCATCGGTAGCTATTACGATATTGTTGTAGCGCAAGTCCTCCATAGAGTCCTCAATGTTGAGTGCGGCTTGCAGAAGATTGAACTCTTCGTTCTCGTAAACGATTTTTTTGGACATGCCGTAGGAGTTCAACGGTTTTCCCCGTAAGCTGAATACAGCCTGTGTGTTCACGTCCCTGGATTTTGTTATGGAACCAGATGCGGAATCTCCCTCGGTAATAAAAAGGGTGGTTTCCAAGCGTCGGTCCTTTTTCATATCCTGCAAATGAATTCGGCAATCCCGTAGTTTTTTATTGTGAAGGCTCGCTTTTTTGGCGCGATCTCTGGCTAATTTCCGTATGCCTGAAAGTTCCTTGCGCTCTTTCTCGGCCTGTACAATTTTCTTTTGGAGCGCATCTGCCGTTGCCTGATTCTTATGGAGGTAGTTGTCCAGATGGGTGCCAATAAAATCATTGACATAGGTGCGCACTGTTGGTAGATCGCCCCCCATATCGGTTGAACCCAATTTGGTCTTGGTCTGACTCTCGAAAACGGGCTCCATCACTTTAATGGAAATTGCCGAGATAATGGACTTTCGAATATCCGAAGCATCGTAGTTTTTTCCGTAAAAATCACGTATGGTCTTAACAATGGCTTCCCTAAAAGCAGCTTGGTGAGTTCCGCCCTGTGTGGTGTGTTGTCCATTGACAAAAGAGTGGTACTCTTCGCTATATTGGGTTTTGCTATGGGTCATGGCCACCTCGATATCATCCCCTTTTAAGTGGATCACCGGGTACAGAAAATCCTCTTGGTTATTGTTGTCCTCGAGCAAATCCTTTAATCCATTATCGGAATAGAATTTTTCCCCGTTAAAAACAATGGTCAATCCAGGATTTAGATATACATAATTTTTGAGCATGCGTTCCACATACTCGTTACGGTATTTGTATTTTTTGAAAATAGTTTCATCTGGAGTGAAACTTACTTTGGTTCCCTTTCTCCTGGATGATTCTTCCAAAAGTTCCTCGTTCACCAAGTTACCGGTCTCAAATTCTGCAGACTTGGATTGGCCGTCCCTGTTGGATTCCACTCTAAAATAGGTGGATAACGCATTGACCGCTTTGGTCCCTACCCCGTTAAGGCCTACGGATTTTTTAAACGCCCGGGTATCGTATTTCCCCCCGGTATTCATTTTGGAAACTACATCTACCACTTTACCAAGTGGAATACCACGACCATAATCTCGAACGTGAACGGTGTTTTCCTTAATATTGATTTCAATGGTTTTTCCTGCCCCCATAACAAATTCGTCAATGGAGTTGTCGAGGACTTCTTTTAGAAGAATATAAATTCCGTCGTCCGCGGAGGAACCATCTCCCAATTTTCCAATGTACATTCCTGGACGCATTCGAATATGCTCCTTCCAGTCCAGCGAACGGATGTTATCCTCAGTATATTGGGTATCTGCCATTAGTTAAGGGTTAATCATTGCAATATAAAATTTCGGGGCAAAAATAAAAGGGTGAACGCTAGAAAGTAATCAACAATGAAAAATAATAATTGTTAATATATATTAGTCCTTAGCCCTCTTTTTGCTTTGGATGGAGAGGTATGTTACCCCGAATATTACCACAAGCATTCCGATCAGTTGTCCGAGAGTGAGTTTTTCGTCCAAAAATAGAAAAGCGAGCAAAATTGTGGAAATGGGGCCCAAGCTTCCCAAAATTGAAAAGTTGGAGGCGCCCAATCGCTTTATTGCCGCGGAAACCAAAAAAGAAGGAATCAATGTGGCGAAAATGGCCATGGCCACACCATATGCATACACGGGCCATGGGTAATCCATAAATGTCCAATTACCGGCTATTGAATAGTGGACCATAATACAAAGGGTGGATACGATCATGGCATTGCATGTAAACCGTAAGACCCCAAATTTTGGAATCAACCATCCACTGCCCACCAAATACGAAGCATAGGTAATTGCACTCAATAAAACCAAAAAACCACCCATGAGCACTTTGTTTCCGGATATATCCAATTCTTCCCAGAACGTGATCAGCACACCTAAATATGTGATAAGTATTGCAGTGAGCTGTACGCGTGTAATTTTCTGTCTAAAAATCAGCCAACTAAGAAACACCACTATGGTCGGGTACACAAAAAGAATAATACGTTCCAGGCCGGCTTTGATGTAATTGAGGCCCAAGAAATCGAAATAACTGGCCAAATAGTAACCAACAAACCCAAAAAGAAACAACCAAACATAATCTTTGGGCAAAACTTTTGTTTCTGCTGATTTTTTGCGAATCAAAAATAAAATAAGGATGTAAAAGGGCAATGAGAACAACATCCGAAACAATAAAAGGTCGAGTGTGTCGACATGGTACCGATAGGCCAACTTTACCAATACAGCTTTGGAGGAAAACAGTACAACTCCCAAGACCCCGTATAAAACACCTAAACTTTTACTGGACATACAGCAAAGTTATTTTGCGTCCGGAAACTACTGTGTCGGAAATTTTATGGATTACAACAGCCAGTGCTTACACATTGAACCTAAAATGCATAACATCACCATCTTTTACGATATATTCTTTGCCTTCTACGCGCATACGACCAGCTTCTTTAACTTTGGCTTCGCTTCCAAATTGCACATAATCATCGTAGGCAATTACTTCTGCTCGGATAAATCCTTTTTCAAAATCCGTATGGATTACTCCTGCGGCTTGTGGTGCGGTGGCCCCAACAGGTATGGTCCAGGCCCGCACTTCTTTTACACCTGCGGTGAAATATGTTTCCAGGTCGAGAAGTTTATATGCCCCACGAATCAATTTGGCGGAACCTGGTTCGGATAGTCCAAGATCTTCCAAAAACATTTGACGTTCTTCGTAGGTTTCCAATTCGGTAATATCTGCTTCTGTACCGACGGCCAAAAAAATGACTTCGGCATTTTCGTGGGCTACTGCTTCTTTTACTTTCTCCACGTAGGCATTGCCCTCTACGGCGGCAGCTTCGTCTACATTGCAAACGTACATTACGGGTTTGTCCGTAATCAGTTGCAAGGGTTTCACGAACTCAAGGCGTTCATCGTCTGAAAATTCAATGGCACGTACGGAAGTTCCAGCTTCCAAACCATCTTTCAATTTAATAAGAACCGCTTCTTCTTTTTGGGCTTCTTTGTTTCCAGTTTTAGCGGCACGTTTTACTTTGTCAAGCTTTTTTTCTACACTTTCCAAATCCTTCAACTGCAATTCCATATCAATGGTTTCCTTGTCCCTTATCGGGTCTACGGAGCCGTCAACGTGAACTACATTGTCATTGTCAAAACAGCGTAGCACGTGCAGAATAGCATCGGTTTCTCGGATGTTTCCCAAGAACTGGTTTCCCAACCCTTCTCCTTTACTGGCGCCTTTTACCAGACCGGCAATGTCCACAATTTCCACGGTGGCCGGAATTACGCGTTCAGGATTCACCAACTCTTCCAACTTCTCCAATCGTTGGTCGGGCACATTTACAACTCCAATATTGGACTCTATGGTACAAAAAGGAAAGTTGGCACTTTGTGCCTTTGCATTGGACAAACAATTGAACAGCGTTGATTTTCCTACATTCGGCAATCCTACGATACCTGCTTTCATTCGCTAGAAATTAGATTTAAGAGTTCAGATTACAATACAGTATTTTAGGTATGGTGCCATCAATATAAAATACCGATAACCTACCAAATACCGATTTGAGGGTGCAAATATAAGTTGAAGTTTTGGTACTGCGACCTAATAATTGCCAATCAGTAGATAGAAGCCAATAATTAGCAATGCTATAATTCCAAAAATGGCTACAAGAGACAATATACAGCCGAGCTGTTTCCAAAAACCGTTATATTCCTTTTCTTTTTCCTGCATAAAAAACCCCGAACCTTGGTCCGGGGCAAAATTATAAGTTTTTTACATCTTAACCTTCTGGGTGCATAAACTTTTGCTTGCCTAAAAGCTCCTCCTCTGTTTCTACATGATCGTCATCGGGCACACAACAGTCTACCGGACATACGGCCGCGCACTGTGGCTCTTCGTGGAAGCCTTTGCATTCCGTACATTTATCGGGTACAATATAATACAGTTCATCGCTGACCGGTTCTTGAACTTCATCGGCATTGACTTCTTTACCATCTGGCAAAACCACATCACCGCTAAGAGAAGTTCCATCGCTATATCTCCATTCGTCCGCTCCCTCGTAAATTGCTGTATTTGGGCATTCTGGCTCGCAAGCACCACAATTTATGCATTCATCCGTAATTATTATTGCCATAATTTTCTTTTCCTTTTGGGTTGATTCTGATCAGCATGCTTACTTTTGACAAAAATAAACCCTAGTTAATTAGTGTACAAATTTAATGGCACCAGATACAAATACCATAGATGCTTTTGTTAAACTTGGAAAATACCTAACGGAATTTTGTCAAGATTGTTCTCAAAAAAGCCCAAAAACCGACCCGGGACTAAAAGAGGTCGTTGCAAGAGCAGGTCATCATAATGGATGGTTTACGGAGGAAAACATTTTATTTTCCCTGGAACAATGGGGGAATACCCTGTCCAGGCCGCATATAAACGATTGGTTGTCCCAATACTCCTTTAAAAGTGGAGAAAACACTAAAAAAGTGGGGGTAGTAATGGCGGGCAATATACCATTGGTAGGTTTTCACGATTTTTTATGTGTATTGCTTTCCGGTAATTCTGTATTGATTAAGCAGTCCTCCAATGACAAAGTGCTTCTCCCATTTCTCTCTAATTACTTAATAGCACAAGAGCCATCGCTCGCAGATAAAATCGAATTTGTAGACGAAAAACTAGAAAATTTCGATGCAGTGATCGCCACTGGGAGCAATAATACAAGTCGTTATTTTGAATATTATTTTGGAAAGAAACCGAATATCATCAGAAAAAATAGAAATTCGGTGGCAGTGCTCACCGGAGATGAAACCGAAGAAGAACTAGAGGCACTTGGCGAGGATATTTTTAGATATTATGGGCTGGGTTGCCGCAACGTATCCAAAATATTTGTACCCAAGGGATACAATTTTGACAGGCTGTTCCAAGCACTCTACACTTATAAAGATATTATCCACCAACATAAATACGCCAATAACTACGATTACAACAAAGCTGTTTATTTGATGAGTGAGTTCAAGATTTTGGATAACGGTTTTTTGATCTTAAAAGAGGATCAAAGTCTTTCCTCTCCCATATCCGCACTGTTCTATTCATTTTATGATGATGAAGCCAGCTTGGAATTGGATTTACGGAGGATGGAAAAGCAAATTCAATGTGTGGTCTCCAAAAAGGAAGGAGACATATATTTTGGACAAACCCAAAAACCAAGCTTGAGCGACTACGCCGACGGAATTGATACCATGGAATTTTTATTGGGACTTTAAAAAAGTCCCCAACCTTTGGAGCCATTTTTAGATACAACAATTTTTAAGACCTTTACCCCTTAAACCTAGGAAATGAAAAAGCATAATTTTAGCGCCGGCCCCTGCATTTTGCCCGCAGAGGTAATGCAGAAGGCTTCCGAAGCTGTTCTGGAATTGGATGGCATTGGACTTTCACTGATTGAAATATCCCATCGAAGCAAAGAATTTGTTGAAATAATGGAAAAAGCCCGTTCCCTGGCCCTAGAGCTTTTGGGACTCCAGGGCAAAGGATACCATGCCTTGTTCTTACAAGGTGGGGCCAGTATGCAATTTTTAATGACCGCCTTTAACCTTTTGGATGCAAAAGCCGGGTATGTGAACACGGGAACATGGAGTCAGAAGGCGATCAAGGAAGCCCGAATGTTCGGAGATATTGTAGAAGTGGCTTCGTCTCAAGAAGATAATTTTAGGTACATACCAAAGGGATTCGACATCCCAACTGATCTGGATTACCTTCATTTAACCTCCAACAATACCATCTATGGAACGCAGTTTAAGGAGTTCCCAAAAACAGCTGTTCCCTTAGTCTGTGATATGAGTTCCGACATATTTTCCAGACAAATGGACTTTTCCCAGTTCGATTTGATCTATGCCGGAGCGCAAAAGAATATGGGACCTGCCGGAACAACGCTGGTGGTGGTAAAAGAAGATATCTTGGGCAAAGTATCGCGCAAAATTCCCTCTATGATGGATTACTCGGTACATATTGCCAAGGACAGCATGTTCAACACGCCCCCTGTTTTTGCGGTGTATGTATCCATGCTTACCATGCAGTGGTTAAAAGATTTGGGAGGTATAGCCGCCATAGAAGAAATTAACGAGCGTAAAGCCAACCTTATTTATTCAGAAATAGAACTGAACCCAGTTTTTTCTGGCATTGCCGCCAAAGAGGATCGCTCTAGTATGAACGCTACTTTTAATATTACAGATGATGAGTTAAAGGATGTGTTCGACGAAATGTGCAAAGAAGCTGGAATAAGCGGTATCAATGGACATAGATCGGTTGGCGGTTACAGAGCCTCCATGTACAACGCACTGCCAATGGAAAGTGTTGGCGTATTGGTCGATATAATGAGCGAACTCGAAAAGAAAGGATAACTGTACTTAATTTTGGACGTTGTTCGAGTTCGGACGTCTTCACTTACCATTACTTGCCATATTGATGGTGATGGGCCCCAGAGGACAATACCCAAAAAGAAATGCAGTACTCAAATTTTTAAATAAAAACATTTATGAAGGTCATATTGGCGAATGACGGAATTGCCCAGGAAGGAATTGTTCTACTGGAAAAGGAAGGATTCCAAGTCAAAAATACCAGGGTTGCCGAAGAACAGTTGGCAAACTATATCAACACAAATAAAATCGATGCCCTTTTGGTACGCAGTGCTACCAGAGTGGATAAAAAACTTATCGATGCGTGCCCCGATCTAAAGTTGATCGGTCGTGGAGGCGTAGGCTTGGACAATATCGATGTAAAATATGCCGAATCAAAAGGAATTAAGGTATTCAATACACCAGAAGCGTCCTCCGAATCCGTAGCGGAGTTGGTTTTTGCCCACTTGTTGAACGGTGTCCGGTTTTTGCACGATTCCAATCGTAACATGCCATTGGATGGCGATAGCCAGTTCAAACAACTTAAAAAAAGTTATTCTGCCGGTGTCGAGCTCAAAGGCAAAACCTTGGGTATCGTCGGTTTTGGAAGAATTGGACAAGCTACTGCAAAAATGGCACTTGCTTTGGGCATGGAGGTCTTGTACACCGACCATCATGCAGACGAAACAACCTTGACCCTTTCTTTTTACAACGGACAGACTATTGACTTTTCCCTTCAAAAAAGTGAATTGAAAGATGTTCTGGCCAATTCAGACTTTGTGAGTCTACACGTACCTTCACAGGACACCTACCTGATCGGGAAAAAAGAATTGGGCCTAATGAAACCCGGAGCGGGAATAATCAATACCTCCCGAGGTGGTGTACTGGACGAAGTAGCTTTGGTCGAGGCCTTGGAAAACAATCACCTGGCATTCGCAGGATTGGATGTTTTTGAATCCGAGCCCACTCCAGAAATCAAGATACTTATGAATCCGAAGATATCCCTTAGTCCCCATATTGGCGGTTCTACATTGGAGGCGCAACAGCGAATAGGCAAAGAACTGGCACAAAACGTAATTGACCTGCTTAAATAACAACTTTTATAGGCTTGTGAAAGAAGACAAAACCTGCTTTTTTGTACATTGCCACCTTTAACCTTAACACTAACATAATGACAGGATTACTAGACATGATCAACAGCCCAATGGGAAAACAGTTGGTCAGCGGGGTTGCCGGACAAACAGGGCAATCGGAAAATAAGACGGCAGAAGTATTGAGTATGGCCATGCCATTGCTTATGGGAGCCATGAAAAAGAATGCATCCACACCAGGTGGAGCCCAAGGATTGATGAATGCACTATCCTCCAAGCACGATGGTGGTATTTTGGATGATTTAGGAAGTCTTTTCGGTGGAGGTGTAGATCAGAATGTAATGGATGATGGTGCCGGGATATTGGGCCATATCCTTGGGGCCAAACAACCACAGGTAGAAAATGCGCTAAGTTCTAAATCAGGGATCGATGCGGGGTCGATTGCCCAAATATTGAAAATAGCAGCACCAATCCTTTTGGGATATTTGGGAAAACAGACCAGACAACAAAACGTAAGCAGCCCTGAAGGACTCAACGGTCTATTGGGCGGCTTAATGGGCGGAGGTGCCGCGGCATCCAAGCAACAATCTTTAGTAGAAAGCTTTTTGGACAGCGATGGTGACGGAAGTGTCATCGATGATCTAGCAGGTATGGTGCTTAACAGTGGAAGCAGCAAAAAAAGTGGACTCGGCGGTATGCTGGGAGGACTTTTTGGAAAATAAAGGTCAAATCGATCAATATTTAACAAAGCCATTTGAACATTCAAGTGGCTTTTTTTGTAAATTAATATCATGAAAAAGAGAATATTACTTTTTGGTTTGACGTTTTGTATCGCATTTGTTTCGTGTACTTCTCAAAAAGCTACATTGGATGTGTCCAACGAGGAACAAACCCTTTTTGATTCTGATGATGAGGAACCGGTAGAAATCAAGGATGCAGAATCCGAATACGAGATCATTATTATTGAGCCAGGGTTTTATACATGGCTAAACTCCATTGCCAGGCCGGAAGGCTACTATTCCCAATCCTTTTTGGAAAATAGAAATGCCATTATGGCAATTACCTGGAACCAGAGAGTATTGCAACCCAACAGGTTCAACCCAAATTTGTACGAATTGCAGATCAACTACGACCCAAGTATTGATTATGGATACGAGGTGAACTATAAATTGTACAATTACTTCATTTATTTTCAAAGAAAGTACAATCAAAGGCTAGGCCCTTTTCTACCACGGATTTAAAGTGCTATTTTTGCATCAATTACGAGATTAAAAATGCAAAAAATAAAACAGCGTTGGGAAATCCAAAAGAATTGGCAGTTCTTGTTTCCGGTCTTGGGCACATTCCTAAATTTACTTACAGCTTATCTTATTTCTCGAAGTCTACTTCATATTTTTAATTTGAACAATACTATTTACGAATGGTTTTTTACCCTAGGGGTTATGCTTGCCATTCATCTGGTACTGATCAAGTTTTTTCTATGGTGTTTCAAAAAACTGGAGAATAAATGGAGAGTGGACTACAAATGGGAAATGATCGCCATATTTATTGTTTTTGCCATAACAGGTAGTTTATCCGGTAAATTGGCCGGCCCTCTGATTCACTGGCTTGGATTGGATGCGGAAAATATACCTGGTGCCTTATATTGGACCCTTCGGATCCTATTGATATTTCCTATCTATCAAATCTTACTTGTTTTGATCGGTTGGCTGTTTGGACAATATCAATTCTTCTGGAATTTTGAAAAAAAAATGCTGAAACGCATGGGCTTGGGCTCATTTTTGCGATAACCGGGGAAAACTAAATTTTTAAGAGCTAGATAAGTTTTTGGTTCGTTCACGACAAATTTTGAAATGTACGGAACCATATGTTCAACCTTTATTAGTTTAAAATGAAACAACTATACATCACTCTATTAATGATATTTACGGTAGTTTGTAGCTATTCACAACATACACTCTCCGGAAATATATCAGATATGGAAACGGGAGCGCCTTTGGAACAAGTATCCGTATATGTTCCACAACTTGAAAACGGTACCGTAACCGATAAAAATGGGAACTTTTCTTTAAAAAACTTGCCAGAAGGTATCTATAAGTTGGTTGTTTCCTTTATAGGTTTTGAAACCTATTCCACATCCATTCAGATCAGTAAAGGAAATAACCGGTTCGATTATAAAATGGAACCATCGGCCATAGAAATGGACGAAGTGGTGCTCTCCACGCCTTTTCACAAATTACAGCGCGAAAATGTAATGAAAGTGGAGCAAAAGTCCATGGAGGAGCTCAAACAACAAGGAGGAATTACCCTTTCAGAAGGAATAACGAACATTCCAGGGGTTTCCTCGGTATCGACCGGTGTCGGTATTGGAAAACCTGTAATACGTGGCTTAAGTTTTAACCGGGTTTTGGTGTATACCCAAGGGGTTAGATTGGAGAACCAGCAGTTTGGCGGTGAGCACGGGCTGGGACTCAACGACGCCGGAATTTCAAGTGTAGAAGTTATAAAAGGACCTGCCTCATTACTATATGGTTCGGATGCCCTAGGAGGTGTTTTGTACTTAAATCCCGAGAAATTTGAAATAGCAGGTGAAAGCTCTGGAGATATAAACATGAGGTATTTTACCAATACTTTGGGTTATAATGCAAACGCAGGTTTTAAAACGTCAGGGGAAAAATTAAAATTCTTGGTAAGGGGTGCATACGCATCCAATGCCGATTATGAAACGGGCGATGGCACAAGCGTTACCAATTCGAGGTTTAATGAAGCCGATTTAAAAACGGGACTTGCCTACCAAGCGTCCAAATTTAAAACAGAATTAAGGTATAACTACAATACTACGGAATTGGGCATTCCCGAAGAAATCGGGGTTCAAAACAATAATCGCGACCCTTTGTTGCCCTACCAAGAGCTCTCCACACATATATTAAGCTCCAAAAACAATTTGTTTTTTAAAAAATCGAGCTTGGAGGCTACGTTCGGGTATACTATAAACAACAGAAAGGAGTTTGAAGAGCATCACCACGAGGAAGATGGGCACGAACATGAGCACGAAGAAGGCGAGGAACATGAAGAAGAACACGAAGAAGAACATGAAGAAGAGGAAGAAGGCGCTGCCCTGGACATGAAGCTGAAAACCTTTAACTACAACATACAGTTTAACCCGCAGTGGGGAAATATAACAACTATTTTTGGGGTGCAGGGCATGCATCAAACCAACGAAAACTTTGGGGAGGAAATCTTGGTTCCCGATGCCGTGACCAACGATTTTGGAGTTTTGGCCACTTCTCACATTCATTTTGATAAAAGTGATCTGCAAATTGGATTGCGTTATGATCTAAGGTCTATAAACGGTGAAGCCAGTGGCATTGAGGGCGATGAGGAATATATTCCGGCACTGGACAGAAATTTTAATAATTTTAATGCGGCCTTGGGCTACCGAACGGACCTTGCCAAAACTATTATAGGACGTTTAAACTTGGCGACCGGTTTTAGGGCCCCCAACCTATCCGAACTGTCTTCCAATGGCCTGCACAGTGGCGCCAATCGAGTAGAAATAGGAAATCCGGACCTAGATAGCGAACAAAACTTTCAGATAGATCTTGCCCTAGAGTACGGGAACAAACATGTGGAAGCCTATATTAATTCGTTTTATAATATTGTAAACGACTATATTTATTTGGAGCCTACCGGTGAATTTAGGGAACTGGATCCCATTTATAATTTCCAACAACAAGATGCCATTTTGTACGGAGGCGAGTTTGGGTTCCACCTACACCCCCACCCTATTGATTGGCTGCACCTGGAAAGCAGTTACGATATTGTATATGGGCAATTGGATGATAAATCCAATTTGCCGCTAATACCTGCCAATCGCTGGACCAATACCTTTAGAGTGGAATGGAACAAAAGAAATCAGAACTACAAATGCTATGCTTTTGTAACGCTTCAAACATTTTTTGATCAGAACAAGGTTGCTGATTTTGAAACAAGAACGCCCCGATATAATTTGTTCAATGCGGGTATCGGAGGAGACTTGAATATTTTCAATCAAAAAGTTGGGTATTCGATTACAGCAAACAACCTGTTCAACAAGGATTATATTTCTCACCTATCCAGATTAAAAGCTGACGGTATAGCCAATATGGGAAGAAATATCTCTTTCAGTTTACATTTGCCTTTGTAGCGTGCAGGACATAAATTATCAAGAATTAAGGGTCAATCTTTTTAGGGTCGACCCTTTTTTTGCCCAACAAATAGGTATATATCCATGTTAAGGTAAAGGTCGGAATAACATCCAACCCTGGGATCAACTCTTCCGCAAAGGTAATCAGACCGGCAGCTTGACCGACCCTGCCTTTATACAAACGCGTCATGAGCCAACCAGCAATGGGCGCCCAAATTACATCGGAAAACTCTCCTATTCCCGGAATTGCAAAAGATAGCATACCAATGCCATCAAAAAGTAAACCTAAAAGTAGATTACGGTATTTTTTGTCCTTTTCTTCTGCCATATGGGAAAAATAGCAATTCCCGATTAATTTGAAAAGGGATTAGGACAAATCGGCACTAATAAGTTTCAAAAACTCGTTACGGGTCTCAATTTTCTCGAACTGTCCTCTAAAGCCCGAAGTTGTGGTAACAGAGTTTTGCTTTTGCACCCCACGCATCATCATACACATATGGGAAGCCTCAATTACCACAGCGACTCCTTTAGGTTTTAGAGTAGAATTGATACACTCCAGGATATCGTGGGTCAACCGTTCTTGAACCTGTAACCTGCGCGCAAAAACATCCACAACGCGGGGAATTTTGCTCAATCCTACAATGTGGCCGTTGGGAATATAAGCAACATGGGCCTTCCCGAAAAAGGGCAACATATGGTGTTCGCACAAAGAATATAATTCGATATCCTTTATTATTACCATGTCGTCATATTCTTCCGCGAACATGGCCCCTTTTAATATTTCTTCTGCATTCTGCTTGTACCCCTGTGTTAAGAAAAGCATGGCCTTCGCCGCACGTTCTGGTGTTTTGATCAAACCTTCCCTGGTTACATCTTCCCCGATATCGTCCACAATTTTGGAAAAATGGTCTTTTACCTCATTGGTGATCTCTATGTTATATTCTTCGAGGTTTCTATATGGTGCCATGTTTTAGCTTTTTTGAAAAATAATTGTTCAATTTTTTGATCTTGGGATCTATTATAATCTGACAATACGGTTGCTCTCTATGTCCGTTGTAATAATCGTGATGCTCTTCTTCTGCCAAATAAAAAGGTTTTTCCTCGGATATCTGGGTAACAATAGGAGAATCAAAGATACTTTCGTTGTCCAACAAGTTGATAAAATCCTCGGCAATTTGTTTTTGCTCGGGCGAAGTATAAAAAATCTCACTTCGGTATTGCGTGCCAACATCGTTTCCCTGTCGGTTTAGCGTGGTGGGGTCATGTGTAGCAAAAAACACCTCCAAAAGTTCGGCATAGGATATTATCGATGGATCAAATGTTATTTTTACACCTTCGGCATGGCCCGTACGACCGGTACAAATTTCACGGTATGCTGGGTTTTTTATAGTCCCGCCTGTATATCCGGAAACTACTTCCACTACTCCATTTAACCTTTGGAATACGGCTTCGGTACACCAAAAACAACCTCCTGCTAAAATTGCAGTTTCCAATATTGAATCATTTTGTTTATTCATTTCTTTTCAAAGTTAAACAATATTTATATTGTATTACGATTTATAACAAATATTTATATGCAACTTAGTCGAACTTGGTTGCCCGGCCATTACTCTTAAATGGTATTTGCAAAAAAATCCCACTTCGATCAAACTTTACAATACAACAGTAATCATTATCTTCGAACACCGAACAATTAGTTATGATCAAGGCTACAAATATTCAAAAAAGTTACGGAGACCTCAAGGTATTGCAGGGAGTTGACCTCGATATTAAAAAAGGTGAAGTTGTTTCCATTGTTGGCGCTTCTGGAGCAGGAAAAACGACCCTGCTACAAATTCTGGGAACCCTGGACACCCCTACCAACAAGGAAGAAAGTGCTCTTTTGATCAATGATACGGACGTAAACCAATTGAATGACAAAAACTTGGCCCAATTTCGCAACGAGCATATCGGGTTTATTTTTCAGTTTCATCAATTATTGCCCGAATTTACCGCATTGGAAAATGTATGCATACCTGCCTTTATTAAAAAAACATCCCGTACCGAAGCTGAACAACGCGCCAAAGAGCTTTTGGATTTTCTGGGATTAAAGGACCGTTACGACCATAAACCCAATGCACTGTCCGGTGGGGAACAGCAGCGAGTGGCAGTTGCCCGTTCTTTAATGAACAAACCATCGGTGGTTTTGGCCGATGAGCCCAGTGGAAATTTGGATTCTGAAAGTGCCGACAATCTACACAAACTGTTTTTTCAACTGCGGGAAGAGTTTGGACAAACCTTTGTTCTAGTAACGCATAATTTGGACCTTGCCGATATGGCGGACCGAAAACTAACCATGGTAGATGGCCGGATTGTCTCCAAGAATTAGTATGACCAAAGCAGAACTCAAGGAATTTCTCGATGCCAAGGTAGAGGAATACAATCATCCCAAGTTTTTAGAGGACGACCCTTTACAGATCCCGCACAAGTTTGCATTAAAAGAGGATATTGAGATCAGCGCTTTTTTAACGGCTACCATAGCCTGGGGGAACCGTAAGAGCATTATAAACAATGCAAGCAAACTTATGGATTTAATGGGCAACTCGCCCTACGATTTTGTGATGGCCCATACCGAGGAGGACCTTAGTGAACTCTCGACATTTGTACACCGCACTTTTAATGGTATTGATCTTGGTTACTTTGTAACCAGTCTCCAAAACATCTACCTTGAATATGGAGGTTTGGAGACGATTTTTACCCAATACCAGACCAAGGATTCCATGCAGCCGGCAATTTCGGAGTTCAAACAACTATTTTTTGAACTCCCTCATCAAAATCGCACCCAAAAACATGTGTCCGACCCCAAAAAGGGATCCGCGGCAAAACGCATCAATATGTTTTTACGATGGATGGTCCGTGATAGCAGTACGGGAGTTGATTTTGGCTTATGGAAAGGCATTGCCCCTTCCAAATTATCCTGCCCGTTGGATGTGCATTCTGGCAATGTGGCCCGCAAACTCAAATTACTAAAGCGTAAACAGAACGATGCCAAGGCATTACAGGAACTGGACAAAAACCTGAGAAAACTGGATTCCGTCGACCCTGTAAAATATGATTTTGCCCTATTTGGGTTGGGGGTTTTTGAGAGATTCTAAACCCTTAACAAACTACCATCAGTTCATTCTGATTATACCTATCAAAAAGCTAATTGTACATTTTTATATCTTGTATTTTTTAAATCCAAAGAGAGATATAAATACGATAGGTGATTTTTTCAAACCTAGATTTAAGGAAACCATTATCAAATTCCTTATTTTTATGAACTAGACTAATTCAACCATATAAAATGAAAAAACTCTTATTATTGGGTATGGCGTTCTGTGCGACCATCACCTTTGCCCAAGAAAGAAAACTTCCTGTAGACACTACCATTACTACCCAGCACTCCGTTACCATAAATGGTGCACGAATCGATTATTCAGCTACCACGGGCACACAACCTGTTTGGGACGAAATGGGAGAGCCCGTTGCATCCTTACATTATACCTATTATACCAAAAATGGGGTAAAAGACAGATCTTCCCGTCCATTGTTGATTTCGTTCAATGGAGGTCCGGGCTCTGGTTCCGTTTGGATGCATTTGGCCTACACCGGTCCAAGAATCCTAAAAATTGATGACGAAGGTTACCCTGTTCAGCCCTATGGCGTAAAGGAAAATCCATATTCTGTTTTGGATGTTACCGATATTGTTTACGTAAACCCGGTAAACACAGGTTATTCCAGAACCATACCGGAAACCGGAAAGGAAGTAGACCGAAAAAAATTCTTTGGGATCAATGCCGATACCAAATATTTGGCAGAATGGCTGAATACATTTGTAACACGGAACAATAGATGGAACTCCCCAAAATATATTGTGGGTGAAAGCTATGGTGGAACACGTGTTATGGGATTGTCCTTGGCATTGCAAAACCAACAGTGGATGTACTTGAACGGTGTAATCATGGTTTCACCTGCGGATTACAAGGTGTTCCGCGACAATGATCCCGTTTCCAGTGCTTTAAACTTACCATACTTTGCAGCTGCGGCATGGCACCACAAAGCTTTGCCATCCGATTTGCAAAGCAAGGATTTGTTGGAAGTTTTGCCAGAAGTTGAAGAGTTCACCATAAACGAATTATTACCGGCCATTGCCAAGGGTGGGTTTATTGCTGATGCGGAACGGAAGTCCATCGCCGATAAAATGGCCCGCTACTCAGGTTTAAAAGCAAAAGATATCCTAGACCATAATTTGGATGTTCCCACACAGTTTTTTTGGAAGGCCCTTTTAAGGGAAAAAGGAGGATATACCGTTGGCCGATTGGATAGCCGCTATTTGGGAATAGATAAAACATTGGCAGGTACGCGCCCGGATTACTCTCCAGAACTGACTTCTTGGTTGCATAGCTTCACCCCAGCTATTAACTATTATTTGCAGGAAGAGCTAAACTTCAAGACCGATATAAAATACAATATGTTCGGTCCTGTACACCCATGGGACAACGAAAACGACAATGTGCGTGACAATCTAAGACAGGCCATGGCACAAAACCCGTACTTGAATGTTTTGGTGCAATCGGGATATTACGATGGTGCTTGCACCTATTTTGCAGCTAAATACACCATGTCCCAGGTTGATCCAAGTGGTAGAATGAAAGATCGTTTTGAATTTAAAGGGTACCGTTCCGGCCACATGATGTATTTGAGGAGAGAAGACCTAAAGGCCGCAAATGAAGACATACGGGCTTTTATTTTAAGAACACAAGCAAAAGGCAAGAGCGCAAAATATTAATCCCAATACTATTAAACCATAATTAGGCGGTATAACATTTTTAGTTATATCGCTTTTTTATTGAATAATTCCCTGTGGATTAAATTATGATGTAACAAAACCACAATAAAAGACACTGATATACTAAAATATATCAACTATGGGAGGAGAAGGTAGCATGATGCATGCCATAAAGAGTATGAAGCTCAATAGAAGCATGCTCAAAAAAAGAAAATTAAAATCTAAAGACGATGTTTACGGCACTAAAAATGTTACTGAATTATATTTTAAAAAATCCACCCAAAGGGATATAGCTCGTATTCGTAAAAAAATGTTTATTCAAAAAGAAAAAGAGAAAAGGCATATGATCTATGCTGTTATTGCCACTATTATCTTCTTTTTTATTCTGTATTTACTTTTAATACCCTGATATTTTTCTATTTTTAACCAAAACCATCCCTTGTGAAGAATCTAACCATTTATTGGATCATGTTTTCATTTTTAGGATTATCCATTTCATCAAAATTAAATGCTCAGGATTGGCCCAATTTGGAAAAATATAATAAGGAGAATACCCGTATTTCCACTTCCAACGGAACCGAAAACCGTGTAGTTTTTATGGGTAATTCCATTACCGAGATGTGGAAGGACGCCAATCCTGATTTTTTTGATAGAAACCCGTACATAAACCGTGGTATCGGTGGACAAACAACTCCTCAAATGTTATTGCGCTTTAGGCAAGATGTAATTGACCTGAACCCAAAAGCGGTGGTAATTTTAGCCGGTACGAACGATATTGCCGGCAACACAGGTCCTATGACTTTGAAACAAATTCACGACAACATCCTATCCATGGTGGAACTGGCCCAAGCCAACCAGATCATACCCATTGTTTGTTCAGTTCTTCCTGCTTTTGATTATCCGTGGAGCCCCGGTTTGCAGCCCAATATTAAAATCCCAAAACTTAACAGAATGCTCAAAAATATGGCTAGTGACAAGGGTGCCGTATATTTGGATTATTTTTCTAAAATGGCAGATGACAGAAATGGATTGCCACCCGAATTGACTACAGACGAGGTACATGTAACCAAGGCTGGCTACAAAATTATGGAGCAAATGGTCAAGGAAACCATAGATCAGGTCTTGCAATACCAATAAAAGAACAAGTCCTTTATTTTATGCAAAACGGCAAGATCAGTATCATAATACCCTTTAAAAACACTGCACACTATCTGCCCGAATGCCTAGATTCCATTTTAAACCAAACATATCCGGATTGGGAAATTTTAGCAGTAAACGATCATTCCACCGATACTGGTTTAGAGCTCTTAACCGCCTATTCCACAAAAGATTCACGCATCAAGGTTTTTGAAAATAAGGGGCAGGGAATAATACCAGCGTTACGTACGGGATATGCCCAAAGTATTGGCGCATATGTAACCCGTATGGATTCCGACGACATAATGAAGCCAGAACGATTGGAGGTAATGGTTTCATCATTGAAAAAACAAGGAATGGGGCACGTGGCCGTAGGACAGGTAAAATATTTTTCACATAGGGGAATTAGTAATGGCTACGCTAGATACGAACAATGGCTTAATCGCCTTACGGAAAATGGGGCCAATTTTGAAGAGATTTACAAAGAATGCTCAATTCCTTCCCCATGCTGGATGGTCCATCGCCAAGATTTTGAAATATGCCAAGGATTTATACCGGACAGATATCCGGAAGACTACGACCTTACGTTCCGATTTTACGAAAACGGTTTGCAAATAATCCCATGTAACCAAATACTCCATTTGTGGAGAGACTATGATACACGAACTTCTCGAACGCATGAGCACTACGCACAAAATTATTTTTTGGAGATCAAGCTCCATTATTTTTTAAAGTTGAATCGTACACCCAATAGACCCCTAGTGATCTGGGGTGCGGGATTTAAGGGAAAAAAGATTGCGAAGGGTCTTAAAAAACAAAACTTGGATTTTGTTTGGCTATGCGATAATCCCAAAAAAATCGGAAAAAACATTTATGGTAAAGAATTGGTACATTTTAATGCATTGAAGAAATTAAAAAATCCACAAAGCATCATAACCGTTGCCAACGAGGAAGCACAAGAGGAAATTCGAAGTTATTTTACTGAATTGGGCCAATCCCCGATGCAGGATTATTTCTTTTTCTGTTGATTTAAAATTGAAAATGTAAAAGGTAAAGTTTACGTACCAAATACAAAAATAGAGTATAAAAACGGTGCGATCAGTGTTGAAAAGATGGTTCCCCATGGCCAAAAATGATTACACTTTTACTGTTTTGCCCAAGGATCACGGACAATTGGCAAATCAATATTAAAATCCAAATATTTTAATCCCTATCTTTGATCAAGCAAAATTGGGAATGCAGTTTAAACATCCAGAAATTTTTTGGGCACTTTTTCTTCTCGTAATACCCATATTGATCCATTTATTTCAATTACGTCGATTTACCAAAACACCTTTTACCAATGTGGCAATGCTACAAAAGGTAGTTTCCGAATCCAGAAAAAGCAACAGCCTTAAAAAATGGTTGTTATTGTTTACACGGTTGTTGCTACTGGCAGCTATAATAATTGCCTTTGCACAACCTTTCAGTTCCTCGACCACCGCTCTTCAAGAAAAAGAGATCGTGGTTTATTTGGATGATTCCTTTAGTATGCAAGGCAAGCAAAATGGGATTCCAGTTTTGGAAAAGGCTGTTCAGGATTTTATCAAAAATGTGGGGAGTGACACGGAATTCAGCTTGTTCACCAACGATAAGACCTATACCAACATCCGAATAGGAAATATTCAGAATACCTTGCTGGCACTACCCTACTCTTATAAACAGCTCAACCTTAATGAGATTGGTTTAAAGGCCAATAGTTTGTTTTCTACAAGCAAGACATCGATTAAAGATCTGATCGTAATTTCTGATTTTCAAGAAAGATTAGCTTCGCAAAACAACGTTTTGGATTCCCCCATGAATGCCCATTTTGTTCCCGTACGACCACGGCAAGTCCCAAACGTGTCCATAGATTCGGTTTTTATGGATGATAGTGTAAATGATCAGGGGCGTCTTAAAGTGCTGCTTTCAGGAGGAAACGAGGATGACCCCATGCCGATTTCGTTGTACAACAATGGGGAACTAATCGCCAAAACGGCAGCAAAATTTACATCGAACGGAAATGCCGAGGTTGAATTCTCCATCCCTGTCCGTCAAAAATTAGATGGCTACTTGAGTATTATGGACAATGCTTTGGCCTACGATAACCGATTTTATTTCAATATCAATACCAGGGAAAAAATAAAAGTGTTGGCCATAAGCGAATCGGAAAGTGATTATTTGAACCGTCTGTTCCGAGGCGATGAGTTCGATTTTAACAAGTTCTCACCAGATCGACTCGATTATAGTGTTTTGGATGATAAAAACGTTATAGTATTGGATAATTTGAACGCTATTCCGAGTAGTTTGCAGACTGTTCTGCGGTCGTTTTTCAATACTGGAGGCACCGTGATCATTGTTCCCTCCATTAACACCGATCTATCTTCATACAATTCCTTACTATCCAGTTTATCCTCTACGCGTTTTATCGAAAAAGTCTCATCGGAAGCTCAGTTGACCACGATCTCGTTCGATCATCCTTTGTACCAAAATGTCTTTGAACAACAAGTGACCAATTTTCAATACCCCACCACAAGTGTATATTTTAATGTACGGACCAACCTTGCTACGGCATTGGCCATGGACGGAGGAAACCCTTTTTTAATTGGTGACAATAGATTTTATGTATTTACGGCGCCTTTAGAGCTGGCAAATTCCAATTTTGTTAATTCACCTTTGATCGTGCCCACTTTTTATAATATGGCACAATCGAGCTTACGATTGCCAAAGCTGTTTAATACATTGGGCAGTGCATCTACCGTGGATGTTGTTGTAGAATTGGACAATGATGATATTTTAAAAGTGACCAAGGAAGGGTACGAATTTATACCGCTGCAACAGAGTTTTCCCGCGAGGGTTCAGCTCACCTTCGACCAGAATCCAACAGAAGATGGGGTATATTCCATAGTACGGGACAATGAGATTTTACAAAATATCAGCTTTAATTACCCAAGAACGGAAAGTCAGCTCAAATACCTGGATTTGGGGACATTGCAAAACATAAACACCCTGGATTCAATTCCAGAACTTTTTGAACAGCTAAAAGCGGAGAATAACATTTACGCTTATTGGAAATGGTTTGTTATTTTAGCGTTGCTTCTGGCACTTATAGAGGTACTCATTCAAAAATTTGTTACATGAACATTCTGCTGAAGTCTGCAAAAATTGTGTGCCCGGATAACAAGGGTCTGCATTTAAAAAAGCGTGATATTCTCATTAAAAAAGGTATTATTGATAAGATCGGTGTGTCCTTGGAAGCCCCTTCGAATACAAAAGTTGTAGAAAAAGATAATCTACACGTGTCCTTAGGTTGGTTCGATAGCAGCGTAAGTTTTGGGGAGCCTGGCTTTGAAGAACGTGAAACCATTGCCAATGGACTTTTTACTGCGGGGAAGAGCGGATTTACGGATATTGTGTTAAATCCAAATACGAACCCTGTTCCCGATACCAGTTCCGATATAGTTTTTTTAAAAGAAAGAGGACAGGGAAAAGCTACACAAGTTCATCCCATTGGCTCCCTGACCAAAAATTCCGACGGTGTAGATCTTGCAGAGCTATACGATATGAAAAATGCAGGTGCAGTGGCTTTTTATGATTTTAAAAAGCAGATAGCCAATCCCAATCTACTGAAAATTGCCCTGCTGTATGCGCAAAATTTTAATGGTTTGGTACATTCCTTTCCTCAGGATAACAACATTAAGGGCAAAGGAGTGGTAAACGAAGGAGAAATATCTACCATGCTAGGGCTAAAAGGAATTCCCGCATTGGCGGAGGAGCTTCAGGTGGCCCGTGACTTGTTTATTCTGGAATACGCCGGTGGAAAATTGCATATTCCGACCATTTCCTCGGCCGGGTCGGTAAAACTAATAGCAGAAGCCAAGAAAAAAGGCTTGGACGTCACCTGCAGTACTGCCGTACATAATCTATTTTTTTCGGATGAGACCCTAAAGAGCTTTGATTCCAATTTTAAAGTGTCCCCTCCCCTTCGTGCAAAATCCGATTGTAAGGCATTGATCAAGGGGGTTAAAAATGGAACCATAGATTTTGTGACCTCAGATCATATACCGTTGGATGTAGAACACAAACGAGTTGAATTTGATAATGCGAAAAGCGGCAGTATTGGTCTGGAATCTGCTTTTGGCGCTTTGAACACCCTGTTCGAAATCGAGGAAACCATTAGGTTATTGACCAAAGGACGGGACAGATATCATATCGAGGAACCACAATTTACAGAAGGGAGCAAAGCCTGTTTTACCTTGTTCGACCCAGAACAGACCTATACTTTTGAAGTAAAGGATATTTTATCCACTTCAAAGAACAGTATGTTTATCGGTACTTCTTTAAAAGGAAAAGTTTACGGAATCATTAACAACGGCCAAAGCAATTTCTAATGAGTAAGCCCCAACCTGGAAAAACTGCCGCAATAGTATCTTACCTTACCATTGTGGGTTGTTTGATCGCAATAACAATGAACATGGAACCAAAAAATACATTTGCCCGTTTCCACATTAGGCAAGCCTTTGGAATTCACATACTTTTCCATGCCCTCGCCATATTATTGACCTATACCGGATTAGCTTATTTGTCCATACCCATCTATCTTTTTTATTTGGTTATTTGGGTTTTTGGTTTTTTACAGGTTTTAAACGAGAACACAAAGCCTTTGCCGGTTTTGGGCAAGTATTTTCAACAATGGTTTACTTTCATATCATAAAATAGAAAAATGTCTCCTAAACCCCTATCCTTAACATATTTATTACGCCCTTCCTCAATACAATCCGGAAAAATACCGGCGCTGTTTATGTTCCACGGCTATGGGAGCAACGAGGAGGATTTATTTTCTTTTGCTTCGGAATTACCAGAAGAATTGATGGTTTTTTCCGTAAAGGCCCCGTATGATCTAGAACCATTTGGGCATGCTTGGTATGCCATTAATTTTGATGCCGAACAAGGCAAATGGAGCGACGATGAGCAGGCGAAGGAATCTAGGGAAAAGATAGTAGCCTTTATTGATGAGGCCATTGAAGCTTATGATCTGGATGAGGATAATATTTCTCTTCTGGGCTTTAGTCAAGGCACAATTTTGAGTTATTCGGTAGCATTATCGTATCCCGAAAAAATAAAGAATGTGGTTGCGCTCAGCGGTTACATCAATGAAAATATATTGGTGGAAGATTATGAACAAAAAGATCACAGTAAGTTGAGTTTTTATGCTTCACATGGTCAAATGGACCAAGTTATCCCTTTGGAATGGGCCCAAAAATCCCCTGAATTCCTCAAAAGCTTAAATATCCCAACTACTTACGAAGAGTTTCCGGTGGGACACGGGGTTTCCCAGCAAAACTTTTTTTCCTTTAAAAAGTGGTTGCAACAACGGATTTAAGCTATTTTGAGAAGAAAACTTAAGAATTCAGAAATGCGTTACAGATGATATTTTTTTGCATGTGTCGAGCTAAGTACTGACTTGAGGCAAATTAATAGTCCTGTGGTGCGTAAAGTAAATGTTCGGCCAAAGTAAAATCTACGCTTAGATCATCTTTTAGCTCATATTTGATGATCATATCCCCCCAGTATTTTCCATCTGAGAAATCGGCCAAAATCCATTTATGGTTTAGTACTTTGATTTTGTTTATCTTAAAATCACTTTCCATCCCTTCGTAGGGAATTAAAGGATTATCTCCTTTTTGTTCGTTGGTTTCCAGTAATTTATCCTGGATGTAGAGCGATGGGTTCTCCAGTTTTAAGTGGTCGTAATAGGCCAGGGCATCGTCGTTGTTCTCCAAGGTAAAGTATTGCATATCCAGTACTTTTAGATGCATGGTTTGTAGGGAATCTTCGAGTTTTACTACCTGGTTTTCCAATTTTTCCACATCAGAGCTCAATGCTTTTTGCATGTTACTACCAGTAACGTATTGAAAAAGTGCCAACAGAGCGGCAAAAACAAATAGGTATAGAAATAAGTTTTTCTTCATGTATTTGAAAATTATATGAATCCTTAATTTCAATTAATGTCACATGGAACACAGTCGAGATGTTCCGTCCCGTGTTGGGTCGGACTCAAAATGACAATCTGTTATTTTATAATCCTGCCATGATAACGAATTAAGAACTTCTATATTTTTATCTTTAGGTTATCGTAGGCCAAATGTACATTTTCTGGCAGTTTTTTTTCAACTTCTTCATGAAAACCCAACAAAGCGCTGATATGGGTAAAATAGGTTTGTTCCGCGCCTACTTTTTCTGCAAATTCCAATGCTTCTTCCAAATTAAAATGGGAATGGTGGGGCTCAATACGCAGTGCATTGACCACTAAAATTTTTGCGCCTTTTATTTTTTTGATTTCCTCCTCCTCCACTCTTTTAACATCGGTCATGTAAACAAACTCTCCAAAACGATAGCCAAAAACCTGTAAACGGTTATGGTAGGCTTCAATAGGTACCACATCTAAATCGCCCAATGGAATATTCGTATTTTTAAAGACTTCGTGCACTTCTACCGCCGGGGCTCCGGGGTATCGGTCCTCATCGGCAAAAATATAATCAAACCGCCTACGGAGCGAATCTAGCACCCGTGGATGGGCATAAACGGGAATATCTCCCTGCCTAAAGAAAAATGGGCGAATATCATCGATGCCCGCAGTATGATCGGCATGCTCGTGGGTAAACAGAATGCCATCCAGTCTTTCAATGGGATTGGTCAACATTTGCTGTCGAAAATCAGGGCCACAATCAATAACATAATTATATTCTTCCCAAGAAATCAATACCGATACACGCAGTCTTTTATCCTTAGGGTCTGTACTAAGACAAACGGGATGGTTGCTTCCGATCACGGGTATTCCCTGCGAAGTGCCCGTGCCTAAAAAAGTAATGGTCATCTTATCATCCATTAAAACCAAAATTATAACTTATTTATTTAATAGATTGCCCGAAGAGTGTAACTTTGCCGTAGTTTAAAAATTTGGAAATGCCCAGCGTACCAAGCAAAGAAAATTCTTTTGAAAATATTCCTTCCATAAAGGCGAAAACCTTAAGGATAAATTTGAATCGAGATATTTACGGAACTTTTGCCGAGATCGGAGCGGGACAAGAAACAGCCAGACATTTTTTTAGAGCTGGTGGCGCGTCCGGAACTATTGCAAAGGCAATGAGCGCCTACGACAAATCTTTTAGTGATGCCATTTATGGAATCGAAGAGGATGGCCGTTACGTTACACAATCCCGATTAAAAAAGATGTTGGACCACGAAATGCGTTTGGTGGAAGAACGGATCAGTAGGGACAACAACCCCGATTACCTGTTCTTTAGTTATGCCAATACTGTGGCCACCATCGATTTTTCAAAAAGATACAAAGGGCATGGTTGGGTCGGTCTTCGTTTTCAATTAGACCCGGACCAAAAGGAGTACGACGAAATTATTCTCCATATTCGATTTAAACAAAACGAGGCCAGATTACAACAGGAAACCCTCGGTATTTTAGGTGTTAATTTAATTTACGGCGCCTTTTTTAAGTTCCACAAGCCCAAAAAGCTCTTAAAATATCTATACGATCATATCGACCACGATACTTTGGAGATTGATATGATCAACTTTACCGGGCCTAATTTTTCCGAGGTCGACAACCGTTTAATGAGCCTTCAGCTTATTAAAAACGATATGACGGATGCGGTAATGTTCGGCCCCGATGGGCATAACCTTTTGCCTGCGGCCGTGCTTTACAAGAAAAACATTTTGGCTCTTCGCGGTAGTTTTAGACCGGTGACCAAGGTGAATATGGATATGTTCCAGAAATCGTACGATATTTTTATTCGGGAGCAAACAGTAGATATGGACAATGCCATTGTAGTTTTCGAAATTACCTTGTCCAACCTAAAAGCTTCGGGTGAAATAGATGAGCAAGACTTTATGGATCGTGCGGAGCTTCTTTGTTCCCTGGGGCATACGGTGCTTATTTCCAAATTCCAAGAATATTATAAGTTGGTGGAATACTTTAACAGCTACACCAAGGCCAAAATTGGATTGACCATGGGCGTGAACAACTTGGTAGATGTTTTTGATGAAAAATACTATCGTCACTTGAGCGGTGGTATTCTTGAAGCGTTCGGCAAACTGTTCTTTAAGGATTTAAAAGTGTACCTCTACCCTATGAAAGATCCAGAAACGGGACAGGTGCTTACCAGCAACAATGTAAAGGTTCATCCAAGAATGAAAGAATTGTACAAATTCTTTAAATATAACGGAAAGGTGATGGACATTATTGATTATGACCCGGATGTGCTCCATATTTTCTCCAGGGATGTTCTTAAAAGAATCATTAACAAGGATGATGGATGGGAAGAAGAATTACCGGAGGGTATTGCCGAAATAATCAAAGAAAAAAACTTATTTACCAGAAAGGTTCTTGAGAAAAAAGAATAAACAAAAAGGCACTGAAATCAGTGCCTTTCTTACTTTATTACGTTTTATTGTCCGTTCGAGCGCAATCGAGAACTTTAAAATGCCTCCTGTTTATTGACATCTCGACTACGCTCGATGAGAAAAAAAGTATTTTAAGACAATATCTGCGCAGCGTGGTCTTTGGTTTTTACTTTACTGATAACGTTTTCTACCACTCCATCCCCATCAATAATAAAAGTGGTACGATGGATACCGTCGTATTCTTTTCCCATAAACTTTTTTGGCCCCCAAACACCAAAGGTGTTGATTACGGTATGGTCTTCGTCTGCCAATAAGGGAAAAGGAAACTCGTATTTGTTCCTAAAATTGGATTGTCTTTTTTCTGAATCGGCACTAACGCCCAAAAGCTCAAAACCTTGATCTTGCAATTCCTTATAATTGTCCCGTAAATTACAGGCTTCGGCCGTACATCCAGGAGTACTTGCTTTAGGGTAGAAAAATACCACTAACTTCTTGCCTTTGTAATCACTAAGATTAATTGTATTGCCGTCTTGGTCTTTTGCTGAAAAATCAGGTACTTTATCTCCTATTTTTAACATATTCATGATCTTTGTGATTGAATTTATTGTTTAATATTTATACAAGCAAAGTTAAACAAATATGACCAAACAAGAAAAGGTTGATTTCGCCGTAAAAACCTTGGATGAACTTTATCCTACCATTCCCATACCTTTAGATCATAAGGATCCCTATACCTTGTTGATTGCAGTTTTGCTATCCGCACAAAGTACCGATGTTCGTGTCAATCAAATTACCCCTCTTTTATTTGAAAAGGCCGATAATCCATACGATATGGTAAAGTTATCGGAGGAAGAGATTCGGGAGATCATTAAGCCAGTGGGTCTATCCCCTATGAAAGCAAAAGGCATTTATGGACTTTCCAAAATACTGATAGAAAAGTACAATGGCAAGGTACCCAGGGATATTGCTTTGTTGGAAGAATTGCCAGCAGTGGGACATAAAACCGCAAGTGTAGTGGTTTCACAAGCCTTTGGGATTCCAGCCTTTCCTGTGGACACCCATATTCATAGGTTGATGTACCGTTGGGGTTTTAGCAATGGCAAAAATGTGGTACAGACCGAACGTGATGCCAAACGTTTATTTCCAAAAGAAATCTGGAACAGGTTGCATCTTCAAATAATTTGGTATGGCCGGGAATATTCGCCTGCCAGGGGCTGGGACTTGGAAAAGGATATTATCACCAAGAATATTGGGCGCAAATCGGTGATCAACGAATACTATAAAAACAAAAAGAGCCGCTAATTGCGGCTCTTTTCGTCAGTTTGATCCTTAAATTAATTCAATGTTACTTCAAACTGGTGTTTTTTGTAGTCAACTACATGAATCGATTTTGAAAAGCTAAGTAAGAAATCAACAGTTTTCTGGCTCGCTTTTACCGTTTTTACGGATTTTTGTTCTTCAGAGTAAATGTTTTCCATATTCTAGCGTAAGTAATTGTTTCCATTATATAACGGCGCTAGATTGGAAATATTGCAGCGTTCGACGTAATGCCGATTAATTCGTTAAAACGATGTTCTTACGCTCAACTATTTTTCTAAGATTAATAAGAGCGTATCGCATTCTGCCCAAAGCTGTGTTAATACTAACGTTGGTGTTTTCGGATATCTCTTTGAAACTCATGTCTTTGTAGATTCGCATGATAAGTACTTCGCGCTGGTCGTCCGGTAACTCATCGATCAAAAGGGTAAGATCACTTTCTATTTGATCTTTAATGATCTGTTTTTCGGCGTTCAATTTCTCGTCGTGGATTACGGAGAAGATGTTGAAATCGTCGCTTCCCTCAAATTTGGGCATTCTCTTGTTTTTACGGAAATGGTCTATCACCAAATTGTGGGCAATCCGCATTACCCAAGGTAAAAATTTACCCTCTTCGCTGTAGCTTCCTTTTTTCAAGGTTTTGATCACCTTAATAAAAGTGTCCTGGAAGATGTCCTCTGCCACATCTCTATCCAGAACTTTGCTGTAAATAAAGCTAGTGATTCTTTGGTTGTGTCTGTTGATCAGGATTTCAAGAGCCTTTTCGTCTCCGTTAATGTAGTTTTTTACTAAAATCGAGTCATTAATCTGTAGCTGTTCCATACAAATTACTTTTTTGGGTTAAAATCACAGCCCTTCCTTTGCCAAGAAAGACTTTAGTTGTTCAGTTTTTAATCTTTAAAAAGTAATTATTCTGTATAGGCCTATCAGGATTTTAATTACACTTCAAATATAGATAAATAGGGAGGCGATCTAAAAATCTATGTTGTGAGTTGACGATTTTTATATGTTAACTGATACAATATACGTATAAAGTGCAGTGTATCGTATCTTTGGAACCCTAATTTTAACATATGGCAATCAATATCAACGTAGATCCTAAGCAGAATATTATAATCAAAGGTGCCAAACTACATAACCTAAAGAATATCGATGTTGTGATTCCAAGAAATAAGTTGGTGGTTATCACAGGATTATCCGGTTCTGGAAAATCGAGTTTGGCTTTTGATACACTTTATGCCGAAGGACAGCGTAGATATGTGGAAAGTCTTTCCTCCTATGCACGACAGTTCTTGGGAAAATTGGACAAACCCAAAGTGGACTATATTAAAGGTATAGCCCCTGCCATTGCCATAGAACAAAAAGTAAATTCCACCAACCCAAGATCTACGGTGGGCACTACCACGGAAATATATGATTACCTAAAACTGCTTTACGCACGTATTGGGAAAACCATTTCCCCTATTTCTGGCAAAGTGGTTAAAAAGCATACCGTAACCGATGTTATCGACTACATAAAGCAGTTGAACGAAAGGGACAAACTTCTTTTGTTGTCCCCCATAACCATATCCGACGAACGAGAACCGCTAAAATCGTTGGAGCTTTTTTCCAAACAAGGGTATGCCAGGATAAAATATAAGGGAGAAGTCATCCGTATTGATCAAGCCCCGGAAGATATCGGTAGGGAATTCGATCTTGTAGTAGATCGTATTATAGTGAAGAATGATGAGGATTTCTGGAACCGTTTGGCCAATGCAGTGGACAATGCGTTTTTTGAAGGTAAGGGAACCTGTGCCATAGAAAACATTCAGACTGGCGAGATCAAAACATTCAGCAACCAGTTTGAGTTGGACGGAATGAAGTTTTTGGAACCCAATGTACACTTGTTCAGTTTTAACAATCCCTACGGTGCATGCCCAAAGTGCGAAGGATATGGTGATGTAATAGGTATTGATGAAGACCTGGTAATTCCCAACACCTCTTTATCCGTTTATGAAAATGCAATCTTCCCTTGGCGTGGCGAAAGTATGGGCTGGTACAGGGATCAATTGGTAAATTCGGCATACAAGTTCGACTTTCCCATACATAAACCTTGGTTCGAACTTTCGGATTCCCAAAAACAATTGGTTTGGGACGGCAACGAACATTTTATTGGTATACATAAATTTTTTGAGCAACTGGAGGAGAAAAGCTATAAAATCCAGAACAGGGTAATGTTGTCCAGATACCGAGGTAAAACCAAATGCTCCGTATGTAAAGGAAAACGCCTGCGCAAAGAAGCGAACTTTGTAAAAGTGGACAATAAATCCATTTCAGATTTAATAGAGCTGCCCATTAAACAATTAATGCCGTTTTTTAACGGCTTACAGCTGTCCGAGCACGACACGGCAATATCCAAACGATTGCTCAAGGAAATTACCACCCGATTGGAGTTTTTGGACAAGGTCGGTCTAGGTTATCTTACAATAAATCGAAAATCCAACACCCTTTCCGGAGGGGAAAGTCAACGGATCAATCTTGCCACATCCTTGGGAAGCAGTTTAGTGGGGTCCATGTATATTTTGGACGAACCCAGCATTGGACTTCATCCCAGGGACACCGAAAATTTGATCGAAGTATTAAAATCACTTCGTGATCTGGGGAATACCGTTATTGTAGTAGAACACGATGAAGATATTATGAAGGCTGCCGATGAAATTATCGATATTGGCCCAGAAGCGGGGACCCTGGGCGGAAACGTAGTGGCTACTGGGGATTGGGAAACCATCTTACAGGCCGATTCGTTAACGGCAAACTATCTTAATGGAACCATGGAAATCCCTGTTCCTTCAGAACGGAGAAACTCAAAGCATTATATTCAAATTAAAGGAGCGAGAGAAAACAACCTCAAAAACATAGATGTTACTTTTCCTTTGAACGTACTCACAGTGGTCACCGGAGTGTCGGGAAGTGGGAAAAGTACCTTGGTCCGTAAAATTCTGTATCCTTCTATTTTAAAGGAAACAGGGGGGTATGGTGAAAAGGCCGGACAGTTCTCGGAAATGTATGGCAAGTATGCCCATATCAAACATGTGGAATTTGTAGATCAAAACCCGATTGGCCGTTCCTCGCGCTCCAATCCGGTCACTTATATTAAAGCCTACGATGATATAAGAAGTCTGCTCGCTTCGCAAAAACTGAGCAAGCTACGTGGTTATAAGGCCAAACACTTTTCCTTTAATGTAGATGGTGGTCGTTGCGAAAAATGTAAGGGAGAGGGAGAGATTACCGTAGAGATGCAGTTTATGGCCGATGTACATTTGGAGTGTGATGTATGTGGCGGCAAACGTTTTAAAAAGGAAATCCTGGAAGTACAGTTCGAAGGTAAGAACATAGATGATATCTTGAACATGACCATTGACGATGCCATTGATCACTTTGCCAAGTACAATCAGAACAAGATCGTAACCAAGCTAAAACCGTTGCAAGACGTAGGATTGGGTTATGTTACCTTGGGGCAATCCTCTTCCACCCTATCTGGCGGCGAGGCACAACGTATAAAACTTGCCTCATTCCTGGTGAAAGGTCATACCAAGGAAAAAGCCTTGTTCATCTTTGATGAACCCACTACGGGTCTTCATTTTCACGATATCAAGAAACTGCTCAAATCCTTTGAAGAACTTTTGGACAAGGGACATTCCATTATTGTTATCGAACACAATATGGAGCTCATAAAATGTGCTGATTACATTATAGACCTAGGCCCCGAAGGCGGTGAAAAAGGTGGGAACTTGGTAGTCGAAGGCACTCCGGAGGAGATTGTTAACCATGTCGGGTCCTATACGGCACATTATTTAAAGAAGAGTCTGTATTAAAACCACATAACATTATTTAATATCCTTTACAATAATTAACTGATCATATTACTTACTTGATCAGGATTTGCTATTGATATCTGCCTGTTCTCCTAGGCATATAATGTCATTTATAAACTCAAAACGGCCATACGTCAATTGAGCCGCATGACTCGTCAATTCGTTACCTAATAACTGCTTGGTAAAGAAGATATTTGCCCCCAAATTGTGTGTTCTAGTCAACCTAATAATATTGGTTTGTACATGTTTTACGATCAGCCTATAAACTAGGGTCGATAGGTTTACACACCTAAAAACACAACCACTTTTATTGCAAGAGTATTAAACCATTCAGCATGAACAATACTACTTACTCCAAGGCATTTATCAAACCTATTTTGATTTTAGCAACATTCGTTCTAACCTTATTAACATTACAATTTGGTTTTGCCATAATCACTGACAAAGTATTCATCCTGGCAA